>CALLSU010000001.1:0-1178 GCA_938011935.1 uncultured Collinsella sp.
CGCTTGATGGTGCCCTCGCTCATAAACAGCTCGGCCGCAATCTCGCGACGGCTTTTGCCCTCGCAGGCAAGGCGCAAAATCGACAGCTCGACATCGTCGAGAGCCGCCGTGCCCGAAAAAATGCTCTCGGGCGGCTTGGGAAACGTGCAATAGCCCGCCAGCGTGGAGCGCATCACGGCGAACAGCTCGTCGATACCGACGTTCTTGTACACAAAGCTATCGACGCCCGCCTCGCGAGCTTGATCGACAAATGTGATCTCGGGCATACCGGTCATGATAATGATGCGACACTCGGGCAGCTGCTCCTTGATACGCGCCGCCGCCACGATGCCGTTGGAATCATGCTCGGTGCATACGTCCATCAGTATCATGTCCGGGCGCTCCTTGAGCGCGCAGAATGGCCTGGTCTTCGACTATAAGGACGCGAATCATGAGCTTCTCCTCCGAACAGCAGCGTTGGGCGTAAGCGGAATGGATACCGTAAGCGTAAAGGGTGGGGCGGCGTGGACCTCTAGGCTGCCATCCAGATTTTGCGCGACATGCCTCATACCAGGGATACCCGTTCCCTCGCGATACGATACGGGGGCCGGGGACCCGTCGTTAGAAATCGTCATGCACGCGACGGCGCCAGCATCCGTCCCCTCCTGCCACAGACGCACGTGGACCCGATGCGCCTGAGCATGCTTGGTGGCATTGGTCGAGGCCTCGCGGATAATCTGCAAAAATGCGGCGGCGACACGCGCGTCCTCAGGCAGCGCACCCTCAACATCGATCTGCACGCTCACCAGGCCAAAAGCATGGACGATATCGCCCAGCTGCTCTGCAGGCTCGCTGGCGCCGCCACTGCGCAAATCGGCGGCGATTGAGCGCAGCAACGGGTCAATCTGCTCGAGCGACTCATCGTCCAGACGCCCCTCCTCCAAATAGCGATGAAGAATGGACAGGCGCTGCCCGATCACATCGTGAACGCGGGCGCGCATGCGTAGGTAGGCCGCATTGTCGGCAACCTTTTTAACTTCTTCGATCTGGGACTGGAGCTCTTGGCCCGCAAGCTCAAGCAGGTGGTTGGCTTGCGCCAAGCGGTCGTAGGCGTGTGCGTATTCCGTCACGTCCAGGCCGACGACACGCTCGAACGGACGGCCCGAGACCGTAACAGAGTCACGCACGAACAGACGAAT
>CALLSU010000002.1:0-31373 GCA_938011935.1 uncultured Collinsella sp.
TCTACTGTGTCGACGGGTTCGTGTTCACGCAGGACAATGTAATCGAATATACCGATGATTATCCCGTTTTATCCGGGGAAAAACGTAACTTTATCACCCGGAACTGCGATAATATTGTCATTGAAAAAGAGCAAACCGACAAATAATCCCAAACTATGAAACGATTTTCTTTAGCCGCAGTGGTCTTGTTGCTGGCTGTGCAGGCGGAAGCCGAAGTGAAACTTCCGGCTCTGCTCGGAAGCAATATGGTGCTGCAACGCAATACGGAAGTGAATTTCTGGGGCGAGGCATCGCCCCGCAGCCGGGTGCTGCTCACCGCCTCGTGGGACGGTCGCACGTACGACGCCAAGGCCGACGCTGAGGGCAGGTGGGCGATGAAAATCGCCACGGGCGAAGCCGGAGGCCCCTATACCGTGACCGTCAGCGACGGCAAGGAGGTCGTGCTTGACAACGTGATGCTGGGCGAAGTGTGGGTCTGCTCGGGACAGTCCAACATGGAGATGCCTGTGAGCGGATTCATGTTCCAACCCGTCGAGGGGGCGGTCGATGCCATCGCCGATGCGGGCATGTACCCCGGCATTCGGATGTTCACCGTCCCCAGGGTCTCGTCCAAGACGCCCCTGGACGATTGCGATGCGGCCTGGCAGACCGCGACGCCCGCCTCCGTCGGCCAGTTCAGCGCCGTGGGCTATTTTTTCGGGCGTATGCTCTACAAGGCGCTGGGCATTCCGGTCGGGCTCATCACCTCCAACTGGGGCGGTTCGACCATCGAGGCGTGGATGACCGTCGACGCCATCGACGCGACGCCGGGCATCGACCACGCCGTTGCCAAGTCGGGAACCTACGACAACAGCATTCCCCAGCGGCTCTACAACGGAATGATCCTGCCCGTCTGCCGCTATACGGCCAAAGGGTTCATCTGGTACCAGGGCGAGTCGAACCGCAAGAACTGGTACGATTACAAGGCGTTGCAGGTCTCGCTCGTCAAACTCTGGCGGGAAACCTGGGGCGACGGGAAGATGCCGTTCTACTATACGCAGCTGGCGCCTTACCGCTACGAGGGCGACACACTGCGTTCGCTGCCGCTGGTGATCGAGGCGCAGTACCGGGCGCTGGCCGAAATCCCGCACTCGGGGATCGCTGCCACGACCGACTTGGGCAACCCGACCTGCATCCATCCGGCGCGCAAGCGCGAAGTGGGGGAGCGGCTGGCGTTCCTCGCCCTGGCGAACGATTACGGGGTGACGGGGCTGCCCGCCCCGGCGCCGGTATACAAGTCGATGGAGCGCGACGGCAATAAACTGGTGCTGACTTTCGACAACCTGCCCGTCCGGGCCCAAAACGGCGTCGACAGCTTCGTGGCCTTCGGCCCTGAAGGTTATTGCCGTCCGGGCGGCTTCGAGATTGCGGGCGAAGACCGGGTTTTCCACCCTGCCGTTGCGAATTTCAAATATTGGGACAACCGGATCGAAGTGAGCTCCGACCGGGTGCCCGACCCGGTGGCGGTGCGCTACGCCTTCCGCAATTACTGCCCCGAAGCCAATGTCATGACGACGATGGGGCAGCCCCTTGTCCCGTTCCGCACCGACGACTGGCCGCTGGACGACATCGGTCGGATCAGGTAAACATCCGGCGGCCATGCATCCCGAATTCCCCCCCCCCCCCCGCAATAGCTCATCGATGGCGGGATTCTCTATACTGGGTCACATATGACGGTATCGCGCCAAAGGAGAACGCCGTGACCACGTCGCAGATATCCCTGCTCGCGCTCATCTCGGTTGGAGGCATCGGCATCCTGCTTATCGGAATGAGCACGCTCATGAAAGCCGCCGCCCGCAGGAAAGCCAAGGCCTGCACCGCTATGATCATGGGAACGGTCATTGACCACCGCTTTATGGGCGAAGGCAGAATGTATCCCGTTTTGGAGTACACCGTCGACGGCACGCGGTACCACGTGAGAAAACAATTCCGCGGCGTAAAGACCAAAAGCTTGTCGGGACTCCCCGTCCGCACGCAAAGCGCGGCGTACGAAGACGCCAAGGGCTGGTTGCACGTACAGACAGGACCCATCGCACGCCTAGATACTCTCGCAGAGCAGCTTTGGCCCCTCGGCAGCCAAATGACTGTGCACTACAACCCCAGCAGCCCAGACAAGAGCTATGTCGAGCGCCCTATCGTGGGCGACTTTGCCACGCTGATGTTTAACATCGCGGGTATCTTGCTCATCGCGCTGAGTATTTTGCTCTATGTTCTTATCCAGCGCTAGCTCAGACTGATACATCCCGCGCGCCGCGCGCCGTAATGACCGCCACGACACCAAGGACCAGCTATGGCAACACTCTCCGAACAAGAACGTAAGCGCATCCAGCGATACTGCATTTGCCCCAAGGTTGCCGGCGCGGCGCTTGCCATGGCATTCGTGCTGCCCTTATCGATCATTCCTTTCGAAATGGTCGACGACATCGTCTTCCATCACGAAGGATTCCAAGAGACAGGCATGATGACCGCCTTGGTGCTCACCGCCATCGAGCTCGTTATATTCTGCTACTGCGCTCTCGCCCCGCGCTTTGGCATGCGTGGCAAGCAGTGGAAGGAAATGCAGCGCCGGCTCGCCGTCGAGCAGAGCGAGAAAGACCGCTCGGCACAAATCGCAGGCGTTGTTGGCACGCAGGCCGCCGCGCGCCTGCTCAAGAACAGCGACAACGAGACCGCGCGCAACCTGGGCGGCGCGGCAGAAGTCGCCGCTGCCGTAGGCGCCGTCGCCACCGCGGCAAACGTGCTTACCGAGAGCTTCGCCAACGCGAAGGCTATGGCAGAGGCCTGTGGCGTGTCTGTCCCCCGTGCAAAGAAGTGGGTCGTCGCGCTTGTGGCGCTGCCCCTCGCGATCGTATGCGGCGCCTATATCCCGCAGCTGGCGCAGGGAAACATCGAGATGCAGGAGAACGCCGCGGCCGCGGCCGAGCAGATCGCCATCGCACGCAAGGCATTAGAGCCCTCATGCGAGTACGTGTCCGCCGATGACCCCTACGAGCGATATCAAGATTACGGCTATCACGTCCGCGGTTATCTGCACGACGGCGACTCCGATACCCAAAAGACCTATACGTACATGGATTTTGACAACAAGGGGACACTCACGGAAGTGAGCTACGCGGCAGAGGTCGACCCCGGCGCGAGCCTCGAGGACAACCTCGCCCGTATCGAGCTCGATCTTGACGAGCTTTTCTCTATCGTCCAAACCATAGGCGTCAAGACCGCAAGCCCCGAGCTCCTAGCGCCGCAGAAGCTCCCCGAAGAGTTTAGGCAAGCTTTTTTGAACGGCTCGCTCTACGAGAGAATCTCTATCAGGACGAGTGACGACCCTATTAAAGCGTATTACTCGTTTGACACGGATCCCGAGGACGAGTTTGACGAGTACACCCATCCAACCATCCGCATCACGCTGATGGGCAAAACGAACTAGGTGCAGGGAGATGAATGTGACAAAGGGGCTGTCCCTTTGCCACATTATTCGGAGCGCAGGGCTTCCACGGGGTCTTTCTTGGATGCGCTGCGGGCCGGCAGCAGGCCGGCAACGACCGTCAGCAGCACCGAAATCGCAATGAGTATTAGCGCATCCTGCACGGGCAGACTCATCAGGTTGGGAACCTGCTTGGCAGCAAGCGCCCAGGCATTGACCGGAAAACTCACGAGCACCACGACGACGATGGCGAAGACGCCAGCAATGAGGCCTTCGATGAAAGTCTCGGCGTTGAACACGTTGGCCACATTGCGCTTCGACGCGCCGATCGCGCGCAGGATGCCAATCTCCTTTTTACGTTCCAGCACGCTGATGTAGGTGATGATGCCGATCATGATGGAGCTGACGACCAAGCTGATGCTCACAAATGCGATGAGCACCAAGCTGATGGTGTTCACGATGTCGGTTACCGAACCCATGATAATGCCCATGTAGTCGGTGTACGAGATTGCCTGCTCGTCGTGGCCGGCGGCTTTGACCTGCTTGTTATACGCATCGATGTGATCGAGTACGCGCTCCTTGGCCTCAAAGTCGCGCGGGAAAATCTTAACCGAGATGGGATCTGCCTCATCCGCATAGCCCAACGTGGTCAGATTGTTATCGTAGGTGAGCTGCGACGCCTTGGCATAGCTCATCATGAGCGAACTCAGGTCCTCGGCGTCCATGTTGAAGTGTATGGCATTGGCAAAGGCGCTCGCATCCACACGCATAGCGCCCGCCAGGTTAGCAATACTCGACGACACCTGCGTAGCCACCTGTCCCATGAGCCCCGCCGCGCCTGCTTTAAGCTGGGACGATACAGTTGTCGCAATCTGCTCGCTAATTGTCTGCATCACCTGATCCATAGCCTGTTGCAGATACGGAGCCAGCTGCTTTTGCACATAGTCGGTCATCGCGTGCTGCAGGCGCTCTACCAGGGCATCGCCGCCGAGCGCTTTGAGCTGGGCCAGGATTTGCTGGGCTACCGCATCACTCTCAAGATACGTCGAGAACGCGGCGGCGAGCTTCGACGCGTCCTTAAGATCTTCGGGCGACAGCGCCTTAAACTGATCAGACTGCAAAAAGCCCTCAAACAGTTGGTTGGCAAGCGTTCCCACCTGCTGCATTTGCTCGGGCGTGAGCTCCAGACCGTCAAAGATGCCCGAGAAATCTGGGGCCGGTGCTTTTGCCATGATGCTGCTGAAGTCGATGTCCTTGCCAACGCCCGAAAGGTCAATATCCAGGCCCGACAAATCGATGCCCGAAAGATCCATGCCACCGGCAGCACCCGAGAGTGCAGATGCATCGAACGAGAACGCGCTCTTCAACGCCGCCTCGTCCACACTGAACATGCTGCCCAGATCCACGCCCTGCTTGGCCTCGCCTTGCAGTTCGTCGAAAGACTTGCCCGTAAAGACATCCGTCTCGGGGTGGGCAAGTTGCTCCTGCACTATCTGTGAATCGGCGGCGCGCTCCATAAGCTGGCGAGTCAGCGCGTGTGTATAGGCAATACCCGGAGACAACGCGCTCGCGTTGGCCATCTCGTTCGGTCGCACCACGCCCACAATACGCACGTCAATACCGTCGGCAACCTTGGCCGTCATATAGTCGGCATCGCCAGACATGTCGGTCCACATGCCGGTCTCTTCGTTTTTGCGATAGGCATCGGCCGGCGACAACACTTTAAACGCCGTGGACAGCGCGTCGTCGTAGGTAAAGTCGCTGCCGGTCTCGGGCGTCTCGACCTTGCCGTCGGCCGTCATGGCGCTGTTTACCAGATCGTTGAGCTCATCGATATCCAGCGCACCGATGCTGTAGAGCGTGTAGTCGCCCACCGTGCCGCGGCTCGAAAGCACCATTACGGCTTCGTTAGCAGACGTAGGCCAATGGCCGGCGACGACATCGTACTGGCTGTCGAGCAGGCTCTGGTCGTCAATCATCTCGTTAAAGACCGAGGTTCCCATGGATTCCATGCTCACCGTCGCCGCCGAACTCGCGCCGCCGCTCATGGCCTCGGTCATAGCGTTGGGCACCAGCCGGACAGGCTTCTCATCGCCCTTGCCCGCACGATAGACAACCGGCGTCACGCCATAGCCGTACTGGATGGCATTGACCTCTTTATCGATGCCGTCGCCACCGGCATCGAGCCATGCCTTAAAGCTCGTCATGTCGTTGGACTTAACGCTCGCAAACATATCCTTTACGGCCGTGACCACAGGAATCTTATCGGTTCCCCGAGCCTTGCCGTCAGTGCTGCCGTCGGACGAGCCCTCGTTCTTGGACGTATCGTCATCCGTGGTCCCCTGTCCGCCCATCATGGACGACAGGTCGTAATCCTGCTTGGAAATCGTCAGCGGGTAGCTCGAGAGCGTATCCTCCTCGACCTTTTTGATGTAGCCGTTTACGCCGTTGGAGAGCGCCAGAATCGCCGCGATACCGATGATGCCGATCGAACCAGCAAAGGCCGTCATAGCCGTACGGCCCTTCTTGGTCAAAAGGTTTCGCGCCGAAAGCCCCAGCGCCGTCACAAAGCTCATCGAGGTTTTGCGCGTAGGCTTAGCCTCGCGACGCGCGGCATTGGCAACATCAAAGGGATCGGAATCGTCGGTGATCTTGCCGTCCGCCAGGTTGACGATGCGCGTGGCGTACTGGTACGCCAGCTCGGAATTGTGCGTGACCATGATGACCAGACGGTCGCGCGCAACGTCCTTGAGCAAATCCATGACCTGCACGGATGTCGTTGAGTCTAAGGCGCCGGTCGGCTCGTCAGCCAGCACAATCTCGGGATCGTTGATCAGGGCGCGGGCAATAGCCACGCGCTGCATCTGGCCGCCCGATAGCTGGCTCGGGCGCTTGTTAACGTGCTCGCCCAGACCGACTGCCTCAAGCGCCTTGCGTGCACGCTGGCGGCGCTCGGCATGCCCCACGCCCGTGAGCGTAAGCGCCAATTCCACGTTTTCCAAAATGGTCTGATGCGGAATGAGGTTGTAGCTCTGAAACACAAAGCCAATGCGATTGTTTCTGTAGGCATCCCAATCGCGGTCGCTGAAGTCCTTGGTCGAGATGCCATCGATCAACAGGTCGCCGGAATCGAAATGGTCGAGTCCACCAATGACGTTGAGCATCGTAGTTTTACCCGAACCCGAGGGACCCAGGATGGCTACAAACTCGTTATCGCGAAAAGACAGGCTTACGCTGTCGAGCGCTACCTGCGTAAACGACTGCGTAACGTACCTTTTGCAAATATCTCTGAGATCCAGCATGGACGGCAACCTCTCTCGCGCGGGCGCGCTCGCCCGCTCCCCCGCCGTTCACGTTCGGCGCGCTTGTCCTACTCTATCCTCATTTTTGGCCGATACCGGTGAGGAATGTAACGAACCGCGCCAAAAAACGAACGGGACAGCACGCCGCATGGCGCACCATCCCGCATATAACATCCCCGATGTGACAAAGAGGCTGTCACTTTGTCACATTCCAATGCGCGCTACTTTTCGAGCCCGCACGGCATAACGTTAGCGCTGCCGCGGCGAGCCTCAGTCACGGCTGCAAAGAAGCGATAGCCGCCCGAGAAGTTAAAGCACTCAAAGCCATGCTGCGCCAAAATGCGGCAAGCAATGTAGCTGCGAATGCCGCTCTGGCAAATTACGTAGACCGGCTTGGCCCGGTCGAGCTCGCCCAGGCGATTGCGCAGATCATCGACGGGAATGTTTACGAAACCATCGATATGCCCGCGCTCATACTCCCCTTCCGTACGAACATCGAGCAGCTGCACGCTGCCATCGCGTGGCAAGTTGGGCTCATCCTCCCAATGCCACTGCGCCAGTATGCCGCGATTGAGGTTCTCGATCATAAAGCCCGCCATATTGACGGGATCCTTCGCCGATGAGTACGGCGGCGCGTATGCTAGGTCCAAATCCTTAAGCCTATCGCCGCGCATGCCTGCCTGGATGGCAGTCGCCAGAACGTCGATACACTTGTCCACACCATCGATGCCCACGATTTGCGCACCCAGCAGGCGCAATCCCTGCTTCTCGAAGATAACCTTCATGGTCATGGGCGTTGCACCCGGATAATAACCCGCATGCGAACCGGGCGACAGGACCACGCTGTCGCAGTCAATTCCCGCCGCGTGTGCTGCCTTTTCGGATAGTCCCGTGCTTGCCGCCGTCAAGTCGAATACCTTGATAATCGATGAGCCCAACGATCCGCGGTAGCAGCTGTCCATGCCGGCTATGACATCGGCAACGACACGCCCCTGCTTGTTGGCGGGGCCGGCGAGCGAAATGACCGCGTCCTCGCCGGTCACCTGATGCGTGACCTGCGCGGCATCGCCCACGGCATACACGTCGGCAGCAGAGGTCTCCATGCGGTCGTTGACCACAATAGCCCCCTTGATGCCCAGTTCGAGCCCCGCCTCTTGCGCCAGATGGCTCTCAGGTGCCACGCCAATGGCAAGCAGCACCATATCGGCTCCGATAGGGTCATCGCCCGCAACATGGGTGACAACGCGGCCATCAACTTCCTCAAAACCTGTCACATCGGCCTTGAGGCGCAGATCAATACCGTGCTCACGCACCTCGGTATGCAAAAGGGTCGCCATGTCGTAATCCAGGTTGTTCATAAGCTGGACGGGACGCTGCAGAAGGGTCACCTGGAGCCCTAGCTCGCACAGATTCTCCGCCGTCTCGACGCCAATGAAGCCGCCGCCGATCACGACGGCACTGCTCGGTCGCCGCTCTCGAACATAGCTGTGAATACGCAGCGTGTCCTCAACGGTGCGTAGGCTAAAGATTTTATCCGAGTCGATGCCCGGCAACGCAGGGCGAATCGGCTTTGCACCCGGCGACAGGATGAGCTTGTCATACGTCTCGACAAATTCCTCGCCCGTCAGCATATTGCGAACCTCGACCGTATGCGAATCGGGATGGATGGCAAACACCTCGTGACTCGTCTTGACCGCAATGCGAAAGCGATCCCAAAAGCCCTTGGGAGACTGCAGCGTCAATGCACTCTCTTCTTCTATCACGCCGCCAATGTAGTACGGAAGCCCACAGTTGGCATACGATACAAAACCCGTGCGCTCAAAGATGACAATTTGGGCCTGCTCGTCGAGCCTGCGCAAACGTGCCGCCGCCGATGCGCCGCCCGCGACGCCTCCAACGATAACCACCTTCATAGCTAACGCACCACCTTTCCCGTATAGCCGCTTATGCCGCCGATATTCTTGACACTGCCATACCCAGAACGCTTAAGAAAACTCACAGCTTGGTTGCTTCGCGCACCACTCAGGCAATGCACGAAAAGCTGCGTGCCTTTGTCTGGATACAGCTCAAGCACCTGGTTGATACGATCGAGCGGAACGTTGACGCTGCCCGGAATGTGGCCCTGTCCATACTCGTCAGCACTCCTCACGTCGAGCAGCACCGCCCCCTTAGAAGCCTTCCATTCCTGGACGCCCACATTCATGTCCGGTCCTGCAAACAAATCAAACAATCCCATAGCGCACTCCTTTGCTGGTTGCTTTGGGCAAGTATGCCAAGGCACTGCGGTCGCGTTCTGTGACCAAGTCACCAAACGGAAAATATGTTGCCGACGGCAGATACAGCTGCGCGGTAGGTCTAGACCAACCGTGCCAACCCATCTACATCACGCACGATAATCCGTCCGCGCCTAACCTCGATGAGCCCGTCCTGCGCAAGACGGCTCAGAGCGCGCGTCACCGCTTCGCGCGCAGAGTTGATGTCGCGTGCAAGCTCGTCTTGCGTTACGGCAACTTCTGCTGTGCCCGCAACTCGGCAATGCTCGAGCACGTAGCTGGCGACGCGCTGATCGAGACGCTTAAAGAGCATCTGCTGCAGCACGCATACCACCTGGGAGTAGCGCTTCACCTCAACCTGGAGCATAAAGGCCTTAACGTAGACATTATCGCGGGCGAGCTGGACGCACACGCTCGCAGGCACCACCAAAAGCGATGACCTGCGTGCTGTAACCACCATGGTGTCAAATGAAATCTGCTCGATAACGCACGAGGCCGTGGTGACACAGCACTCTCCGCAGCCAACCCTAAACAGCGTGACCTCCTTGCCTTCCTCGGAAAGCAGGCTCACGCGAATGTCACCTTCGATAATAAAGATAATGCCGGTGCAAGAATTTCCGCTGCTACCGATTATCTGCCCGGCATCAAAGGATCGCAGCGACGAGCGCTCTGCCACGAGCGTCTGCTCATCGGATGTAAGTTGTCCCCAAAACGGCAACCGCTCGACCATGCTGCCGACCATAGCCGCCCCCTTTCGACGTATACCCATGATGCTACCCCGAAGCAGAAAAAAAGAGTCGCTGTTTCCAGCGACTCCCCTTCAGTTGCCTGTCCCACGAATCTACTGTTCGCTCTTCGCGAGTGCTTGATCGATCAGTTTATTGAGCGCCTCGCGCTGCTCAGCGGAGTTGATGCCGCCCATGATCGGCTCTCCCACAATGTTACCGTTCTGGTCGATCACGTAGGTGGTCGGGAACGAGTACAGGTTGGAGGTGAACTTTCCGGCCTCGCTGTCCGACTTAAACCAGATGTTCTTATACGTCACGCCCTTCTTGGAAAGCACGTCCTTGGCATCGGCCACCTCGTCTTTGTTGCCATCGAGCGTAAAGGAATTAACGCCCACGACCTGGCCGCCCTTCTCGGCAAGCTCCTTGTTGAGCTTCTCCAGATCGCCCAGCTCTCCCACGCACGGCTTGCAGGTGGTAAACCAGAAGTTCATGACGGTGACCTTGTTCTTGGAGAACAGCTCGTCGCTGTTTACATCGTTGCCGTCCAAGTCCTTGCCCTTAAAGCTGGGGAACTTCGTCTCCCCGCTCTCGCCGTTGGTCATACCCGCGGTCGAGGCATCAACGCTCTCCCCCTCGCCGGGCGTGCTGCCACATCCGGGGAACTCCTTCTCCAGCGCCATGAGGTTGTCCTCGATCTCCTTGACCTGCTGCGCGCCGGCCTTAAGCGTCTTAAGCTCGTCAGGCGCAAACTGATCCTTGGCGCCCTCGATGGTATCGAGCAAGAAGTCACCGTAATTGCTACCGTCCTCAATCATTGCCGAGTCTTTATTTGCAGCATTGAATACCTTTTCCCATAGGGCGTTATCGCTCGCAAAGATCTCGTTTTCCTTTTGCAGCAGCTGCTGGTACAGCTCGGCCGCCTCCTCGGCGCTCGACGGCTTTTGTGCCACAAGCTCGGCAATCTGCGCATCGCCGCTCGTGGCATCCTTCGCGTCGCCCTTGGGGGCAGAGCACGCCGCGAGAGTCAGCGCCAGCACGGGCAGCATCAACAGGGCCGCAATTTTCGACAGTTTCATGGTTCCTCCGTTGTATCGAAGCTTAATAGGTACCTATTTGTTTTCGCAGTCCTGCGCGGACTGCGCGGTCTTGTCGCCCGTCACGCCCAGCCCGTAGCGAAAGCTAATGGCATCGACGGGGCACGCACCCACGCATTTGCCGCAACGAATGCACTCGGCATGGTCGGGCGTACGCGTAACGTCCACGTCCATCAGACACACCTTGGCGCACTTGCCGCACGAAACGCATTTGCACTGGTCAACCTGAATCCCCAACAACGACACCTTGTTCATGAGCGCATAAAACGCACCGAGGGGGCAGATCCATTTGCAGAAGGGGCGGTAGAACAACACGCTCAGCACCGCAACCGCAATGAGAATCGCGAGCTTCCAGGTAAAGAGCTTTCCCAGCGCGGAGCGGATTCCCGTATTCATGATGGACAGCGGAATCGCACCCTCGAGCACGCCCTGTGGGCAGATGTACTTGCAAAAGAACGGGTCGCCCATGCCCACATCGTTGACCACCAAGACAGGCAGCAGCACCACGGCAAACAGCAGCACGGCATACTTGATGTACGTGAGCGGCTTGAGCTTTTTCGTGGAGAACTTTTTGCCGGGAATCTTATGAAGCAGCTCCTGCAGCCAGCCAAACGGACACAGAAAGCCGCATACAAAGCGTCCCAGCAGCACGCCGAGCAAAATGAGCGTACCGGTAACATAGTAAGAAAAGTTGAACTTGGATGAACCTACCACCGACTGGAACGACCCGATGGGGCACGCACCCGATGCCGCGGGGCACGAATAGCAATTAAGCCCAGGTACGCAGACTGTTTTTCCCGCGCCCTGATAGATGCCGCCTTTGGCAAAGTTTGGCAGGTGAATATTGGTGACCAGCGTCGCCGCCGCCTGAATGAATCCGCGAAATCGGGCCAAAACATGCGACGCAGTGTTTTCTCTTTTATCCAATTCCGATACACTCCAAGCACAGCCTAATCGCTTTGGCCAGCACGGCATCCGCCTCGCCACGCATAACACCAAAGCACACCATGGTAATTCCGACGATCAACAAAGCGACCTGTACCACGGGTTTTACCGCTTTGAACAACACGACCACTCCTTTCGTTACGCGACCATTGGACCATATCGGCTATAAAATCCGTGTTAAGCGCGATATGGAATGTGCAAGGAGACTGTTATGCGTATTTTGATCGTCGAAGACGAGCGAGCACTGTGCGATGCAATCGCGCACAGCTTGCGAAACTTGGCGTACAGCGTCGACTGCTGTCACGATGGACAGGAGGCGCTCGACCTGCTGGGCGTCGAAGTCTTTGACCTCGTGGTGCTCGACCTCAATCTCCCCCGTATCGACGGCATGACCGTGCTCAGGGAACTTAGGAAAACCGACTGCGAGACCAAGGTACTGATTCTGTCCGCACGTGGCGAAGTATCCGATAAAGTTGCCGGACTCGATGCCGGCGCCAACGATTACCTTACCAAGCCGTTTCATCTGGACGAACTTGCGGCAAGGATCCGCAGCCTTACCCTCAGGCGCTTCGCACAAAGCGACATAGTATTAACCTGCGGAAAGCTCAACTTTGACACCAAGGCGCGCATCGCTTCCGTGGACAGTGAGGCTCTATCTCTTACACGCAAGGAAACGGGAATCATGGAATACCTGATGCTTAATCAGGGGCGACCGGTAAGCCAAGAGGAGCTTATAGAGCACGTTTGGGATAGCACCGTGAACAGCTTTAGCAACGCAACCCGCGTTCACATCTCGTCGCTCCGAAAAAAGTTGCGCGGCGCTTTGGGATACGACCCGATTCGCAATCGGATTGGAGAGGGCTACGTTATGGAGGATGGCGAATGAAAGGGCTTTCTCTGCAATGGCGCATAACGATTATGACGGCACTGCTCACGTGTGCAGCATGCGTGCTGACGAACTGCCTGGTCGGCTATACGGGCATGCGCTACATGGATGCCATCGGCAGTAACATCTCGGCTTTTACCACTGCCGGCGAAGATTCGCCCCAGGCGTTCGACCCGACGAAAGCGACCCCCGATGACAAGGTCACGATCGTCGTAAACGACGCACAGGAGTCTTTTGGCACGACAACCTGGTACATCACGGCTGGAGTCACACTCCTTGGCGGCGCGCTGGCATACTTTGTGAGCGGCCGTGCACTCAAACCGCTACGGGCTTTTGCAGCTCAGGTTGAGCGTGTGCAACCTGACAACCTAAGCGAAATCAGACTCAATGAAGATGTGCCCACCGAGCTACAACGATGCAGCGCCTCTTTCAACGACATGATCGCTCGTCTTGGCGAAGGGTTCTCTGCACAGCGTCAGTTTACCGGCAACGCCGCACACGAGCTTCGCACCCCGCTCGCCCTTATGCAAGCACAGATTGAACTATTCATCTCCGAGCACTCCGGTTTGCAACCCGAAACAGCCGAGCTGCTCGGCCTGCTACAAGAACAAACTGAGCGGATGTCGCGGATGACCAAGGTGTTGCTCGAGATGAGTGAGCTCCGCAGCGTTCCTTGCGAGGACGATGTTGAACTTGGTCCCTTGTCCGAAGAGGTCCTCACCGACCTTGCGCCACTTGCCGAAAATAAGGGCATAGCCCTCAATTGTGCTGGAGACGCTTTAGTAATCGGGAGCGACACGCTCCTCTATCGGCTGGTGTTTAACCTGGTCGAAAATGCCATCCGTTACAGCCGCCCCGGCTCGACTGTCAACGTCTCCATCTGCGACAACAACAGCCGCGTGTTCCTGCGAGTCGAGGACCAGGGCCCGGGAATACCCAAGCAGTACCGCGAGAGCATCTTCCAACCGTTCTTTCGCCTGGATAAATCCCGCAGCAGGGCATACGGCGGCGCAGGACTCGGACTCGCGCTCGTTTGGGAGATTGCAGCGCTTCACGGTGGCGCTGTAGAGGTCGAAGCAAGTTCCGAGAACGGGACCACTATGCTCGCAAGCCTTCCAAAACGATCCGCAGCATTAACCGAACAGTAAAACGAAAGGGGTCCCGCACACGTTTGCGCGGGACCCCCTCCCTGTCAATGCAATTCGCCCAAAAGAGTAGAAGCCTACTCCCACTCCACCGTGCCGACGGGCTTCGGCGTGAGGTCGTAGCACACGCGGCAGATGCCGGGAACCTCCCTTTATACGTTCGGCACAATCGTAGGCGATACCCACAAATTCCAGTCCCGAGCAACAAGAGTACAATTGCTGCTAGTGTTGCCAGCTGTTGGGAGATGGAAGATGGACTGCGATGGCTACCCATGCGTTCCCATGCCGTTGATGTGCACCGCCTTTGTGCCGGGGCAGATTGACGCTGCGGTTGCAGGCATTTCCGACCCCGATTCACGCGCCATCGCCACGGCAGAAGCGCTGTACTTTCGCGGACAGGCCGCACTCGCCGCCAAGACGGCGCACCCCTATCTTGACGTCACCGATCCCGCGCTGCGCTATTCCGCATGCTTTATCTGCGGATACGCCAGTCTGTCGCTCAACCGTATCGCCGACGCCCGCCGGTGCCTTGCGGGCATCCTCGATACGCCGGCCGACGAGGAATCGCCCGCCGTCCACGCCACGCATATCCTGTTCGCCTCGGCCGCGAGCGTCCTGCTGCACTTGCCTTCCCCGTATTCTGCCGAAGAGTTTTATCCACTTGCGGCGCACCTACCCGAAGGCCTGCGACTGTTCGCCAGCTACGTGATGGCGCACGCCTTGTATCTGCGCGGCGAATACGGCCGCAGCCTGGGCATGGCGGAAAACGCCCTAATTATGAAACAGGGAAGCTATCCCATCTCGGAACTGTTCCTGCACCTGGCAGCTTCCATGGCATGCATGAGCCTCAAGGACATCGACGCCGCAAAAGCGCATTTTGGAGCCGCTTGGGACATTGCGCGCCCCGACGGACTTATCGAGCTCATTGGCGAGCACCACGGCCTTTTGCAGGGGCTCATCGAGGCATGCCTAAAAACGCAATACCCTGACGACTTCGCACGCATCATCGAGATCACGTACCGCTTCAGCTACGGCTGGCGGCGCATCCACAACCCCGATTCGGGCGAGGACGTTGCCGACGATTTAACGACCACAGAGTTCACCATGGCCATGCTCGCCTGCCGCGGATGGACCAACGCTGAAATCGCAGGCCATATGGGAGTATCGCCGGGCACCGTCAAAAACCGCCTATCCGGCGTATACGCAAAGCTTGGCATCGGCACACGCGCCGAGCTGGTCGCGCACATGTTGCGTTAGCGACCGGGCTGCCAAGCGCATCGAACGCGTTCCGGAACCCGGCGCTTCGCTCGATCAATTTGGACATTTTGACCCTTGAACGGCACTACCGCCACGAAGCGTCTTCTCGCAAAATTGGATTATTTCCACCGATATTTGCGGGATGGGAGCCCAAGATGCTTGATCGCCGTTCGTTACTTGTTGCTGGAGCGTCCTCGCTGGCGAGCATTATGTTGCCTCGCGTGCCGGGAAGCGAAAATGCCTTCCTGCTGCCGTTCGCGCCCACCGCGGCCTATGCCGACGAAGAAGATCCCTTCAAGGTGCTCGTTCTCTCGCGCACCATGTTTGGTGTGGTCGTGGTCGACGTCGCCAACAAGAATACGCCCATCGCAGGCGCCCAGGTCACGCTCACATCGCGCTATGCCGTAGGCAAGCAGCTCACCGCCACGACCGATGACGAAGGCACGGCCATCTTTGAGGTCGCCCCTCTTTCGGAAGACTACGTGGACGAGGCAACGCTTCTCGACGCGTACGACTTTAACGGCGGCATCTCCATTAGCATGGCGGGCTACCGCGATGTCGAGATTCCCCTTGCGCGTATCCAGGGCGGCACCGCCATAACCGCGCCCACGCGTCCGCTGTCCGACGGCGAGCCGTACTTCCGCCAGCTCACATTCGACGAATGGGACATCCAGTACGCTGATGCCACGTTCATGGCATTGCCGAAGGACGACGCGGCAAACGACCAACCCGACACGCATGCCTTTATTGTACAGGCACATCTGCCACAGGGTGGACAGGCAACGCTGCACATCAACAAGGTAATGCCCGCCACGGGTAGCTCGCCCGAAACCGTCACGCAGATCGGCCAGATCAAGGCCAGCGCATCAGGCGCGGATAATCTGGCGACGTTCACACTCGAAGACAAGTTTCTCGACGCGGCATCGGGCCTTCTGGAGGAAGGGTGCAAGCTGCGCTTTGTCCTCGACTATCAGGGCAAAACCTACACGCTCTCATCCCCCATGGCCGTTGTCACCGCGCCGGCCGCAAAGGCGGAATCGGGCTCGACCACTATCGTCCCCACTACCATGGACCAAGAGGTCACTCCGTTTGATTTCCCCGCGGCGTTTCCCGGCATCGGCGGCAATAAGTTCACGTGCTGGATACCCACATTTCCGATCCTCTTCGATTTCTCGTTTGCTGGATACGTGCTGTTTGGCGGAGGATACAAACCAGCCAGCTATATGAACGATTCGGGCAATCCGGATCCGGAGTACTGGAAGAAGTCACCGCGCGAGTCGGGCGCCAAGCAGGCAAACCGCTACCTCGACGAAATGGAGGGGAAGTGGAATCAGTACAAAAGTATGAGTGCCGGTTCGGGCACCGATCCAAGAAACACCAAGCTCCTTCGCCACCATTGCACGCCGCTGTTCACGATGGATATCGCCACACAGCTGTACGGCTCGCTCGCCTACGATTGGGTGGGCAAAACCTGGGGTAACAACAACGACCCCGCATACGGCAATATTAAGGCCCTCTTCCAGGTAAGAACTGACCTCAATTGGACCGAGCAGTTTACCCTAGGACCGGTGCCATTTTTCCTAAACGTCAACCCTTGGGTGCTGGCGAAGCTGGCGCTCGCTGTGGGTGCCCACACGCACGGCAGCGGCGCGGCGTTTTTCAAGAACATTTCGCTCGACTATTCCAACACGTCGGGCTCGTTCACCATCCAGATCGGACTTGCCGTCACCTTTGGAGCCGGCGTTGCAGGCGTCGCTTCGTCTGCCGTGCGCGGTGCCGCATCCCTCACGCTGTTCATTGGGTACGAGAAGGCAGATGGACACCAGCTTCCGCGGCTGCGCGTGGGTGCAGACGTCGATGTCGATGTGATACTCCAGTTCGTAATGTTCAAGTGGACCACCAAGGCTTGGTCGGGGTCGTGGCCCACACTCATCGATTCGTGGAATATGTCGGTGAACAATGGCGACCAGTATGTGCTCCAACGCTCTGAGCTGGCATTGGGTGGAGATACGCCTTATACGCTGGATGCCTGCTTCGGCTCGGCCGGCAACGCCGAGGCAGGTGGTGTGCCGCAGTTTATCGCATCGGCCACCATCGTCACCAACGCCGAGCTGCTCGCACGCGCCGAGGTTAAGGCCACTGCCGTAAACGCCGCGCCTGTCGTGCGCGATTGGGATCAAGCGGTCACGCGCATTGAGCTCGAGACGAACGCGGAGAGCGACGACACGGGACAGGTCGAACATTTCGTCCACGCGCTGATGGAGAACGACGAAAATGCCGCGCCGATGTATGAGTACACCTACATCGGTCAGTCAACGAACGCCGTTGCGGACCCGAACGCCAATTCTGCCGGCGTGTCGGAGGACGAGCGTGGCGGCATAAAACCCTCGAGCGACAACGTGCTGTTTTCCGGCGTGCTCAGCGAAGCCCACATGAAGCTAACGATGATTGCCGGCGTAGAATGCCTGTTCCGTATCGCCTCGGTGCGCTACGGCGACAATGGCCGCTCGCGACTGGTGGTGCACACAAAGGCAAACGGCACGTGGTCCGCTCCCACGCCCGTGGACTTTCCCCTTGGGTTTGGCGAGGGCGACGTGGAGCGCGACGGCATATTCGATTACGACTTCGACGTGGTGGAATATACGGACGGAAGAGGAAACCAGGACGCCTACGTGCTGCTGGTCTCGGGCGAGCGCCCCGCCGGCGACAACACCCTTTTCGATACGGCAAGCACAGCCGGCATACTGTCCGTTGTGCGCCTGCGCATAAGTAATGACGAGATCCGCGTGGTGTCGCATACGTCATGGCGCAGCATCTCGCGCGGCCGCCTGCAAGAGGATGGCTACCATTGCCTGCAGTGCCCGCGCATCACGGTAGGCAAGACGCTGGTCGACGGACGCCTGTCGGGTGCCTACCTCCACCGCCGCGGAACCACCGCAGAGAAGGCGCTCGGCAGCGAGGCCGAGGTTGCGCTGGAGTGCTTTACCCTGTGGTCGAACGTTTCGGGCGACAGCCTGACGTTCCGCCAAGTTCTCCGCTTTCCGCAAGCACCGTCGAGTATCGAGCTGGGCGAGCCTGAAACTATCAACGGCAAAATGGTGGTGCCCGTTGCGTACGAGACCGCAGACGGCTGCGGCTGCGCATCGTACGCCGTGATCGGCCAGTCCATTGCGGGCTGGGGCGTTATGTCACCAGACGCCACGGTACCCCGTGCGGTGCCGTGGCCACAACATTCGGGCTTTTTGGCAACCGTCAACGAGCAACTGCAGCATATTACTTGGACGCGAGGCGCATCGGCATTTGCAACGCAGCCTGTGGGTGCCGCAGGCTGTGGCCCGGCATCGTTTAGCGTAAGCAACAACGGCAGATGCGTGCTCTATGTAGAGAACACCGACGGCAAGGTGGGACAAACCTACGACGAAGAAGGCAACCCGGTAGCAGTGAAGGGCAAGCACTTCCGCATCTTCGCCAGCACCTTGGCAGGCGATCTTTTCACGGAACCGTTCGTGATGTGCGAGCTGGACCATCCCGTCGATCAGATAACGACATTTTTGACGTCGGGAGGCATGCTCTCCGCGCTCGCCACGCACATTGTGAGCGCGGAGAAGAGCGAGGCAGAGCTGCACGGCATCGAAGTGCCCTTGGTGGCGTGTGCCACTCCGACGGGCGCGGTCGCTACCTCGGGCGCAGTGGTTCCCGGAGCAGCAGGCGAATCCTTCATGGTCACGGTGCGAAACGACGGCAACACCTTGCTGACCGCCGGCACGATCGATCTGTACCGAGAGGGCTCCAGCCAGCCGTTCTCCAGCGCATCCATCGGATTCGGAGTGAACGCACGCATGGCTTCGATCTACGATCCAGAGCTTGCCGAGGACGCTTCGGCCAACGACATAGCACACGTGAAGTACGCGCTCGAGACGCTGGACACACGTTTTGCAACGCACCCGCTGGTTGCCGACAATGGAAACGCCGTGCTGGCACCGGGCTGCACGGCACAATTCCGCATGAGCTTTGCCATCCCGGAGAGCTGGGGCGACGAGGTGGGCAAACGCGTCACGCTGTATGCGAAGGCGCGTGACCTGGTGGCGCTCGATCCCGTAACGCTCGAGGAAATTCGACCAGGCGCAAACTCGGCGCTGGGTGCCGTACTGCACGAGCTTCATGTGCCCGACGCGGCATGCGAACGCTCAGAAGTTCAGGTCGGCGTATGCGACAGCGCGGATACGACAGGACTTCACGACGCCCCGATGACAGCAGACGGCGATGGTGGCTCGAGTGGCGGCGGTACTGACAAGGGCGGCGGCTCCGGCGGAAGCAGCTCCGGCAGTGGCAAGGACCACGGCAATAACAAGCGCTCCGGAAAAGCGGGCGCGCTTGCAGGCACGGGCGATGTCAATGCCCCCCTTACGGCAGCCGCTGCAGCACTCGCCGCGACAGGCGCCGGCCTCATCGCCTACAGTGCCCGCCGCAAGGCACTCGAAAACGACACCGCCAATGAGGTCAATTCTGATAAGCGTCGCTAGCTTCTAGTTACTTTTGTGAGAGACGCCGACTCGGCTCATCGAACATCAAAATGGGCTGGTTCTGAATACCCAGAGCCAGCCCATTGCGCATTAAATGTCGTCTGAGGAGTCGAGTTCTGCCTCGAGCTTGGCACGGCGTCTTTTCGCCGTGAAAAACGTTGCGCACAGGACAGCAAACGTGGCCGCGAAAATCGTCGCACCGCAGAACACGCCCGTGGCCAGGTTCGCCAACCAAAAGACGCTTTCGAGCGGTACGATCTGCGCCTCAGCGACACAGCGCATTGCGGCAATAACAAGCGCGAACGCGGCGCCGCTAAGACCGCTGACAAGCAGGAAATATCCAACAGGAAGATGCTCGGTTTGCCCAAAACGATTGGTATCGACATAGCCCTTCCGCGTTTGCAGCCCTGCGCAAATCAACATCACGAGAACGAGCCACAAATACATGGCTGCCTCGAATGGCGTTGCAAAGCCATGCGGCATTTCACTGGCGTCGCTGTGAACCCACGCAACCTGTCGAGCTATAAACTGGTAGAAAAAGATCATCAACATGCCAAACGAAAGCAGCACGAAACCAATCCTGTAGATCTTCGCGTTCTCAGCCTCCAGGCGTTCATCCTTTGGGCCGGCATATTCACGCCACTTTTGCACGATTTTCAGATCTTCATATTTCATAGTGAACTCCTAAAGAGCATTAGGGTCGGCGTCGGTTTCGTCTTCCCAAAACAAGTCGTTCAACGTAACGCGCAGCGCCTTACAGATTGCCACGCACAAATTGAGCGTGGGGTTGTAGCCGCCCGCCTCGATAAGGCCGATGGTTTGGCGCGCAACGCCCACGGTTTGGGCTAAGTCAGCTTGCGAAAGGCCAGCCGCCGCGCGTGCCGCCTTCATGCGTAGGTTCTTTTTGCCCGGCATGGAGTTCCTTTCGTAGTAATGGACAGATATCCGTTGCAACATGACAGAAATATATTGCATCCATCAGAAGATGTCAACTATATCTGTCATTATGGAAATCATGTTCGTCATCGCCATAGGAACATGCAATTTCGATTCGCTTTTCAATCTTACTCGGGCAGAACCGACTCGGTTTTGTCCGAGTAAACTCGAGCATAAACTGATTCATGCGATACAATTAACTCGGACAAAACCGAGTCGGAAGGAACCGAGTAAGTGGAATTCATTGGCAGGGAGCGTGAACTCGCCCGTATTAAGAAAACGCTCAAGGCGCCCGAACAGCGCAATGTTCTCATTTACGGCAGGCGTCGTGTCGGCAAAAGTGAGCTCATCAAGCAGGCGCTAACCGATTTGTCGGGCGTCGCAACGGTCTATTACGAGTGCCGCCAAACCTCCGAGGCAGACAACCTAGAGAGTCTGTCCGCCCTTGTTGCTGAAGCGCTGAGCTTTCCTCCGCTCGCCTTCACAGGCATCCGCGAGCTCATCGAATTTATGTTTGCCCAAGCCAAAGACAAGAACGTTACCCTTGTTCTCGACGAATACCCCTACTTGAGAGATGCGGTTAAAGGCTTAGACAGCATTCTCCAGACCTCAATCGACGCTCACAGGGAAGACTCACGTTTAAACATTGTCCTGTGCGGCTCCTACGTTGAGATTATGAAATCCCTCATCGAGCATGAGAGCCCCCTCTACGGGCGAATTGATCTCGCGCTTGAGCTTAAGCCCATGGACTACTTTGACGCTGCGAAATTCTATCCCGCGTTCTCGCCCGAGGACAAGGTGCGGCTCTATAGCGTTTTTGGCGGCATCCCCTTTTACAATCGCCTCATCGATCAGTCCCAAAGCGTACGCGACAACATCATCGAGCTCGTCACAGAACCTGGTGCCCGCTTAGAAAGCGAAGTGCCGTCCTATCTCAACGCCGAGATCTCGAAAATGACCAACGCCAACGAAGTTTTCGGGGCTCTCGCACAAGGTTACTCCCGTTGGGGGGACGTGTTGGCACAGTCACACGTCTCGAGCGGTCCGGCCATGGCAGATGTACTCGACAAGCTCATGTCACTCGAAATCGTCCAAAAGCGTGCACCCATCAACGACCCTATGAACAAGCGCAAGTCTGGCTACTTTGTAGTGGACCCACTTTCGCTCTTTTACTATCGCTACGTCTTCCGCAATGCCTCCGCGCGTCAGCTGCTCGACCCAGAAGTCTTCTATGATCGTCACGTCTCCCAAGACTTCGAGGAAAACTACGCTCCACATATGTTTGAGGAGATCTGCCGTCAATACCTCGTACGGCAGAACAGGGCCGGCAAGATCGAACCGGCTTTCGACGCCATAGGCAAGTACTGGTACGACGATCCCGCAAACAAAACGAGCGGCGAATTCGATGTGGTAACGCAAGACCCCGAGGGCTACGCATTCTACGAAGCAAAGTTCCGCAAGTCCCCCGTTACGCAAAAAATGGTCGATGAGGAAATCACCCAAGTCGAGGCAACGGGGCTCAAGTGCCATCGCTACGGATTCTTCTCCCGCTCGGGCTTCGAAGCTGACGAAAGCGATCGAACCGTCTTCATCGACCTGCCGCAGATGTTTGAATAGGACAGGCCCCACCCGCATCCCAAGCATTCATTATCTAACCGAACGATTGTTCGATGGAATTCGTGTTAGATGGAATCGTCCGAGGCCTGGGCTATGCTACCTTGACTATCTATATGACTTAAACGCAGCAAAGGAGCACCGAGAGAGCAAGTATGGCAAAAAACACCGCAAACTATGGTAACGACAGTATCCGCCAGCTCAAGGACGAGGAGCGCGTACGCCTGCGCCCTGCCGTCATCTTTGGCTCGGACGGACTCGATGGCTGTGCACACGCTGCCTTCGAGATCCTGTCCAACGCCGTTGACGAGGCGCGCCAGGGTTACGGCAAGCTCATCACCCTTACCGTCTTTCGCGATGGCTCCATTCAGGTAGAGGACAACGGCCGCGGCTGCCCGCTCGACTGGAATCCTTCCGAGAAGCGCTTTAACTGGGAACTCGTCTTTTGCGAGCTCTACGCCGGCGGCAAGTATAACAACAACCAGGGCGGCGACTACGACTTCTCGCTCGGCACCAACGGCTTGGGCTCCTGCGCGACCCAGTACGCTTCCGAGTACATGGACGTCACGGTTTGGCGCGACGGCAACAAATACTCCCTGCACTTTAAAAAGGGCAAGGTCGTCGGCGCCAAAAAGAAGGCACTCGAGATTGAGCCCAGCGACGAAGACCGCACCGGTACCACCATCAAATGGCGCCCCGATCTTGAGGTCTTTACCTCGATTAGCATTCCCCACGACTGGTATCGCGAGACCATGCGCCGTCAGGCCGTGGTCAACGCCAACGTGACCTTCCGCCTGCGCATTGAGGGCGACGATGGCGAGTTTTCCGAAGAGGATTTTTGCTATCCCAAGGGCATCGAGGACTACGTGCTCGAGAAGGTCGGTACCGACTACCTTACCGAGCCCTTCTTTATCGAGGCCGACCGTCGCGGTCGCGATCGCGAGGACCTGCCCGACTACAACGTAAAAATCACTGCTTGCATGTGCTTCTCGCGCACTTTCATGATGCAGGAGTACTACCACAACTCATCGTGGCTCGAGAACGGCGGCTCGCCCGAGAAGGCGGCCCGCAGTGCTCTGACCAGCGCCATCGACGCCTACATCAAGCAACAGGGCAAGTACAACAAAAACGAGAGCGGCATCAAATGGCAGGACGTCCAGGACTGTCTGGTGCTGGTGACCAACTGCTTCTCCACCCAGACGTCCTACGAGAACCAGACTAAGAAGGCCATCAATAACCGCTTTATCCAGCAGGCCATGACCGCCTTCTTTAAGGAGCGTCTCTCGACCTACTTGATCGAGAACAAAGACGCCGCCAACAAGATTCTGGAGCAGGTCCTCATCAACAAGCGCTCGCGCGAGAACGCAGAGAAGACGCGTCAGAGCATCAAGACCAACCTGCAGCAGAAGACCGACATGGCCAACCGCGTGCAGAAATTCATCGACTGCCGCTCCAAGGACAAGAGCCGTCGCGAGATCTACATCGTAGAGGGCGACTCGGCAGCAGGCGCCATTCGCACCTCGCGCGATGCCGAGTTCCAGGGCGTTATGCCCGTCCGCGGCAAGATCCTCAACTGCCTGAAGGAGGACTACCCGCGCATCTTTAAGTCCGACATCATCATGGACCTTATGCGTGTGCTGGGCTGTGGCGTGGAGATCAAGGACAAGCGCATCAAGAACCTTGGCGCCTTCGACCTGGACAACCTCAACTGGAACAAGGTCATCATCTGTACGGATGCCGACGTCGACGGTTATCACATTCGCACGCTCGTGCTCACCATGCTCTATCGACTGGTGCCCACGCTTATCGACGAGGGCTACGTCTATATCGCCGAGTCGCCGCTCTACGAGATCAATTGCAAAGAGAAGACCTACTTTGCCTACACCGAGCTCGAGAAGAACGGCATCCTTAAAGAGATCGGCGACCAAAAGTGCTCCATCAACCGCTCCAAGGGTCTTGGTGAGAACGATCCGGACATGATGTGGCTCACCACCATGAACCCCGAGACGCGCCGCCTGATTAAGGTGGAGCCCGAGGACGTCACCAAGATGGAAACCATGTTCAACCTGTTGCTGGGCAACGACGAGGCAGGCCGCAAGCGCCATATCTCCGAGCACGGCAAGGAATACCTGGACCAGCTGGACCTGCAATAGCAGCACATCGATAACGACGGCCCATAAGAAGTTCAAGAGGAAATCGTGGCAAAGAAGAAGACGAAGAACCAGCCAAAGAAAAAGCAGGTCAACGCCGAGAACGTCATCGGCCTGCACTCCGAGGTCACCGATCAGCCAATCACGCAGACGCTCGAGGTCAACTACATGCCCTACGCCATGAGCGTCAACGTCTCGCGTGCATTCCCCGAGATCGACGGCTTTAAGCCCTCGCATCGCAAGCTGCTCTACACTATGTACAAGATGGGTCTGCTCAAGGGCGAGCGCCAGAAGAGCGCCAACATCGTGGGTCAGACCATGAAGCTCAACCCGCACGGCGACGCCGCGATCTACGAGACGATGGTGCGCCTGGCGACGGGTAACGAAGCGCTGCTTGCCCCCTTCGTGGAGTCGAAGGGCAACTTTGGCAAGTACTATTCGGGCGACCTGAGCTACGCCGCCTCGCGTTACACCGAGGCCAAGCTCTCCCCCATCAGCGCCGAGATCTTCAAGGACATCGACAAGGACCCGGTCGACTTCGTCGACAGCTACGACGGTGCCATGAAGGAGCCGCGTCTGCTGCCCACCACGTTCCCCAACATCCTCGTCTCGGCCAACAAGGGCATCGGCGTCGCTATGGCGTCCGATATCTGCGGCTTCAACCTCAACGAGGTCTGCACCGCCACGATGCACTACCTGAAGGACCCCGACTGCGACCTGCTCGAGTACATGCCCATGCCCGATTTCTCGACCGGCGGCGAGATTATCTACCGCCGCGAGGAGATGGAGAAGATCATCGAGACCGGTCTTGGCAGCTTCCAGATTCGCTCCCGCTGGCGCTGGATTCCCGAAGAGCGCATCATCGAGGTGTATGAGATCCCCTACACCACCAAGACCGATGTCATCATCGAGCGCATCGTCAAGCTCTCCAAGGAGGGCAAGGTCAAAGAGATCGCTGACATCCGCGACGAGACCGACCTCTCGGGCTTGCGCATCGCCATCGACCTTAAGCGCGGCGTCGACCCCGACAAGCTCATGGCCAAGCTCTATCGCTCGACCACGCTGCAGGACTCGTTCTCGTGCAACTTCAACGTGCTCGTCGACGGCTATCCCCGTGTTATGGGCGTGCGCCAGATCCTGCGCGAGTGGGTCAAGTGGCGTATTGAGTCCACGCGTCGCCGCATTAACTTTGACCTGGGCAAAAAGTCCGAGCGCCTGCACCTGCTGCACGGCCTTGAGGCGATCCTGCTCGACATCGACAAGGCGATCGCCATCATCCGCGGCACCAAACTCGAGGCCGAGGTCGTACCCAACCTTATGAAGGGTTTCGACATCGACGAGACCCAGGCCGAGTTTGTCGCCGAGCTCAAGCTCCGCAACATCAACGAGGAGTACATCCTCAACCGCACCAAGGACATCGCTAAGCTCGAGGGTGAGATTGCCGAGCTTGAGGAGATCCTTTCGAGCGAAGAGAACATCAAGAAGGTCATCAGCGACGAGCTGGCCGCGGTCAACAAGAAGTACGTGATGCCGCGCCGCACGGGCAGGATCGAGCCCCATGAGGTTATCGAGGTAAGCTTGGAGCCCGAGGTCGAGGAGTACCCGGTTACGATCATGCTCTCGCGCGATGGCTACCTCAAGAAGATGACGGACCGCGTGCTCAAGAAGGCGACCACGCTCAAGTACAAGGACGGCGACAAACCCTTTATCGAGTTCCCGTCCTCCAACACCCACGAGCTGCTGGTCTTTACCAACAAGAGCCAGGTGTACAAGTGCAAGGTCACGGCGTTTGAGGACACCAAGTCGGCACAGCTGGGCTCGTACCTGCCGACCGATCTTGAGATGGAACCCGACGAGAACGTCATCTGGGTCATCGACCCCGAGGACTACAAGGCCGACGTGCTGTTCGTCTTTGAGAACGGCCGCGTGGTGCGTGTCGCGCTTGCCGGATACGTTACCAAGACCAACCGCAAGCGCCTCAAAAACGCCATCTATGGTGGCAGCAAGCTGCTGTATGCCCAGGTGCTCAAGGAAGATCGCGACATCGCGCTGGTCTCGAGCGACTACCGTCTGATGAACTTCAACACGTCGCTGCTCAAGACCAAGACGACCACCAACACGCAGGGCGTCCAGGCCTTTACGGCCAAGAAGGGCCGCTCGGTCACCACCGTCGGCACGACCGAGGAAATCCTTGGCGCCGGCGTCTCGGCCGAGAAGTTCACCGCGCAGAGCCTGCCCTCCGCCGGCGCCCTCATGAAGGAAAATGACATGCCGAGTTTGTTTGACTAAAACAACGGCGACTAAACCGTCATGGTTTACAAAGCAGCGGGGCCCGGAGCGCAGTAAACGCTGCGCCCCGGGCCCCATGCATTACACCAGCATCATCCCTATAGACAAAATGCCGCATAAAGCGGAACAGACATAAGCCCATCATTCATTCCAAAGGGCTTAGTCGATAGCCTGATAAGGCGCACGCCCGGATGGGTCTTTTTAAGTGAGGACAGACTTCGAGATCTTGTGTTCTCCCCCGCCTTGACTTCAATCGCAGACAAGCATCCCTGCTTCTCTACTACAAAGTCGATTTCCGCACGATTATCTCGCGCCCAATAATGCAGTGGATAACCCATGGCTGAAAGCTGTTGGGCAACGTAGTTTTCGGTAAGTGCACCCATGAACGTGCCGCCGATACCGGCAAGAATATCGGCGCGTTGAGCACCGGCCTTGGAGACCAGCAGCCCTGTATCCGCCTGATAGATTTTAAAAGCAGAAGGGTTAACGAAGGCCTCTAAAGGGCTTTCGATCTGCCCGACTAGGCTGCAGCGCGCCACCGTACCCGACAATACAAGCCAATCGAGAGCATCTCCAAAGAGAGACGCATTGCCCCCCGCTCGCACTACCTTGTATTGAAATTTACGATTCTCTTTGGCAAGCTGCTGTGGAATGGAATCGAAGCACGCACGCGTCTTTGCGCTCAAGCGTTCATCAGCATATTTATTGGTGTCGGCGGAATATCCGTCGAGAATAATCCGATGCTTTTCGGCCACATCAATGATTGACTGATCATCGATGTACGTTTGGACCGCCTCGGGCATTCCGCCAACAACAAGATACTGTCGATAGAGCCCAAGCGCCTTTTCATGAAGGCTTGGCGCAAGAGGACCCATTATCTCGAATGATGAGCGTATCTCGTCGACCAGCTGATCGTGCCCCATCGCCCAGAGAAACTCCTCGAAATCGAGTGGAGTCATCTCAATCAAGTCGGTCTTTCCGACGGGGAACGAATACGACTGATGGTTAATGGCAACCCCAAGAAGCGACCCGGCAGCCGCAACGTAATACTCGGGAGCATCTTCGCAAAAGTATTTAAGGGAAGTGAGCGCTTCCTCGCATGCCTGGATCTCGTCAATGAACAGTAAGGTTTTGCCAGGCACGATACGCTGTCCCGTACGAGCCTCGATCGCACGTACGATCGAATGAGGGTCAAGACCGCCCGAAAAATCCGCTCGCGCCGACCGGTCGTTCTCAAGATTAACGTAGACAACCGATTCGAAAAGATCCTGGGCGTACGTTCTGAGCAAATAGGTCTTGCCACACTGGCGCACGCCTTTGACCAGCAAAGGTTTTCTATCAGCTCTGTCTCGCCATTCCCTAAGGAGCTCGTCTGCCTTGCGACGCATACGTAACCTTCCCTCATGAACTTCTATTTGACAATATTTTAACGCGGATTAATTTGTTTTCAGTTATTTTTCTGCGTTTAAAAATTGTTCTATACGGCACTTGAGGGAATTCGCCCCTATCTCTCGGTAAGGACAGCAAGCATTTCCACCAACGCTGATTGCCATGCGTTCTTCTTGTCCTTAGGCGAGCTTGCGAGCGAGCTCTCGCACCTCTTTCAACTTGGGCGACGATGCCATGCTGTCGCGCTCGGTCATGCCACCAATCGTGACAATGCCCTGGTCCTCCCACTTGCAGTACGCGCAGGTTGACTTGTACATAGCGATCGCCGCATCATAGACACCCTCGCTGTGGCTATCGAGCAAAAGGGCCGTCTTGGTGAACGGGAAACCCGTGGCACCGAAGGCGTACAGGCGGTCGATGGCGGTCTTTTCCTGCGCAGTGATGTCAAACCAGTAGATAGGCGAAGCGAAGACAACCATGTCGGTGTCTTTCAGCGACTCAATCACGTTGGCCATGTCATCCTTCTGCACGCAGACGCCCTCATGGGCGAAGCAGTACTGGCATCCCAAGCAGCCGGCGATCTTCTTGCTGGCAACGCGGATGACCTCGACCGTATGGCCGCCCTCACGCGCGGTCTCGGCAAACGCCTCGACCATGGTATCGGTATTGGCGCCCTTACGCGGGCTGCCGCTCAATACAACGATATTCATAGGATTCCCTCTCCTTCATGCTGCAGGCGCGCAGCATTTTTTCTTGTAACCAAAACAAATGGGGTTAATCAATCGCCAGCAGGCCATATCTCTTGCTCAAGTTCCCTAAAGAAGCTCAAGGCGATTGCGATTGCCTTATACAACATCGAAAACCAAAGAGGGGCCATAGCAACGTCGCCTGCCTGAAATGACATGCGGTCAAGACGAGCTACGAGGATCGTGACGAGCCGATACCGCCCGCATGCCCCCTTCGGAATAGGCGCTGAGCAGCTCCTGAGCGTGGGCAAACTCGGGCCCTCGCCTCCAACCGAGCAGGCGGTTGACCGCGAGATTTCCCTGGACGTTGTGGACGAAGAGCAGATAGGCGTCCTCGCGCGAAAGCCCAGTCTCCTCCATGATCGAGGGAACCATCTGCTCGGCGCCGCGCTCGACGACGCGCTGTGCCACCCGGGCGTACGCGTCGTCATCCGAGTAGAGCAGATAATAGTCATCGTTTGCCGGCGGACGCTGGCAGAGGGCACCCGCCTCCGTTCCCTCGAGCGGCGGCACCGCCGCCAAGGCCTCGTCGATAAGCGTGTCGAGCAGGGCGAACTTGTCCTCGTAGTGCAGATAGAACGTGCCACGGTTGATATCGGCGCGGCGGCAGATATCCGCTACCGTCATCTTCGCGAAGCCGACCTCGGCCAGCAGCGCGAAGAACGCCTCCCGTATGACCGAGAGTGTATAGCGTCGGCGACGATCGATCTTCCCCGCTTCCATTACCCCTCCAATTGCAACGCTCGACAATGCCCGGCAAACGCTCGTTTATCGACAGCAGGCCGAAGCTGTTCATTGCTCTTAAGCAAATCGACATGGATACTTTTTATAGACACGTGTTTATAATAGCTGAAAGAAGGTATCCAGTGACCCTGTACGAGCAGCTCGTTATCGAACTCACCAACCAATCGTTTTCCCTTCAGGCCGCCTACCGCAGCGGCGGCACGCCCTATGAGCTGAGTGACCGCGAGCCCGAGCCCTACGACCAGCAAATCGAGGACTTCGCCCGCATGATCGAAGAAGCCGATTGCGTGCTGGTAGGCGGGGCCTCCGGGCTCTCCGCGGCGGGCGGCGGCGACTTCTACTACGAGGACAACGCGACCTATCGCAAGCATTTCGGCAAATTCGCCGAGCGTTACGGTTTCAAGGGCGCTTTCGAGGGGTCGTTCTACCGCTGGCCCACCGCCGAGGCGCGCTGGGGATACCTCGCCACCTTCCTCGACACCACGCTCAACGCCTCGCTGCGCAAGCCCTACAGGGACCTCGACGCCATTCTCGCCGAGAAGGATTTCTTCGTGCTCACCACCAACCAGGACACGCAGTTTGTGAAGCTCTATCCCTGGGAGAAAGTGGCAGAGATCCAAGGCGACCACCGCTTCTTTCAGTGCTCCCGCTGTTGCACCGACGCGGTGTGGGATACGGTCGAGCCGGTCTCCAACATGGTAGAGGCCATGGGAGACGGCCTTGAGGTTCCGACAGAGCTCGTGCCGCGCTGCCCGCACTGCGGGGCAGAGGCGTTCCCCTGGGTTCGCGGCTACGGCAACTTCCTGCAGGGCGAACTCTACGAGGAGCAGTACCGCAAGGTGTCCGAATGGCTCGACGCGCACGCACGGCAGAGGATCCTCTTCCTCGAGCTGGGTGTGGGCCGCATGACGCCCGCGTTTATCCAGGAGCCGTTCTGGGCCCTCACGGCGCAGTTACCGCAGGCCAGCTACATCGCCGTAAACAACAAGACGCAGTTTCTCCCCCGCGCGATCGAGGATCGGGGGCTCGCCGTTCGCGCCGACATCGCCGACGTGCTCGCCGACGCGCGCAAGACGCTGGGGAGGTAGCGCATGGAGACGGCGAAAGCAGTTCGCATAGGCAGGGCGCTAGCCGAAGCGGATCTTGTCATCATCGGCGCTAGCAACGGACTCGACATGGCGGAGGGGCTCAACCTTTTCTGCGCCGATGCTCATTTCCAAGAGGCGTACGGGGACCTCGCCCAGGCAGACGGCATCGGCTGCATACTGCAGGGGCTCGCTTCCCCGGATGCCAGCGTGCGACGCCGATGGGCCGAGCGGTTCCATCAAAAGGAGTATCTCGAATATGAGCCCGGCTCGCTCATGAACGGGCTGCGGCGTCTTACGGAGCACGCCGACACCTTCGTGGTCACATGCAACATCGACGGGCACTTCGCGCGCGCCGGGTTCGACGAGGAGCGCGTGCTCGAGACTGAGGGGAGCACGCGCACGTCGGTTGACGAGCGGCGCCTCGCCCATCCAGACGCCCTCGCCATGACCCAGCTCGACGAGCTCGCGCGTCTTGTGCAAGCCCATCGCAACGGCAGGGTCGCCATCCTCGAACTTGGCGTGGGACTGCACAACGGCGTCATAAAGCGCATGCTCGCCCAGATCGCGAACGCCTGCGAGCACGCCACCTACATCGTGTTCAACTACGGCCAGGCCATGGCGCCCGACGCTTCGTGCGAGACGATTCTCGTTGACGGCGATATGGCCCCGGCTTTCGAGGAGATCGCCCGATGCCACCCCTAGAAAGAGAAGCGCGTAGGCTTCGAAGCCTTATCGACGATGCCGACGCCATCATCGTCGGCATCGGCTCGGGCATGTCGAGCGCCGCCGGGTTCAACCATTACA
>CALLSU010000003.1:0-31320 GCA_938011935.1 uncultured Collinsella sp.
GTTTATCGCGAGTTCCGCACGAACAGGAGGCCACTTAATGTGGCCTCCGTCGTGAGCAGGACTGTAGAGCAGGAAACTTCATCAGTGCCCGCCCCACGGGAAACCGGCGGGATAGACCGGTTCAGATGGGGCTTTGATGCATGGGTGGTCTGTTGTTGTGCAAATGGGTATCATACTGTGGTTACTGCATCGACTCGGTGATGCATGTTTGTACGTTCCCGGCGGTCGGTTTGCCAGAAGCGCCCCGTCGGTTGTTCCAGACCCGTTTCGAAGAAAGGAAACCACACTAACCTATGGCAGCTAAAAAATCATCTCCCTTGAAGATCATCCCGCTCGGCGGCCTAGATGGTATCGGCAAGAACATGACGGTCTTCGAGTGCGGCGACGACATGGTGCTCGTCGACGCTGGCCTCATGTTCCCCGATGACTCGCAGCCCGGTATCGACCTGGTGCTCCCGGATTACACCTACGTTCTGGAGAACGAGGAAAAGCTCCGCGGCATCATCGTCACTCACGGCCACGAGGACCACACCGGTTCGCTTCCGTATCTGCTGCAGGACCTCAACAACAAGGTGCCCATCTTCTCGAGCAAGCTGACGCTTGGCTTTATCGAGGGCAAGCTCTCCGAGTTCCGCATTCGTGCACCCAAGTTCCGCGAGGTCAAGGGCGGCAGCCACGTCAATTTGGGTGGCATCTCGCTCGACTTCTTCTCGATGACGCACTCCATCCCGGGCGCTCTAGGCGTGTTCATCCGCACCAACCAGGGCACCGTTATGCACACCGGCGACTTTAAGCTCGACCAGACGCCCATCGACGGCGTCACGCCCGACTATGCCGCTATCAGCCGCTTTGCCAAGCAGGGCATCGACCTGCTGCTGTCCGACTCAACCAACGCCACGGTCCCCGGCTTTACCAAGTCCGAGGCCGAGGTTGGCCCCAATCTGTTGCATGCCATCAAGAATGCTCCGGGCCGCGTGTTCGTTGCGTCGTTCTCGAGCCACATCCATCGTCTGCAGCAGATCTGCGACGCCGCCCGCAAGTGCGGCCGCAAGGTCGTCGTGACCGGTCGTTCCATGCTCACCAACACCCGTGTGGCGCGTGAGCTCGGCTATCTCAACATCGATGATGCCGATATCATTGATGCTTTCGATATTGACAATCTGCCCGACGACAAGATCGTCGTCATGTGCACCGGTTCGCAGGGCGAGCCCCTGTCGGCCCTGTCCCGCATGGCCAACGGCGAGCACAAGACGCTCTCCATCCACGAGGGCGATACCGTCATCCTCTCGGCAACGCCGGTTCCCGGTAACGAGAAGGCCGTTCAGCAGGTCGTCAACAGCCTCGCCAAGCTTGGCTGCGACGTCTGGGATAAGAACCGCGCCCTCGTTCACGTCTCTGGTCACGGTAGCCAGGAGGAGCTCAAGCTCCTGATGGCCATGGCCAAGCCCACCTACTTTATGCCGGTTCACGGCGAGGCCGTACATCTGCGCGCCCATGCTCAACTTGCACGCAAGATGGGCCTCAAGGACGATCATATCTTTATCCTCGACAACGGCGATACGCTCGAGATGCGTGGCGGTATCGTCAAGCGCGGCACGCCCGTCGAGTCCGGTGTCGTTTACGTCGACGGCCTGCGTATCGGCGATACCGACCCCATCGTCCTGCGCGATCGCCAGAAGCTCGCCAACGACGGTATGGTCACGGCCGTTGCCATCGTCTCCCTCAAACACAAGAAGATCGAGGCCATCGAGTTCTCGGGCCGCGGCGTCTCGTTTGCCATCGACGACCAGTTCTCCGAGGATGCCTCCGCGTCCATTATGAAGACGATCGAGAAGGGTAAGTTTAGCTTTACCAGCAGCGGTTCCGATGCCATTCGCAAGGCCGTGCGCGATTCGCTCTCTAACTTTATCTGGAGCCGTACGCGCACCCGTCCGATGATCATCCCGGTCGTCATGGAGGTTTAGTTTGGCGCGCGGATCTGCACAAAACGCCAAAGGCAATAAGGCCAATAACCAACCGGCATCTGCTAAGGGTGCCGGTTCCCATCTGCGTGCCAATAAGGGCCACGAGTCCGAGTTTGATGAGTTTGAGCCCTTGGTCGAGCCTTCGGCCAATCGCGATATCGCCGGTGTGGTCATCGCCGTTTTGGCGATCGCGTCCTTCATTGCCGTGATCTCTCCGGCAACAGCGCCCGTGACGGCTGCGGTTGCCGGTTTCTACCACCTGGGCTTTGGTCTGGGCGCCTACGTGCTGCCGATCGTCATCTTGCTGTTTGCCGCCACGCTCTTTTTGGGTGAGGACTCGCCGCTCAACGTGCGCTCTGTTGCGGGCGGCGCCTTGGTCTTTATCGCCGTCGTCTCCATTCTTTCGCTGATGGTGCCGGGCACGAGCGATTCGTGCGACCTTATGTTTACGCCGCAGAACCTTTCCGTGTCGGGCGGCTACATTGGCGCCTTTATCGCAAGTGCCTTGCAAAACGCCCTGGGTAAACCTATCGCCATGGTTGTCTTGCTGGGGCTTGTCGTCGTTGGTTTGGTCATTATCGGCTTTTCGGTGGGTGGCGTTTTGCGCTCCGCACGCGATCGCGCTGCCGATTTTGCCGAGCGTCGACGTGCCGATGTCAATGCGAGCCCGTGGGGCGATGAAGAGGCCCTGTCTGTTCCCGGCGTCGCTCGTCCGCACCTGAGCATTCTGCGCCAGAAGGGGACTGACGCCGCGGTGACCACGGTCATGGGTGGCGATGTCGACCCGGTTTTGGATGATGACGAGGACGATGACCCGTTTGTCGACGTATCCGAGTCGGTTGAAGCCGAGCGAGCCAAGACCACGCTGTTGCCGCGCCGCCATGCCAAGAAGGGCAAGTCTGCGCCTAAGCTCAATACGACTGAGCCCGACCCATCTTGGTCCGATAGCGAGATTGAGCTTACCGAGGGCGATGACGAGGACGACGAGGGTCCGATTGAGACCGCAAAGACAACTTTGCTGCCGCGTCGCCATGCAAAGCGCGGCCAGGTAACCGGCCAGCTTTCGATGGAAGACGACTCCGATAAGATCGACGAGTCCGAGCCGCCGTTTGTCGTGAATCCCGTCTCGGCCGCACCTCAGATTCCCGACTTCCTGAAGCATCCCAAGGTTGCCGGTGCGCCTGCCACGAGTGCTATCCAATCGGCTGCGGCTCGTGATGGGGGAGTGGACGACGGCGCCGCAGATAACGAGGGCGAAGAAGAGGACGGCCTCAAGCTTCCGCCGCTCGAAATCCTGCATGCCAACCCGCAGTCGGCTTCCGCCGCGTCTTCGGACAAGGAGCTGGAGCAGACCGCTGAGTCACTGCAATCCACCTTGCTTGAGTTTGGCCGCAGTGCCCGCGTGGTCGGCTGGATCGCCGGCCCCACGGTGACGACCTTTAAGCTGCAACCTGGCGAGGGCGAGCGCGTGAGCAAGATTTCGAGCCTCGAGGACGATATTGCGCTTTCGCTCGCCGCCCAGTCGGTTCGTATCTTTGCCCCGATCCCCGGCACCTCGCTCGTGGGCATCGAGATTCCCAACCGCAAGCGCCAGAACGTCAATCTGGGCGACGTGCTGCCCTATGTGAAGGGCGGTCCGCTCGAGCTTGCCATCGGCCGCGACGCCGAGGGCACGCCGGTCGTCGCCGACCTCGCCAAGATGCCTCACCTGTTGATCGCCGGTACGACCGGTTCTGGTAAGTCGGTGATGATCAATTCCATCATCACGACCTTGCTCATGCGCGCCCTTCCCGAGGACGTTCGCCTGATCATGGTCGACCCCAAGCGCGTCGAGCTTGCGGGCTATAACGGTCTGCCGCATCTCTATGTGCCCGTGGTGACCGAGCCCAAGCAGGCCGCGAGCGCCCTGCAGTGGGCCGTGTCCGAAATGGAGCGCCGCCTGAAGGTATTCGAACGCCTCAACGTCCGTAAGATTTCGACCTATAACGAAAAGCAGGCCGCCGGCGAGTTTGAGCATTACGACAACCCGCCGCAAAAGATGCCCTACCTGGTCATTATCATTGACGAGCTCTCTGACCTGATGATGGTCGCCGGTAAGGATGTCGAGGCCTCGATCGTGCGTATTGCACAGCTGGGCCGTGCCGCCGGTATTCACCTTATCGTTGCCACGCAGCGCCCCAGCTCCAACGTGGTGACGGGCCTTATCAAGGCTAACATCACCAACCGCATCGCCTTTAACGTCGCCACGGGCATCGACTCGCGCGTCATCATCGACCAGATGGGTGCCGAGAAGCTCACCGGTTTGGGCGACATGCTGTTCTCCAAGGTCGACTGGGGCAAGCCCCGCCGTATCCAGGGCTGCTTTGTCTCGGACGACGAAATCAACGAGATTGTCGAGTTCGTCAAGTCGCAGAGCGAGCCCGACTACCACGAGGAGATTCTGTCCGCCGTGGCGCCCGCTTCCATGTCCATGGCTGGTGGCGGCGGCATTGTCCGCACCGGAGTCGCCGAGCCGCAAGACGATGATCCGCTCATTTGGGAAGCCGCCCATATTGTGGTGGAATCGCAGCTGGGCTCCACATCTGGCCTGCAACGCCGCCTGAAGGTTGGCTATGCGCGTGCCGGGCGTATTATGGACATGCTGGAAGAAAAGGGTGTCGTCGGCCCGCCCGACGGTTCCAAGCCGCGCGAGGTCCTGTTGGACGAGGAGGGGCTTGCCGCGCTGGAATCTGTCGACGCCGAGATGGCACGTGAAGATCGTGAGTTTGGAGGATTCTGATGGCTGCACGCTTTGGTGACATGCTGCTCGAGCAGCGTCGCCGAATGGGCCTTTCCATTCAGCAGGTCGCCAACACCATCAAAATCAGGCCGCAGATCATCGAGTTTTTCGAGACCGGTAACTTTGCTTCGATGCCGCCGCGCGGCTATGCGCAGGGCATGATTTCGAGCTATGCTCGTTTTTTGGGCCTCAATCCGCGCGAGGTCGTCAATGCCTACTTTGACGAACTGATGGCATACGAGCGCGAGACGTCGCAGCAGGGCGGTCGTTTTCAGGACGCCGCCGGCTATGTCAATTCGCGTTCCTCTGTCGATAACGGGCGCTTCCTGATGGTTCAGGGCGGTCGTTCGACCCGCTATGGACAGCGTCCTCAGCAGGCCGGTTATATTACCGAGACGGGTTCGGGCGAGGAGATTCGCTCGCAGCGTGACCGGTTCCGCAGTACGCCGATGCCCGAGGACCGTGCGCTTCCCGCTGCCCGCGGCGTGGCGCGTGACCCTCGTGCCGGCTACGGCGACGGCGGCTATTCCGATCGCGGTCACCGTGGTATCTCCACCGGACGCTCTCGCAGTGGCTATACGGACGCCGACACCACGCAGGTGACGCCGCGTCTTCGCTCTCAACCACAGCCGTATGGCCAGCGCTCTTCGGCTCCGCGTGCGGGCCAGCGTGGCTATCAAGGCCGCGGTGAACTTGCGCCCCGCTCGGGTCAGCGCAGCCTTCAGGGCCAGGGTGGCTATCGCGGCCGTTCCGATAGCAATCGTGGCCGTATGCCTCAGGGAGGCGGCCGCAGCAGTTCCAGTCGTGGACGCGGCGGTTCCCGTGCTCCTCAAAACAACGGGCTCGATCCGCGTATCGTCTACGCCGGTATCGGTGCCGTGGCGTTGCTGCTGATCGTGCTCATCGTGGTACTTCTGCGCGGCTGCGCATCTTCGACGCCCGAGACCACGCCCGAGACGCCCACTGCTACCAAGACGACGACCAAGAAGTCTTCTAAGAAGACCGAAACGGTCGACGAGGACGAAGACACCGATGAGCCGACGGATGAGTCGACTGATTCGGACGCCGCCAAGACGACGGCCAAGAAGGAAGAGAACGAGGTCACAAAGGTTAAGGTCTCCGTTGCCAAGGGAAAGACCGCGTGGATTGAGGTCAAGGTCGACGGAAAGTCGGTCTATGGCGCCCAGGCGACTGGCCCCTTTGAGCAGGAGTACACGCCCGAGTCCTCGATCGAGATCACCACGTCTAAGCCTTCCGATGTCACCGTTACCAAGAACGGCGAAAAGGTCCGTTACGATACCAAGACCTCGGGCGTGGCGCGCGTGACGATCACCGTTCCCAAGAAGGAGACGACTGATTCCGAGAATGGTGAAAGTTCTGATGGTGCCGACACCACCGATGGTACCGACACCACCGACGGCACCGATGCCCAGTCCACGGATGGCGCCGATACCGCAACTGACGGCCAGACGCCCGCCGATTCTACCGACTATTCGTACGATAGCTACTAAGCCGCTCGTACGCGAAAGGAAACATCATGGCTAAAGATTCCAGCTTCGACGTCGTGTCCGAGGTCAACATGCAAGAGGTCGACAACGCCTTCCAGCAGACCACGCGCGAGATTTCCCAGCGCTATGACCTGAAGGATTCCGGCGCCACGATCGAGCTTTCGAAGGGCGACAAGCTCTTTACGATCAACGCCCCGGCCGACTTTGTCTCCAAGCAGATCATCGATGCCCTGAGCTCCAAGCTCATCAAGCGCGGCATCGACCTCAAGGCTGTCTCGTGGGATGCTCCGCAGGCGGCATCGGGCGGCACCGTGCGCGTGCTCGGCCATATCGTCGAGGGTATCGACCAGGCGACCGCCAAGAAGATCAATAAGGACATCAAGGACCAAAAGCTCAAGGTCAAGGTGACCATCGAGGCCGAGAAGCTGCGTGTTTCCTCTGCTTCGAAGGACGCGTTGCAGACCGTTATCCAGTTCCTGCGCGACCAGGACTACGGCCAGCCGCTGCAGTTCACCAACTACCGCTAATATCATTCGAAAGGACTGCTCTCCAACATGGATACACCGTTGGGCTCCGTGCTCTACATCACCCTCGGGTGCGCTAAGAACGAGGTTGACACCGACCGCATGCGTTCTCTTTTGACCGCCGCGGGCTACGAGGAGGCATTCGACCCACAGGATGCCGATATCGCCATCGTCAATACATGCTCGTTCCTCGCCTCCGCAACGTCCGAGAGCATCGAGACCACGCTCGAGCTCGCCAACGAGGTTCAGGACGGCGTTCGTTCTTGTCCCATCGTCATGTGCGGCTGTGTGCCGTCGCGCTATGGCGACGACCTGCCTGACGAGCTGCCCGAGGTCGCTGCCTTTGTGAAGGCCGACGAGGAGGACGGCATCGTGGCGGTCATCGATGGCGTGCTGGGTGTCGAGCGTGAGATCGCTGCCTATATTCCGCAAGTCAAGCGCACTGTCGAGGGCGCCGTTGCTTACGTCAAGATTTCCGATGGCTGCAACCGCTTTTGTAGCTTCTGCATGATCCCGTATATCCGCGGTCGCTATCATTCGCGCAATGCCGAGAGCATTATCTCCGAGGTGCGCGACTTGGTTGCCGGCGGTGTGCGAGAGATCGTGCTGATCGGCCAGGACACGGGCATCTGGGGCACCGACTTTGCGGATGGTGACGTCGCCGAGGGCTCGCCGCGCAATCTGGCGCAGCTGCTGCGCGCCGTAGCCGAGGCCGTGCGTCCGCAGAACGTCTGGGTCCGTGTGCTCTACCTGCAGCCCGAGGGCATGACCGACGAGCTTATCGATACGATTCGCGATACGCCCGAGGTGCTGCCTTATATCGATATCCCCGTGCAGCACTGCGACGCGCGCATCCTCAAGGCTATGCGCCGTTCTGGTTCGCGCCAGGAGCTCGAGGACCTGTTCCGCGATCTGCGTGAGCGTATCCCCGGCATCGTGATCCGTTCCACGGCCATGGTCGGCTTCCCGACCGAGACCGACGACGAGTTCCGCGACCTTATCGACTTTATGGACACCGTCGGCTTTGACTACACGAGTGTCTTTGCCTACTCGCAGGAGGAGGGCAGCCTGGCCGCTAAGATGGAGGGTCAGGTCGATGAGGAGGTCAAGCTCGAGCGCGCCCAGGAGGCCATGGACCTGGCCGAGTCGCTCGGTTTTGCCGCCACCGCCGCACATGTGGGCGAGCGCGCCCAGGTGATTGTCGACGGCATCGAGGAGACCGAGGACGGCGCCGAGCTGATCGGCCATGCTTGGTTCCAGGCGCCCGATTCCGATGGCGCGGTGCACTTGGACGCCAGCGAGGCGTCCGTGGGCGATATTCTGACGGTCGAGTTTACCGATAGCTTCTGCTATGAGCTTATCGGCCATGTTGTGGAGTAGGAGAGCATCGTGGCAAACGAGAGCAATAAGGAACTGACGAGTGTTTGGACGCCCGCCAACATCGTGACGTGCGTTCGCATCGTCTTTATCCCGGTGTTCATGATCGTGTCGGCGCTTTCTCACACGAGTGTTGCCGGTACAGATTGGAGCACCTTCGACGGCCCGCTCGCCGCCGCTGCCTTCATTCTGTATGTGATCCTGTCGTGCACCGATAAGGTCGACGGCTACCTGGCGCGCTCGCGCAACGAGATTACCGATTTCGGTAAGTTCTTGGACCCCATCGCCGACAAGCTGCTCGTGTTCTCGGCCTTGCTGCTGTTCTTGGACTTTGGCACCGTGACGGTTTGGTCCGTGTTCATCATCTTGTTCCGCGAGCTGTTGGTAAGCGCCCTGCGCATGGTTGCGAGTGCCGCCGGCGTGGTCGTTGCCGCCGATAAGCTTGGCAAGTACAAGACGGCGACCACGATGGTCTCCATCTGCGGTTACCTGTGCGTCTTTGCGATGGCCGGCTTGCACCTTGGCCCGCTGGCGCTGACGCTCGGCATCTACTCGGTGTCGCGCTTCCTGTATGCCGTTGCCGTTGTCCTGACCGTTATCTCGGGCGCCCAATACTTCTGGAACTGCCGCAAGATCGTCTTTTCGGTCTAGGTCCTGGTGGGTATGACGGACTCTTTTGATCAGATTTCCGCACATAACGAGGAGCTGGCGCGTCATATTGTCGAGCGCGCGAGCGCTCGGGGCGTGACGGTTTCGACGGCTGAGTCGCTGACAGCGGGTATGATCGCCTCGACGATTGCCGATATCCCGGGCGCCTCGGCGGTGCTGCGTGGCGGTGCGGTGACCTACTGCGATGAGATCAAGCATCGCGTTTTGGGTGTTGATCAGGAGACGCTCGACCGCTATACCGCGGTGTCGCATCAGACCGCGCGCGAGATGGCGGCGGGTTCGCTGGAGCTGTACCAGAGCGATATTGCAGTGAGCGCAACGGGTTATGCCGGCCCCGGCGGCGGCACTGAGGACGATCCGGCTGGCACTTTCTATATTGGCTGGGCGTATCGCGCGGCTGATGGGGAAGTGCCGGTCGTGGACTCTGTGCGCTGCCACTATGAGGGCGACCGTTCGTGTGTTCGTGCCCATGCGGTCGCGGAGGCATTGGGACGCATTGCCCTTGTGCTTAACTCTATGGAATAGACGTGTTTTAAGGGGCCTTCGGGCCCCTTAATTGTGGAGATAGGGACCCCTGACGAATTTAGCGTTTGCGCTGGTCATAGGTGTATTTTTGCCTTTCTTGTTCTTATTTGCCCCTTTGTGGTCAAGCATTTGGTCAGTGTTTGGTCGGCGTTTGGTTGGGTTTTGGAAAGACTGCCTGCATATGATTTATCTGAACGGTTGACCACGAACAGCCGTTCGTTTATTATCGATGCAGGTTGTTAAGAGGAGGGCTTTTCATGGCCAAGAATTCAGGTCCCGTACGTACCGTTCATGCTCGCACGACGGGTAAAGAGCGCGATGAGATGATCGCCACCACCAAGGCCGAGATCGAGAAGAAATTCGGCCAGGGTTCCATCATGAGGTACGGCGACGGTGGCCCCGAGCTCGAGGTCGAGGCCATCCCTACGGGCGCTCTGGCACTCGATGCCGCTCTGGGTATCGGCGGTGTGCCGCGCGGCCGCATCGTCGAGATTTACGGTCCTGAGTCCTCCGGTAAGACGACGCTTTCGCTCGAGATCCTGGCCGAGGCCCAGGCAATGGGTGGCGTGGTGGCATTTATCGATGCCGAGCACGCGCTCGATCCCACGTATGCCGCGCGCATTGGCGTGGATATCGACGAGGTACTGATTTCCCAGCCTGATACGGGTGAGCAGGCGCTCGAGATTGTTGACATGCTCGTGCGTTCCGGCGCCATCGATGCCATCGTCGTCGACTCCGTCGCCGCGCTGACCCCGCGTGCCGAGATCGAGGGAGAGATCGGCGATACCACGGTCGGTTTGCAAGCTCGCCTGATGAGTCAGGCGCTCCGCAAGCTCGCCGGCTCGCTGTCCAAGTCCAACACGACATGCATCTTCATTAACCAGCTGCGAGAGAAGATCGGCGTCATGTTCGGCAACCCCGAGACCACGACGGGCGGCCGCGCCCTTAAGTTCTTCTCTTCGGTGCGTATCGACATTCGCCGCATCGACAGCATTAAGCTTAAGGATGAGGTTATCGGTAACCGCGTGCGCGCCAAGGTCGTTAAGAACAAGGTGGCAGCTCCGTTCCGTTCTGCTGAGTTCGACATCATGTACGGTACGGGCATCTCTAAGGAGGGCTCGATTCTGGACATGGCTGTCGAGTGCGGTATCTGCAAGAAGATGGGCTCCTGGTTTGCCTATGGCGAGGACAAGCTCGGCAACGGTCGCGAGGCCGCCAAGGCGTTCCTGCGCGAACACCCCGATTGCGCCGACGAGATTGAGCATAAGGTCCGCCTTGCCTGCGGGCTTGAGTTTGACGACGATGCTCCATCCGAGGTCGAGCTGACCGATCAGCCTGCGCCTGAGGAGTTTGACGAGCTTTACGCCATCGATGGTTCCGCCATGCTCGATGATGACGACGAGTAGCGGTTGCGCTCATGTCGTATACGGTGACCGAGGCCACGGTCGTCTTTCCCGATAAGAAGGCGGCCTCCTCGTTCTCGAGCGGGTATGCGTCCAAAAAGCCTTGCGCACATATCGATTGTGAGCTTGAGGGCGGTTTTGAGCGGTCCATTTGGATTCCCGTGCGGGTCGCGCGCCTGTATGTCAAAAACCGCCCCGATCTTCCCTGTGATTGGGACAACTTTCGTGAGGCGGTGCAGCTCGTCGAGCGTAAATGTGCACTTACCATGGTGACCGAGATGTTATCGCGCCGCGACCATGCGACGGGCGAGGTCCGTGACAAGCTGGCTCGCTACGGCTTTCACCAGACCGCGATCGATTTCGCCGTCGAGCGCGCCACCGAGTATCGCTTTTTAGACGAGAACCGCTTTTGCTCGTACTTTATCGAGGAGCGCAAGCGGCGCGGTTGGGGACAGCGCAAAATCGAGACCGAGCTCAAGCGCCGTCATGTCGTGCTCGATGACATTCCCGGTTATCCCGAGGATTATTTTGCCGTCGAAGACGATTTGGCGCGTGCGTCAGCCCTGCTCGCCAAGCGGCGTGTTCCAGAGACGCGCGGATTCGAAAAACTGGTTCGGTTTTTGATGGGCAAGGGCTTCTCGTATCATATCGCCGCCGATGCCGTTAAGGCACGTCTCGATGCCGAACGCGAGGAATGTGCGGTTTAGGCGTATGCGTTTTGTGGCCCTGCCGCTCACCGTGTTTTAGCCGCCGTGTTGGGGGCATTTATTTGACAGTTGTTGTGGTTCAACGTACGATAAACAGCGTCATTTGCTTTGTGATATGTGCTCATCTGTGATGAGTTTGTTTATATGTTTATCTGTATCCGACCCGCATAAGCTGCGCCCATATTACTCAAATGTCGCGAGCCGTTCGTAAGGACGGTTCGCTTTGTTGTGTAACGAATCCATAAAAAGGAGTGAGCATGCCTATCATCGCAGCGCTCGTTGGCATCGTTTTGGGTGCCATCGCCGCCATTGCCTACATGCGCACCGCCAAGCAGGGTAGTCTTCACGAGGCCGACGAAAAAATCCAGTCGGCACACGCACAGGCTGAGTCCCTGATCGGTGATGCTAAGCGTCAGGCCGAGACCCTCAAAAAAGAGGCTCTGCTCGAGGCTAAAGAGGAGATCATCAAGAACAAGCAGGCCGCCGAGGCCGAGGACAAGCAGCGTAAGAACGAGATTCGTACGCTCGAGAACCGCGTGATGCAGCGCGAGGAATCCCTCGATCGCCGCAACGACGCTCTCGACAAGCGCGAGCATCAGCTGTCCAGCCAGGCCGGTCAGGTCGAGAAGCGCTCCCGTGAGCTCGAGGAGCTCTGTGCAAAGCAGACCTCCGAGCTCGAGCGTATCGCCGACCTTACCCGCGAGGACGCCCACAAGGAGCTCCTCGATAAGGTTCGCGGCGAGGTCACCCACGAGGCCGCCACGATCATTCGCGAGTCCGAGCAGCAGGTTCGCGCCGAGTGCCACAAGACCGCCCAGGAGATTCTGTCTCTGGCGATTCAGCGCTGCGCTGCCGACCACACTGCCGAGGTCACCGTTACCTCCGTGCACATTCCCTCTGATGACCTCAAGGGCCGTATCATCGGTCGCGAGGGTCGCAACATCCGGACCTTCGAGCAGGTTTCCGGCGTCAACCTCGTGATCGACGACACGCCCGAGACCGTCGTTCTTTCGAGCTTCGACCCGGTCCGTCGTGAGACCGCCCGTGTCGCCCTCGAGAACCTCATCGCCGACGGCCGCATTCACCCTGCCCGTATCGAGGAGATGTATCACAAGGCCGCCGACCTGGTTCAGCAGCGCGTGCGCGAGGCTGGCGAGCAGGCTGCCTTCGATACCGGCATCCACGATCTGCACCCCGAGATCGTCAAGACCCTTGGTGCCCTGCGCTACCGTACCTCGTTTGGTCAGAACGTGCTTCAGCATTCCCTCGAGGTCTCTGATCTGTGCGGCGTGATGGCTTCCGAGCTTGGCCTGGACGTTGTGACCGCCAAGCGCGCCGGCCTGCTTCATGACCTGGGCAAGGCAATCGACCACGACGTCGAGGGCCCGCATGCCGTCATCGGCGCCGAGCTTGCCCGCCGTTATGGCGAGAAGCCCGTTATCGTTCACGCTATCGAGGCTCACCATGCCGATGTCGACCCCAACACGGTGCTCGATGTCCTGGTGCAGGCCGCCGATGCTGTCTCTGCCTCTCGCCCCGGTGCCCGTCGCGAGTCTGCCGAGAACTACATCAAGCGTCTTGAGAAGCTCGAGGAGATCGCCAACTCCCATGACGGCGTCGAACGTACCTATGCCATGCAGGCCGGTCGCGAGGTCCACGTCATGGTCCAGCCGGACAAGATCTCCGATGCCCAGTCCACGGTCCTGGCTCACGATATCGCCCATCAGATCGAGGAAGAGATGGAGTATCCCGGTCAGGTGCGCGTCGTCGTGATTCGCGAGAGCCGCGCTGTCGATATCGCTAAATAACATGAGCGACGCGAACGAGCTCATCTCATTTATCGCGTCGATGTCGGGGGAGGGCAACCTTCGCGTCGAGGAGAACCTTGGCGAGGGGTATGTCCGCCTCCGCGTTTCGGAGGCCGAGCGGCGCCAGGCTAAGCACGACATTCAGCATGTCGAGGACATCGTCATCGAAATGCTCCGTAATGCTCGCGATGCCGGCGCCGACAAGGTCTATCTCGCCACGACCAAGGAAGATGGCGTCCGCACGCTTGTCTTTCTGGATAACGGTTCTGGCGTTCCGCAGGATATGCAAGAGCGAATCTTTGATGCCCGCGTTACCTCCAAGCTCGAGAGCATGAAGATGGACCGTTGGGGCGTTCACGGTCGTGGCATGGCATTGTTTTCGATTAAGCAGAACACCGACGAGGCCCGTGTGGTCACGTCCGGCGTCGATCTTGGTTCAGCCTTCAAGGTGAGCGTTGCGGCCGACCGCCTCAGTGAGCGTGCCGATCAGTCCAGCTGGCCCCAGGCCGTCAAGGATGAGGACGGACGTTATGTCTGCGCTCGCGGTCCACATAATATTATTCGCGCTGCTTGTGAGTTTGCGCTCGAGGAGTTGCGTGGTTGCGATGTCTATCTCGGTTCTCCGTCTGAGATTGCCGCGACCCTTTATGCTCAAGCGTCAAGTCGGCTCGATACGTCTCGTCTCCTGTTCATTGATGACGAGAGCGAGCTTCCGGTTGTCGATCGTTTAGGCCTTGCTTCTGATGCCGAGGACTTTATCCGTATTTGTTCGGGTTTGGGTCTTGAGATGTCCGAGCGCACGGCCCATCGCATTTTGGCAGGGCAGATTAAGCCCGTTCGCGGTGTGACCGCGCGTCTGCTGCGCGAGCGTGATTCGTCCTCGCATGCGCCGGCTCCTGTCGATCTCGCGAAGGATCGTCGCGGGCTACGTATTGCCAAGGATGACATGGCACAGTTTTCGCGCGCTGTGGAACGCGACTTTAATGACCTTGCCACCCGGTACTATCTCAACCTTTGCGGCGACCCAAAGATCCGTGTTTCGCGTGATCGAATCACCGTGACCTTTGATCTTGCCAAAGAGGAATAGTCCCTTTACCGAGTCCACTCGGTACGATACAGTTATTGCAGTTAAAACGTACTTTTAAATGCAGGAGTTTCTTCATGGATTGCCTGAAGGTATCAAGCAAATCATCGCCCGCGTCCGTTGCCGGCGCCATCGCCGGCATGGTCAAGGATGGTGTACCCGTCAACATCCAGTGTGTCGGCGCCGGTGCCGTCAACCAGGCTATTAAGGCCGTTGCTATCGCGCGCGGTTTTTTGATTCCAACCGGTTTTGATATTTCCTGCGCGCCCGTGTTCTCCGACATCCTCATTAACGGGGAGTCGCGCACGGCCATCCGCCTTTCTATCTACGTTCACCAGATCAATCGAGCTGCTATGGATAACGTCGTCATGGATGATGTTAAGCCTGTGGCATAGCTTCTGCTTGCCTTGTTTCGCTCCCCATCGTTAGGACTTATGCACATGGACCAGCGTTCCGTACGCGATATTCTTGCCGGTAAAACCTACTTTATCCGCACATTTGGCTGCCAGATGAATCAGCACGACTCCGAGCGTGTGAGCGGTCTGCTTGATTCGTATGGCTGCCTCATGGCGCTCGATCCCGCGCATGCCGATATCGTTGTCTTCATGACGTGCTGCGTGCGCGAGGCCGCCGATACTCGCCTGTACGGTCAGTGCAATTCCTGCAAAAGCCTGCCGCCTTCGCCTTCGGGCAAGCGCGTGGTTGCCGTTGGCGGTTGCATCGCGCAGCGCGATGGCGAGGGCCTGCTCACCAACGTCGATAACGTCAATGTCATCTTTGGCACGCATTCCATTGCACATGTGGCCGAGCTCATTGCCGAGGCGTTTCTTGATGGTAAGCGTCATATCCGCACCAATGAGCATGAGGATACGGATGCCATGAGCATGCCGTGGCATCGCGAGACTCAGTATCACGCCTGGGTGCCCATCATGACGGGCTGCAATAATTTCTGCACCTATTGCATCGTGCCGTACGTGCGCGGTCGCGAAAAGAGCCGCCCCTTCGAGGAGATTGTCGACGAGGTGACCGGTTTGGTGCGCCAGGGCGTGCGTGAGATTACGCTGCTGGGCCAAAACGTTAACTCATATGGTCGCGATCTGTTTGGCAAGCCGCGTTTTGCCGATCTGCTGCGTGCCGTGGGCGATACGGGCGTGGAGCGCATCTTCTTTACGTCTTCGCATCCCAAGGACCTGTTGCCCGAGACCATCGACGCCATGGCCGAGACGCCTGCCGTTATGCCGCAGCTGCACTTGGCCGTCCAGTCAGGTTCGACGCGGATTCTCAAAGAGATGAATCGCCGTTATACACGCGAGTACTATCTGGGCCTTGTCGATCGCATTCGCAACCGCATGCCCGATATCGCGCTCTCGACCGACATTATCGTTGGCTTCCCGGGTGAGACTGAAGAAGACTTTGAGCAGACGCTCTCACTTGCCGAGACGGTCCGCTATGCTCAGGCCTATACCTTCATCTATTCCAAGCGCGCCGGTACCCCGGCCGCCGAGATTGACGATCCTACGCCGCATGAGGTTATTCTCGAGCGTTTCAACCGTCTGGTTAAGGTTATCGAGACCACGGCACACGAGTATAACCAGGGTGAGCTTCATACTGTGGTTCCGGCGCTCATTGAGGGAACGAGTAAAAAGAACGACGCGGTCCTGCTGGGCAAGAGTCCCAAGAATCAGACCGTGCATGCGCCTATCCCCGAGGGTTACAGCATCGATCAGCTTGTTGGTAAGATCGTTGATGTTGACGTTGACGTTGCCAAGACCTGGTATTTGTCCGGCTCCGTTGTGGGCGAGCCGCGCTAATGGTTTCTCCCGGGGCAGGTCTTTCCGCCGTTGCGATTGTCGGTCCGACGGCGGTTGGTAAGAGTGATGTTGCCGACCGTTTGGCAGTTCGTCTTTCGTCCGAAGTGCTGTCGTGCGATGCGATGCAAATCTATCGTGGCATGGACATCGGTACCGCAAAGATGGCGCCCGATGAGTGCACGGCGCCGCTGCGTCTCGTCGACATTGTAGAGCCGGGTGTGGCATATTCTGCTGCGCTTTATCAGGCTGACGCTCGCGCGCATGTTGAACGTCTCCTTGGTTCGGGTTGCCTGCCGGTTTTTTGCGGAGGTACGGGGCTGTATCTCAAGGCCGCCCTCGATGAGATGGACTTTCCCTCGGGTGAACTTGAGGACGATCGCCGTGCGGGCTATCAGGAGCTTGCCGAGCGTATTGGCGAGGAAGAACTGCATGCCTTGCTTGCCGAGCGCGATCCAGAATCGGCTGCTGTTATTCATCCCCATAACGTGCGCCGTGTGATTCGTGCGCTCGAGATGCATGATGATGGCGTCTCCTATGCGCAGCAAAAGTCGCAGTTTAGTGTTCCGCGCGAGCATTATCATGCCCTATGGTTTGGTCTGACGCGTAATCGCGAGGTGCTCTACGAGCGCATTAATCTGCGCGTCGATCTGATGTTTGAGCAGGGTCTTGTCGATGAGGTCCGCGGTCTTATGGACCAGGGGCTGGGAGATGCCCTGACGTCGATGCAGGCAATTGGCTATAAAGAGATCATCGATGCTTTCAATGGCGTGATGAGCATGGATGAGGCTCGCGAACTCATTAAGATGCGTTCGCGTCGTTATGCCAAGCGTCAGCTTTCGTGGTTTAAGCGCGATGACCGTATCGTGTGGTATGATATGGATGAATGTACGATCGATGAGGTCGTTGAGGATATCCTGCATCGAATTGAGGCTGCCTAATGGCCCGTTTCCCCCTTGTTCCCACGGCACCCGAGCCCGAGCGTGCCATTTTAGTTGGTGTTGAGTGGCGCGACAATGCATGGCCGCTCGATCGCTCGCTTGATGAGCTGGAGCGTCTTGCCCACACAGCTGGTGCCCAGAGCGTGGCACGCTTGTCGCAGCGTTTGGTAAAGCCGTATCCTAAATCGTTTATCGGTTCCGGTAAGGTTGAAGAGCTGTGCGGCCTGGTGCATCGCATGGATGCCGATGTCGTTATTTTTGACGACGACCTGACCCCCTCGCAGCAATCCTATTTGGAGAAAGCCGTGGGCGAGCCGGTAAAGATTATCGATCGTACAGCACTGATCCTGGATATCTTTGGCCTGCATGCTCAGACGCGTGAGGGACGCCTGCAGGTACAGCTGGCACAGCTTCAATATTTGTTGCCTCGCTTGCGTGGCATGTGGAGCCATCTCGCCAAGGAGCAGACGCGCGGCGGCATCGGCTCACGTTTTGGTCAGGGCGAAAGTCAGCTCGAGGTCGACCGTCGCCTCATTCGTAATAAGATCGCTGCGCTTCGTCGTGAGCTCAAGCAGGTTGAACAGCGTCGCGATGTTCAATCCAAGAGCCGCATTGAGTCACCGGCGTTTCGCGTCGCGTTAGCCGGTTATACCAATGCCGGTAAATCGACGTTGCTCAATCGTCTGACCGGCTCTACGGTACTTTCGCAGGACAAGCTGTTTGCTACGCTCGACCCTACGACGCGTTCGTATCGTCTGCCCGGCGGTCGCGGCATGACGATTACCGATACCGTCGGCTTTATTCAAAAGCTGCCGCATGGTCTGGTCGATGCCTTTAAATCGACGCTGTCCGAGGTTTTGGGTGCCGATCTAATTCTCAAAGTCGTAGATGCGTCTGACGAGGACTATGAGCGGCAGCTGGAGGCTGTCGACCGCGTGCTTGATGAGATCGGCGCCGGAGAGCGTTTAACGCTGACCGTATTCAATAAAATCGATCTTCTCGATAGCGTCGATCGATTGAGTTTCCGTCGTCGCTATCCGGAGGCCGTTCTGTTCTCGGCCCAAACGGGCGAGGGGCTCGACGATCTCGTCGATCGGATTGCTCGCGAGGCAGCTGCCACCGATGTGTTGCTCTCCGCTGATATCCCGTATCGCGAGGGCGCTCTCATCACGCTGGTGCATGAGCAGGGAACCCTTCTGCATGAGGAATATCTCGAGGACGGCGTTCGCATTGTGGTGAAGTTGCCGGCTCGTATTGCACCGCGGCTCGAGCGTTATCGCACCGAGTAGACGAGCTCCAAAATGCCCAGAATGATGGGCTGATGCAGCAGATAAAAGGGGAGTGCGTGACGTCCAAGGCCGGCGAGCACCGGCAGGGGGTTGGCGTAGGCCCAGCTAGGGACGGTCTTATCGATTCCCTGCGCTATGTGTGCGGCGAAGTATCCTGCAAGATACATAAAGATAAACGGGATGATGGGGTAGTAATCACCTGAGACAAACCCAGGGCTCGGAAATCCCAGCCACGCCAGGTAAGGGACAGGGTAGATCGTTTTGGGGATGCTCCAGGTGAGGGCGAACAACACAAGGCATAGGGGCATGCCCCATCTCGCCGTTATCTTCTTAAGGACGGGATCGGTCAACGCCACGATGCCGGTGCATGCGGCCATGCAGTAGATGATGCCAAAATTAACCGAATCGTCGACTGAGACAAGTGTTGTTGCCAACCAGACAACGAGTGCTGCTAAGGCGTATTTGGCGGCACGTTTGATATTGTTGCGCGAAAGAGTGCACATCCAACCCGCGATAAACAAAAATACCCAGCTGATGCTGGCGCGCCAGATGTCTTGAAAGACTGACTGGGTAAACCAGGGCATATCCCAGCCGCACAGGTAGGCAAGATCATAGCAAGCGTGAAAACCTGCCATAGAAATCATCGTAAACCCGCGGACGGTATCAAAGATGGTGATGCGTTTTTGCATTACGAGAACCGGCGCATCAAGCCGACGACTTTGCCCAGGATAACGGGATTCGTTGCATAGATAGGCTCCATAGTGTCGTTCTCGGGCTGCAAGCGCACACGTCCCTGCTCCTTGTAGAACGTCTTGACGGTCGCCGAACCATCAATCATGGCCACGACAATTTCGCCGTTCATGGCACTCTTTTGTTCACGGACGATGATGTAATCGCCATTGAAGATGCCGACATTGATCATTGAGCTCCCATGCACCTCAAGGATAAAGGAACCCTGATCAGTGGCGATTTCGGTCGGGATAGTAAACGTGTCTTCGATATTCTGCTCGGCCAGAATGGGGATTCCAGCCGCGACGCGACCAACGAGCGGTAGCGAGACCGTTCCGCGAGGTGCGGTGGGCTCGTCAGATTTAGAAATTGAGACAGAGGAACCGTCCTCGTTAAAGAGTTCCAGGGCACGCGGCTTGGTGGCATCGCGCTTGAGCAGCCCGCGCGCCTCCAGGGCAGAGAGATGGGCGTGCACGGTGCTTGGGGAGGAAAGGCCCACGGCAGAAGCCATCTCGCGCACGCTGGGCGGATAACCCTTCTCCTGCTGATATTCCTTGATGAAGTCGTAAATTTGCTGCTGACGCTTGGTAATTTTGCGAGCCATCAGGGCATCCTCTCTACCCATGTCAAACAAATGTTCGAATTTTGCTTGACAGGAACAACTGTTCGAAGATAATAATAACCGAACATTCGTTCTCGCGCTAGACATTTTTGTCCGCGCGGCTTGATAAAACTGTTCTCAGCAAAACACGCGAGAGGAGAACATGATGAACGCAACGAATATGGTCCAGGGAAACCTCGCCCTTAAGCTCGAGACGCCTGCAGAACCCACTTTTACGGTTGTTCAGGGTGGCCGCTCCGGCTTTCAGCCTTTGACCGTAAAGCCTGAGCGCAATCAGCAGGCTGTAGTCGCGCCGGCCCGCGTTGCCCTGAAGGTTCCGACGATTGTCGCCGTCGCCGTTGCGCTTACGCTCTTCTTTGTCCTCGCTATGTCGGTCTTTAGCGCTCGTCACGCCGCGTATGCCGAGTCCGTTTCCAACATTACCTACGAGACCATTCGCGTTCAGCCTGGCGATTCTCTTTGGTCGCTTGCCGAAGAATATCCAATCGAAGGCCTTTCCACGCAAGAGACTTCCGACATGATCCGTAACGTCAATCATCTGGAGCATGGTTCGCTCGCCGCCGGTGCGCATCTTAAGGTTCCTGCTCGTTCGTAATCATTATCGCGTTGCGCATGGTACCCTTGTTATCGTTTAAGAGGAGGTACCATGCGCTGTCCCAAATGCGGCAAGGCACATACCCGCGTCGTTGATTCCCGTATGCAGGAGTCAAATAACACCATTAAGCGCCGTCGCGAATGTTGCTCGTGTAACTATCGCTTTACAACGTTCGAGCGATGCGAAGACCCAATTGAGGTCATTAAGTCAGACGGAACCAAGCAGCGGTTCGATCGCAATAAGCTGCTCGTCGGCTTGATGCGTGCCACCATCAAGCGCGATATCGACACTAAGAAGCTCAATGAGATTATCGACGACATCGAGGTCGAGCTGCGCTCTCGCACACTGACGGCCGTCACGTCCCATGAGTTGGGTGACATGGTGCTCAAGCGCTTGGCCAAGATCGACAAGGTGGCGTACATCCGTTTTGCCTCGGTCTACCGTGATTTCAAAGACGTCGATGAGTTTCTGCAAGAGCTCGACAAGCTAAGGTGATTCCATGTCCAACATTACCGTCAACATAAAGCGTCTCGACCCCACCGTCGAGCTTCCCAAATACGCCCATCCCACCGATGCCGGCTTGGATTTGCGCTCCAACGAGGACTGCGTCCTGAAGCCCTTCGAACGCCGCCTGGTCTCTACGGGGCTGGCCATCGCCCTGCCCGATGGCTACGCCGGCTTCGTCCAGCCCCGCAGCGGCTTGGCCATCAAGCAGGGCCTGTCTATAGTTAACACGCCGGGCCTCATCGACGCCCACTACCGAGGAGAACTCAAGGTTATCCTCATCAACCTGGATCCCACCAACGACATCCATATCAACAAAGGCGACCGCATAGCCCAACTCGTCATCCAAGAAGTCCCCACGGTCAATCTCCTAGAAGTAGAAGAACTAGACAAAACTGACCGAGGCAACGGAGGCTTCGGCTCCAGCGGCGTATTGTAATGTCCGCTCACCCGTGGGAGGTCCCTATATATCATTCCATGCTCAAACATTCTCGCTGCGCTGCGAAACTGCGCGCGGAGGAAATACCCCGCCCGCCCCGGGGCACCCTCCTGCGCACAATCAGCCCGTCATTTAGAAGGAAATAAAAGTTTGTGAGCCCCTGGCCGGTTGGCCAGGGGCTCGTTTTGTAAGTAGCTAAAAAAGCCTCGTCCTAACATTAGCTACTTGAGGAGTTGGGCCATGGCGTTGACGAATTTTTGTACTTGGAGGGTTGGCTCGAGCGGGTAGTGCAAGTAGACCGGCACCTCACGACCGCACAAGAACGGCACGCCCACAAAGGCCGGGTGCACGCCCGACCACGCTCCGCAGGTGAGCACCGCGTCGCCCTTTTCCTCCGCCTCGTTAAAGAGCGCAAAGTCAAAGCTGTCCACGTCGATCACGTCCACGCCGCCGTCGGCCAACAGGTCGATACGCAGGCTGTCTATGGCGTCGTTGCCGTGACGGAGCACGCGCAGGCGCATGCCCTCCAGGTCGGCAACCGTGATGCGCGTCTTGCGCGCGAGCCGGCTCGTGCGCGGCACATCAATATAAAACGGCACGGTAACGATGCGGAGCTTTTGGCAGGCGTCGCCCCAGCGCGGGGTCGAAAAACTCGACTGCACCACATCCACCTCGCGCCCCAGACTGCGCATGACGGTCTCGCGCTCATCGTAAAGGTCCCCCACCGGCACAATCTCAAAACGCAAGCGCGGCTCCATGTCGTGCACCTGCGGCCACAGCGCGAGCGTGTGGCGCCCCGGGCACATCATCGACACGCCCAGGCGCACGGCGCCGCCATCGCCCGCCGCGCGTCGGGCGCGGCGCAGCGAATCATCGGACTGGCGCATGATCGAGCGCGCGTCGTCCACCAGTAGCGCACCAGCCGGCGTCACCTTAACGCCCGAGTGCGACCGCTCGAACAGCGTGATGCCGAACTCGGCCTCGAAGCCCGAAACCTGCTTGACGAGTGCCGGCGTCGACACGCGCAGCTTTGCCGCGGCACGCGAGAAGCTTCCCAGCTCCGCGGCGGCCGATATGGCCTCAAGTCGTCGATCGTACACGTCAATCTCCCGTTTCCAGACGTATGCCCATGCGCGGCCGCAGGGGGTTGTTTTGGCAGGTCACACACTCAATTACGGACAAATCTACTTGCGAGCTATAAACCAATGGTTTACGCCATTCTAACAAATATGCAATTCACCTGCGCGAATTCAAAGCATACGATAACCAGCGAAAACCACGTGGGTCGATTAATGGGAGCGGCCCACAGGGAGGCACAAGAAGGGAAGTTCCTATGAGCAATTGGCTTAAGCTCGAGGGCGACGTCTGCGCCGTGACCGGTGCGCTCGGCGGTATGGGCGTCGAGATTTGCCGCGAGTTCGCCCGCAACGGCGCCAACGTCGTCCTGCTCGACCTGGACGAGGAGAAGGTCAAGACCGCAGCCGCCGACCTCGCTGCCGAGTTTGGCATCCACGCCGAGGGCTACAAGATGAACGCCACCGACGAGGCCGAGGTTCAGGCCGCCGTCGACGCCACCATCGCCGACTTCGGTCGCGTCGACGTTCTCGTCAACACCGCCGGCGTCCTGCGCTTCGCAGCCATGGAAGACCTGCCGCTGAGCGACTGGAACGAGGTCCTCAACGTCAACCTTACCGGCTACTTCATCACCTCGCAGCGCTTTGGTCGCGAGATGATTAAGGCCGGTCAGGGTCGTCTGGTGCACATCTCGACCGTTGCCAGCCACTCCCCCGAGACGTTCTCGGGCGTGTACAGCTCCACCAAGGCGGGCGTCAACATGATGTCCAAGATGCTGGCTGCCGAGTGGGGCCCCTACGGCGTGCGCTCCAACTGCGTCGAGCCTTGCTTTGTCAAGACCCCCATGTCGGCAAGCTTTTACGCCGACCCCGAGGTCGAGAAGAGCCGCAGCCGCCTCATCGCCACGCGCCGCATCGGCGAGGTCAGCGATATCGCCAACGCCGTCATGTTCCTGGCGTCCAAGCGCTCGGACTTTACCACCGGCGACGCCATCAAGGTCGATGGCGGCTTCTCCAACATGATGGGCGATCTCACCGCCAAGCCCGGCGGCCGTCGAACCTTTGCCGACAACTACCTCAAGAACAAGGGCGTCGAGCTTTGGTCCGACGAGTCCGGCGTCGCAAAGCCGACTGACCAGTAAACCAGCCCGACAGGGAGGCTCGCGGTGATGCCCGCCCCTCCCCCGCATCGATTAGAAAGAGTCCCATGACTTCCACCAACTCCAACAAGGGTCGCGCCGTCGTGCTTTCCGCCGCGTGCGTCACCATGTTTTTCATCAGCTCCATCGCGCTGTATTCCGTCGTGAGCAAGAACCTGCTCGCCGTCTACCCCGAGTGGTCCAGTGCCCTGACCTGGGCTTTCCCGGTCTTTCAGACCATCATGGCCGTAACGGGCATCTTCGCCGGCCGCATCTCCGATAAGATCGGCCCGCGCAACGTCGTGATCGCCGCCGCCGTGTGCTACGGCCTGGGCTGGTTCATGTCCGGCACCGTTACCGAGCCGTGGCAGTTCTACCTGTGGTTCTCGCTCGTCGCCGCTGTCGGCAACGGCCTGGGCTACAACCCGGCACTCACCACGGGTCAGAAGTGGTTTATCGACAAGAAGGGCCTCGCCTCCGGCATTACGCTCGCCGCTTCGACCGCCGGCCCCGCCGTGCTGTCCCCGGTGCTCGCCTCGCTGCTCATCCCGAGCCTCGGCATCTTTGGCGCCCTCAAGGCGCTCGGCGTCATCTTCTTTGTGACGATCGCCGCCTCCGCCCTGTTCCTGAAGGCCCCCGAGGCCGGCTGGCTGCCCGAGGGCTTCGAGGCCCCCAAGGGCGGCGCACACGCCGGCACCTTCGGCGACCTCACCCCGGGCGAGATGGTCAAGACCCCGCGCTTCTGGGTCCTCATCGTCACCTTCGCCTTTGCTGCCACTGCAGGCACCCTGCTCGTGGGCAAGGTTGCCTCCATCGCCGCCGTCCAGCTCTTCGCCGACCCCACGAGCGCCGCGGCCGTCGCCCTCGGTGGCGTGGTGGTCTCCGTCAACACCTGCGCCAACCTGGTCGGCCGTCTGTCCTTTGGCCAGATCATCGACAAGCTCGGCGCCTACAAGTCGCTGCTCATCAGCCTTGTCGTCACCATCGTCGCGCTCGTCATCATGTCGATGAGCTTTACACAGAGCATGTTCTTTGTGGCGCTCGCCCTGCTCGGCTTTAGCTTTGGCGCCCTGCTCGTCATCTACCCGCCGCTCACCGGTGGCGCCTTTGGCACCAGCAACATCGGCGTCAACTACGGCATCATGTTCCTGGGCTACGCCGCTTCTACCTGGATCAGCCAGCCCATCACCGCCGTGCTGTATCACGCCGAGGCCGGCAGCGCCGCCTACCAGCAGTCCTTCTACGGCGCCATCGTGATCGCCGCCATTGCCGTCGTGCTCACCGTCTACATGATGGTCTCCGACAGCAAGAAGAAGTCCGCCTAGTTTTACCGATGCGACAAAGGGACCGTCCCTTTGTCGCATTCCACCAGCCACCAGTATTAAGGAGTCGAAATGTCTGAGCTCAACCCCGTCCGCATTGCCGTTATCGGCGCCGGCGCCATGGGCCGCAACCACATCCGCTTTGTCACCGAGGAGCCCGAGGCCGAGCTCGTCGCCATCGCCGACGCCTTTGAGGGCGCCCGCGCCACGGCCGAGGCCGCCGGCGTGCCGTTTTACACCGATCCCGCCCAGATGATGGACGAGGTCAAGCCCGAGGCCGTCATTATCGCCACGCCCAACGACCTGCATCTGGGCGTTGCCCGCGAGGCCGTGAAGCGCAACATCGTGCCGCTGGTCGAAAAGCCGATCTCCAACGACCTCGAGGATGCCCAGGCCTTCGCCGCCGAGGCCGAGACCGCCGGCGTGCCCGTGCTCGTGGGTCAGCACCGTCGCCACAACCCCTTCGTCAACAAGGCCAAGGAGATCATCGAGTCCGGCGAGCTGGGCAAGCTCACCGTGTCGAGCTTCCACTATATGATCTATAAGAATGACGAGTACTTCGATGTCGAGTGGCGCCGCAAGAAGGGTGCCGGCCCGATCCTGGTCAACCTGGTGCACGACGTCGACCTGCTCCGCTACCTGCTGGGCGAGCCCGTTGCCGTCCAGGGCATGCAGTCCAGCGCCGCCCGCGGTTTTGAGACCGAGGACTCCGCCGTGGTCAACGTCCGTTTTGCCGATGGCGCGCTCGCAAGCATGACCATCTCCGACGCCACCGCCAGCCCCTGGAACTGGGAGGCAACCGCTCGCGAGGATCCGCAGTATCGCCCCTTCGACGCCGATGCCTACTTTATTGGCGGTACCAAGGGCGCCCTTTCGCTACCCCGCCTGCACCAGTTCTCCTACGACGGTGCCTCCAACTGGCACAAGCCGCTGCAGATGGAGATCCCGGCTGTGGACCCGGCGCTGCCGCACAAGATGCAGCTCAAGCACTTTGTGAAGGTCGTCCGCCGCGAGGTCGAGCCCGTCGTGACCCCCGCCGACAACGTCAAGACGCTCACGCTTCTCAACGCCATCAAGGAGGCCGCCGAGACCGGCCAGCTCGTCGAGTTGTAATGCCTTAAGAGCGGCCACGGCAGAAACCCCATGCCGAGCCCCTCGATCCGCCACAAACAAGCCCCTCTTCTTCGCCCCGCGAGCAGCCTCCTGCCCGCGGGGCATTTTGCTACGTTGTCAATGATTTTTCTGGGGCGGGGGACTTTTTGCACCTTAGCTTGATTCGTTCGCCACGAAATGTGCCTATCTACTACGTTTAACCGATCGCCCTCAACCATGCCGAATTTCGCGAAATAAAAACCGCAGGTAACCGGCTTGTCGATTTTCGGAAAACCCAGGTATGGTCAGCCCCTACGGGTAAAACGTAGTAGATAGGCCGTTTTCGTGGCGCGGCCCCAAAACAGCCTTTTGGGACGGGTGGTATCCTTGGTAGCCCTGTGCTGCAAACGCACCTTAAACGCAAGGAGTCCCATGGATCTTATCGCCCAGCTCGCCCGCGAGCTCAACCTTAAGTCCGCCAACATCGAAGCGGCCGTCAAGCTCATCGACGAGGGCAACACCATCCCCTTTATCTCGCGCTACCGCAAGGAGGCCACGGGCGGCATGGACGACGTCGCCCTGCGCGCCCTCGACGAGCGCCTGTCATACCTGCGCAATCTTGAGCAGCGCAAAAAGGACGTTATCCTGCTCATCGACGCCCAGGGTAAGCTCACGCCCGAACTCGAGCAGCAGATCCGCGAGGCCACGCAGCTCCAGCGTGTCGAGGACCTCTACAAGCCCTACCGCAAAAAGCGCATGACCCGCGCACAGAAGGCCCGCGAAGCCGGCCTGGAGCCGCTCGCCAACATGATCATCATGCAGGCCTCGGCCAAGGGCAGCGCGCTCGACGCCGCCGCAACATACGTCAACGAGGAGGCCGGCTTCGACACGCCCGAGAAGGCGCTTGCCGGCGCCGCCGACATCGTGGCCGAGACGGTGGCCGAGGATCCCGAGAACGTCGCCGACCTGCGCGCCTTTACGCAAAACACCGCCGATATCGTCGTCGAGGCCACCGACCCCACGGAGAAGACTCCCTACGAGCCCTACTACAACTTTGACGAGCCGCTGCGCCGTATTCCCAACCACCGCGTGCTGGCTATCGACCGCGGTGAGCGCGAGGGCAAGCTCCGCGTGCGCGTGAACGTCGACGGCGCCGCCGCCACGGCACGCCTCGGCAGCCGTTGGTCCCGACGCCAGGGCGTCTTCGCACCCGTCTTCGATGCCGCCATCGCCGACGGCTACAAGCGCCTCATGGCCCCCTCGCTGGAGCGCGAGGCCCGCGCCAAACTCACCGTTCGCGCCCAAACCGAGGCCATCAACGTCTTTGCCAAGAATCTCGAGGGCCTGCTCTCGGCACGCCCCGTGCGCGGCGCCCGTGTGCTCGCGCTCGACCCGGGCTACCGCACCGGCTGCAAGGTCGCCGTCATGGACGAGACCGGCAAGCTGCTCGACCACGGCGTGGTCTACCCCACCAAGCCGCGCCACGACGTCGCCGGCACCAAGCGCGAGCTCGCTCGCCTCGTCAAGAAGGACGGCGTCAACACCATCGTCATCGGCAATGGCACCGCTAGCCGCGAGACCGAGGAAGTCGTCTCGGAGTTCATCGCCGAGCAGGCTCCTGGGCTGCGATACACCATCGTCAACGAGGCCGGCGCATCGGTGTACTCCGCCTCCGAGCTCGCAAGCCAGGAGTATCCCGACCTGGATGTCACCGTACGTGGCGCCATGAGCCTGGGCCGCCGCCTGCAAGACCCGCTGGCAGAGCTCGTCAAGATTCCGCCCCAGTCCATCGGCGTTGGCCAGTACCAGCACGACCTTGACCAGGCCGAGCTTTCACGTACCCTGGGCCACGTGGTGGAGGACGTCGTCAACCGCGTGGGCGTCGACGTAAACACCGCGAGCGCAAGTCTACTGGGATACGTATCGGGCATTACGCCGAGCGTAGCCAAAAACATCGTGGCCTACCGCGAGGAAAACGGTGCCTTTACCGATCGCCGCCAGCTCAAGAAGGTCCCCAAGCTGGGACCCAAGGCATATCTCAACGCCGCGGGCTTCCTGCGCATCAGCGGCGGTAAGAACCCGCTCGACGCGACAAGCGTCCACCCCGAGAGCTACGAGGTGGCCACGGCCGTCCTGGAGCGCGCCGGCGTTCAAGCCAGCGAGCTCAGCCGCGGCGGCGTGCCCGACATCGAGCACCGCCTGGGCAGCATCTCGGCGCTGGCAAGCGACCTGGACTGCGGCACCCTCACGCTCATCGACATCGTCAACGAGCTCAAGAAGCCCGGTCGCGACCCGCGCGACGACGCACCCGAGGTGGTCTTCAGCCGCTCGGCGCTTTCCATCGACGACCTAGAGCCCGGCATGGAGCTCAAAGGCACGGTGCGCAACGTCGTGGATTTTGGCGCCTTCGTCGACGTGGGCGTACACCAGGACGGCCTCGTGCACATCTCCAAGCTGGCCAACCGCTTTGTCAAGCACCCGAGCGACGTGGTGCGCGTCGGCGATACGGTCAAGGTTTGGGTCGAGAAGGTTGATCGCGACCGCAAAAAGATCTCCCTCACCATGGTGCAGGGGAAGTAACAGCAAAGGACGAACCACCGCTGCCCATCGTCGAACTTGCAAGTTTTCTCACCCAATGGGAAAACTTGCAGATACCACAACAAAAAGGTGCCGCCCATCAAAGAGGCGGCACCAACAAAGTCTCATTCAGCTCAGAACCTACTGGCAAGCTCGTGCCGGCAGCCCCGGCCTTCCCTTTCCCTAGCGCGACCCTCGCAAAGCGCGTGAGCGATAGGGAAAGGGAAGGCCGGGGCGAACAGCCCACGGCGCAGCCAGTGTTCGCCCTACGGCAGAATATGGAAGCCCAAAGCGGCGATATCCTTGGCAAAACCGCGCACGGTATCGAGCGAGACCTCGTACGGGTCACGGCCGATGTTCTTACGCTTGGCCAGGATGCTGTTGGGCACCGTGATGATCTGGCAACCGCATCCTTCCGCCTGGTAAATGTTGATGAGCTCGCGCGTGGACGCCCACAAGACCTCACAGCTGGGCTTTGCGGCGGCCTTCTTGACCGACTCCGTCATAAACGGAATGGGATCGACGCCGGTATCGGCGATGCGGCCGGCAAAGAGCGAGATGATGGACGGCGTCTCGGCGTCAACGGCCTCGACCATCTCATCGACCTGCTTAGGCGTAAAGATGGTGGTGACGTTAACCTTGATGCCGTCGGCCGAAAGCTTGCGGACCAGCTCGGCGGTGGACTCGCCCTTGGTGGTCACGCACGGAATCTTGACGTAGACGTTCTCGGCCCAGGTGGCGATCTCGCGAGCCTCGACCTCCATGGTCTCGACGTCGTCGGCAAAGACCTCAAACGACACAGACACATCGGTGATGTGGGCCAGGACCTCCTTGGCAAACGCGCGATAGTCCGTCACGCCACCCTTCTTCATAAGGGACGGGTTGGTCGTGAAACCCTGAACGTTGCCGTTCTCGTACATGTCGAGCATGCCCTCGAGGTTTGCACCGTCAGCGAACACCTTGATTGCCATCTGCCTGATTCCTTTCGCTTGCACATGGGCGTTGCACTGCTAAACACTTTACCTACGTTTATCAAGGCGTGAGCTGCGGGTTTTTATCTTCTCGGCGAACGGTATAAACGCTTTAGCGTTTTTGAGCACACCCTCCAGCGGCAAAACGATTTTGCAGGGCGGGCCGATTTGAGCCGCCCGCCGCGGGTGAACGGTAATTGGGCGGTTCCCGCTAGATCAACCCAAAATGCTGCATCGCTGTGACGGTGCCGTCGTTCGCGACGTCGTCGGTCACGTAGTCGGCGAGCGCCTTGACCTCGGGCATGGCGTTGCCCATGGCCACGGCCGTCTCGACGGCAGCGAGCATGCCCAGGTCGTTACCCGAATCGCCAAAGCCAAAGGTGCGCGCATTTCCTTCGCGACCCAGATACTCCAGTGCCCGCGCCACACCCACGCCCTTGTCGATACCCTTGGGGCTCAGCTCGCGGTTCGAACCGCCGGTATTGCTCAGCTCAAAGCTACGATCGATAAAGCCGTCGTCGTTGGCTACGCGAGCCAAGCTGGGCGCTTTAAGGCACACCTTGCCCACGCGCAGACGACCGTCGATGCGCATTTCCTCGGCGCTGTGCACCGCAGCAGCGCCGATCAAAGACGACTGCTCAACGCCCGCGGGCTCCAGCGCAAAGGTCGCAGCGTTGGTCTCGAAAAAGGCCTCGAACCCTGCCGCGACAATGCGACGTGCAAGCTCCTCGACAATACCCTCGTCAAAGCAATCCTCGTGCACCACACGCCCCTCGACCTCGAGCGTGGCGCCCGCCATGGCCACGACACCCGCAGGGTCGAGCGCGCGCAGGCTGTCCGCAATCAGCCACAAGGGGCGACCCGTGCAGATAAACGCCTTGTGCCCTGCGTCGCGCAGACGATGAAACGCCTCGACGACCGTCTGCGAAGGGCGAACCGCCGAAAAGTCCTTGTCGGTCATGTTGTCGGGGTCGAACGACGTCAGCGTGCCGTCCACGTCAAAAAACAATACAGCGGAATCGGAGCACGCATCAATCATATGGGTTCCTTTCGAGGGCGATGGCAAACGAAGCATCCATCATATAATGGAGCGACGCAACCAGAGAGGTCACCCATGGAATTTTATGCAAGCTGCCCCGAGGGCTTTGAATCCGCACTCGCCGACGAGCTCAAGTGGCTCGGGCTTTCGCATGTCCGCCGCCTGAAGGGCCGCGCTACGTTTGAGGGCGAGCTCGAAGAAGGCTACCGCGCCTGTCTGTGGTCGCGCCTGGCCAGCCGCGTGTTTGTGGTGCTTGGACGCTTTGAGGCGCAGGATGCCGACGAGCCGTACGATAGCGTTTACGACATCGCCTGGGAGAGCATCGTCCGCCCCGGCGCCACCATCGCCATTACCGCCCGCGGCGTGACCGAGCAGCTGCGCAACACGCGCTTCTCGGCCCTGCGCGCCAAGGACGCGCTGTGCGACCGTCTGGCCGAGACCACGGGCCGTCGCGCCGATGTCGACGCCGCCGATCCCGACGTTCACCTGCTGCTTTCGCTGCGTCAGCGCCGTGCGAGCATCAGCCTGGACCTTTCGGGCGACCCGCTGTTCAAGCGCCTGCCGCCCGCCGCGACCCGCGCCGGCGAGGGCGCGCACGTGCTGCGCCCCGACTACGCCGCCCTGGTGTTGGCGCAGGTCGGCTGGACCGCACTGTGCGAGCGCGAGCTGACGGCCGATGATTACGAGAACGAAGCCCTTCCCACGCTGGTCGACGCCTCGTGCGCCGGCGGCGGTCTGCTGCTGGAGGCCGTGAATATTCTGACCGACCGCGCCCCGGGCGCCGCCGCAGCCCCGCCGCTCCCCCTCGCCCGGGCCGCCCGCCCCCCCCCCC
>CALLSU010000004.1:0-5773 GCA_938011935.1 uncultured Collinsella sp.
CTCAATTCCAGTTGCGGGGCACTTGCGTTTGCCCAGATAAAACCGACCAAAATAAACCTGTCCCTTTTTGGCAGGTTAGTCCCAGAAGCTGTCTTCTTCGTCCTCGGATTTGGGTCCGCGGTCGACATACATCTTATGGGTGCGCTTCTCCATTACAAAGGCAAGAATCGCAAACAGCAGGATGCCGCCGGCGAAAAGGATGGCAAAACCGGTGCGGGTGCCAAACAAAAAGGAAAAAACTGCGTCCATTGGGTGCCTTCTTGCGTAGTTGAGTTGGGTCGTAAACGCTCATAAGTATATACTTGCCCATACATGTACAAGGTTGCAACCTAAATGGAATGTATATCGCCGGAGGATCTAATGCTTGATATCAAGTTTGTTCGCGAGAACCCCGATGCCATCGATGTCGCCATGGCTAACCGCCAGACGTCTTGGGATCGCGAGAAGTTCTTTGAGCTCGACGACGAGCGTCGTGCCGTCATCACCGAGGTTGAGGAACTTCAAGCCACGCGCAATGCCGAGTCCAAGAAGATCGGCGCCCTGATGAAGGAGGGCAAGAAGGACGAGGCCGAGGCCGCCAAGGAGGCCGTGCGCGCCGTCAACGAGAAGATTGACGGTCTGGCCGAGCGCCGCACCGCCCTCGAGCAGGAGCAGTACGACTTCATGGCTCACCTGCCCAACATTCCTTGCGAGGCCACGCCGTACGGCAAGGACGAGGGCGAGAACATCGAGCGCCGTCGTTGGGGCACCCCGCGCGAGTTCGACTTCGACTTTAAGCCGCACTGGGATCTGGGCACCGACCTCGACATCCTTGACTTCGAGCGCGGCAACAAGCTCTCCGGCAGCCGCTTCACCGTTCTCGGTGGCGCCGGCGCCCGTCTTGAGCGCGCCCTCATCAACTTCTTCCTCGATACGCACACCAGCCGTGGTTTTAAGGAGTGGTGGCCGCCCATCGTCGTCAAGCGTCAGACCATGTTCGGCACGGGCCAGCTGCCCAAGTTCGAGGACGACGCCTATCACGTCTCGGGCGACAACTTCCTGATCCCCACCGCCGAGGTCGTGCTCACCAACCTGCACGCCGGTGAGGTCCTCGACGCCGATACCCTGCCGCGCCGCTACACCGCCTTCACCCCCTGCTTCCGCGAGGAGGCCGGCTCCGCTGGTCGCGATACCCGCGGCATCATTCGCCAGCACGAGTTCGACAAGGTCGAGATGGTAAAGTTTGCCAAGCCGGAGGAGTCCGACGAAGAGCTCGAGAGCATGACCGCCGAGGCCGAGTTCCTGCTGCAGCAGCTGGGTCTTCCGTATCGCGTGATTAGCCTGTGCACCGGCGACCTGGGCTTCTCTGCCCGTCAGACCTACGACGTCGAGGTCTGGCTGCCGAGCTACAACGCCTACAAGGAGATCAGCTCCTGCTCCAACTGCGGTGACTTCCAGGCCCGTCGCGCCAACATCAAGTATCGCGACCCCGAGAACTTCAAGGGTTCGCGCTATCTGCACACCCTCAACGGTTCCGGTCTGCCGGCTGGCCGTACCATGGCAGCCATTCTGGAGAACTACCAGAACGCTGACGGCACCATCACGATCCCCGAGGTTCTGCGTCCCTACATGGGCGGCCTCGAGAAGATCGAGCCGGTCGCGTAGATTGGCTGCATAAGCGATTTGCTAGGGCACTCCTTTTTGGGGTGCCCTTTTTGTGTGCGGCCATACCATGCTGTGCGGACAGCTCAATAGAAAACACACGAACAACTGTTCTGTATACAGCCATCTACCTGCTATGCTTTTGCTAAATAAGAGCGAGAGAAAGGGGACGCGATGGAGCTGTTTGATGATCGGGTGGTTTTGTTTGAGAGCGACGAGGGCGGGGAGTACCTGCTTGTGACGTGTGAGCCGTCTGGCATGGGTGGCCTGGTGGTTCGACAGACGAGCGAGGGGCCGTTGACGCAATGGTGCTACGAGGAGTCGCCTCATGTGGTTGAGACGTTTGTGGCGCACGAGGGGCTTGTGGCCCTAGAGCATTTCTATGGGGTCCAGACATCTAATCAGGTTGCTCGCATGTTGAGTATCTCGTTTGCCGATTATGATTGTGCCCAGCGGGTGAGATCGCTCCTGAGGGAACTTGATGCTAAGTTTGGCGTGATCGAAAAGCCAATCGATCGTACGGGGAACGACGGTATATGCGGAGCAGCATGACAAAACTGCGTTCCACAAAAAAGTTTGAGATTGTGCTTGACTCCAATAAGCTAAAGTGGTTTTATATGTTTTGCGCTGCGGCGTTACCTCAGCTGGATAGAGGGTCTGACTACGAATCAGAACGTCATAGGTTCGAATCCTATACGCCGCACCAATTGAAATTGAAAGCCTCCGGCAACGGGGGCTTTTCTTTTATGGCAGCACCGCATGGATTCGAACCTCGTTCGAGGCGCGGGCGTCAAGAAAACGCGGAGCGTTTTTAGCCCGCGGGCGAGCGCGCCGGCAGGCGGGCGAAGCCGGCGCGGATCCGCGCAGCGGATGCGCGGAATCCTATACGCCGCACCATTTGAACTTAAAGCCTCCGGCGACGGGGGCTTTTCTTTTACGCCGGCACCCCATGGATTCGAACCTCGGTCGAGGCGCGAGCGTCAAGCGGACTATTTCTTATCGACTCGTGTAAGATTTCGAGTAGGTGTCGCGGTCCATTCGCGGCCACTCCTTCTCTAGACGACCGATCAGGGTGATATTTCGTGGCAGAGCGTCCGACATACAAGCTCAGGTTTCTCGACCCCAAAAAGCGTTTTCCGTCGATGCCGGAACAGCCCGCAGGGCGCTCGTACGGCGTTGTCTGGAAAGTTTTTGGCGAGGATCCTAAAGAGTCCTGCTACGTCGTTGAATTCGTCGGCAAAAGCCACGTGTCGCTCTTGGGCTACGTGAGTGTGTCGGGCAAGGTCTATAAGGTTGACCGCCCTGTTCGGGAGGCGTCGTTGCCCAAGGATCCCGACATGGAGCTGGTCCTTGACGAGTCCGACTCCAGTATTGGCGAGATTATGGTGAGGGGAGCCAACGGCGCAATGCGCCCGCGTGCGCGAACTGCCGGCTCTCCCGAAGGCACCATGCGCGAGCAGTCCGACCACGAGACATGGAATTCGACCCGCGCCCTTCCTTACGGCGAGTTCATGGCATCGATGTTCCTGCGCTACGTGATATTCGCTGACTCCGAAAATGCCATTGCGAGCACGGCGGACGCCGGCGGACTCGACGAGGGTATGCAAAATGTTATCGACAAGATCAAGCTCGTAAAGTTGCCCGAGCCGGTCGAGGTGTTTTTGGGCTTTAACACGGCACCGCTCCCTGATGCTATCGAGACGCTGCTTTACCGCGTTGACCATGCCGAGAATCCGAGCGGTATCGAGCGCTATGCCGCCGCCCTTATGAGTGAAATTGACTTGCCCCGCTTGCGCACCATCGCCGCTAAGTCCGAGATGAGCCTGGCTCGCATCGATCGCTCAAAGCTTTTCTATCTCAATTTTGATCGTAGTCTGCTGGAGCAGGACGAGATTGACACGCTGCTCGCCATCGAGTGCCGTCTCAACCGCCTCTCCGGCATCCTTGAGCGCATCGGGGCTGGATTGGTCCCCGCGGCCTCGTCGCCGAGCCTTGAGGGCTGCGCGCTCTTCGATGCGTGGCATATCGCTAAGACGACCAACGATGTTCCCCGACTGCTCGATACGGCCTCGAGCGATAACCCGTGGGGCGAACCGGGTACGGTGGCTTGCCAACCGGGCGGTGAGTGGGATGTGCGTACCCGCTTCGCGCGTATTGTCGAGGCGCTTAACGTGGTCACGCGGCTCGACTATACCTATCGGGCAAACGTTGCCGAGGGGATTATGCTCGTTCGGTTTGGGCAGTCTGTCGTTGATGCCATGCCGCAACGTGAATACGACGCTCAAGATGACGCCTGGCACGAGCTGGACGAGGACATGCGCACGATCTGGGCCGCGGAGCACGATGCGCGCGTGGCGCTCACGCTTGCGGCAGCGTGTTTTGCCGCGGGCACCTGCATCACGCGCTGCTATGTGCAGATTGCTGCTCCCGACAGTGAGCAGGGCGAGTGCGTTGTCGCAACGTATTTCTTTGGGCGCGCGGCCTATCTGGCCGATTGCGTGCCTGTCGCCAAGGATCTTGAGAGCATGGACATGGACGATATGCCGTGCAAGCGTGTGCTTGAGGCGTATGAGTCAACCGCTCCGGAGACGATTGAGCCGGCGGAGGTTCATGCTCGTCCGCGTGATGACCATCGCATGCTGCCGCCGGCGCTGCGCGATCTGCTGCTTGCCGATACGGCTGACGAGCTGGAGGTCATGGAAGAGGACGACGACCCATACGTGGCCCGTGTTGTTGAATTGCGCGAGCAGGCAAAAGTCGACCGTACAGGTGCTTTTGAAGGCTTTTCCCGTCTTGTTGAGGAGTTGGAGGCTAAGTGCGCCGTCGCCGAGCTTTTGGCGACAGGTCCGGTTCAAACGCAGTTTTGCGATAACCAGCTGGTGCGCATGGTGCTACCGGTGTTGGAAGAAGACCGCTCTGTGCGAATCCTTCGTGCGCCCGATGCGCTGTACTTTGCCCAGCACGAGATCTGCAGCTTTTACGCCGAGCAAGAGGACTTTGAACGAGCACTGCCCGAGGTGCGCCATCTTTACGATCTGGCGCGCTCGTCCATGCAGTCGCACTTTGCGCTCATCAACGTGCTTGCGCGTCTGGAGCGCTTTGACGAGATTATCGAGGTGGCGCGCCACGGCCTACGTATTGCCAGCGATCGTTCTGCAATCGGCTACCTGTTCTATCGCTTGGCGTTTGCCTATTGGAATTGCGATCAGCTCGACCTGGCGCTGGCTTGTTACCGTCTGGTGCCGCGCGGCGAGGAGTCGGGCAGCAGCGCGCTGGAAGAAATGCAGGGCCTTATGAACGAGATGGGCGTCAGCGAGCCTCCGACGTTCGAGGAAGCGGTCGAGACCATCCGCAGGGCTGGACTAGAGCTGCCGCCAGTGTCCGCCGTGACGAATCAGCTGGCAGATGCCGCTGTGCAACTGGTCGACAACGGTTTCTTTTTCCTGGCGCGCGGTTGTATCTTCCAAATGTGGCGCACCATGGGCAACGACGAGCTCGGCTCCCTCAACCGCTCGCTGGGGTAGGCGAAGCTTTCAAGAAGGAAAGGCTGCTAGGCAATTAGAAAATTTCCTCTTGCTCATCCTTGGCTGTTTGGTTACTATAGAACGGCTGTTACGGAGAGCTGACCGAGAGGCCGAAGGTGCTCGCCTGCTAAGCGAGTATGCCCCAAAAGGGCATCTGGGGTTCGAATCCCCAGCTCTCCGCCAGTAAGACTTTAAAGAAGGGTTCCGAAAGGGACCCTTTTTTAGTTGAACCACGTTAGCTGGGGATTCGAACCCGAGAGGGCACGGGCGTTAAGCAAACGCGAAAGCGTTTGTAGCCCGTGGGCGAAAAGCCGTCAGGCTTTGAAGCCGGAGGGCATGCGCAGCATGCCCGGACATCCCCAGCTCTCCGCCAGTATGAATTTGAAGAAGGGTTCCATTTGGGCCCTTTTTTTAATTAGAAGAACGTTAGCTGGGGATTCGAACCCTCAAAAAATGAGGCGCCCCGTTGGACGCCTCATTTGGTTCGATGTGATAACGCTTTGGCCCTACACCTCAGGAGCCTTGGCTACGGTTTCGCTCTCGGCTGTGAGCGGGCGGTTGTCGATGCGGCGGCCCAGGCGGTCGAGCTTCACGAGCAGCCACTCGAT
>CALLSU010000005.1:0-2148 GCA_938011935.1 uncultured Collinsella sp.
ACAATTGAAGTCTGAAGTGGTTGGCCATACGTTGTTGTTATGATCGATGAGATTGACCTTCATTTGCATCCCCGCTGGCAGGCGCGGATTCTCGAGGACCTGGTTCGCATATTTCCAAACGTACAGTTTATACTTACAACGCATTCACCTGTTGTGGTGGCGTCGGTACCTCGCGGTAACATCCGCATTCTTGGAGAGGACGCTGCAACGGTGCCTGCTATGGAAACGCGTGGACGCGATGCCGGGGATATTCTCAACACCGTCCTGGGCGCATCCTCTCGACCTGAAGAGGCGGGTCGATTGTTCGATTTGTTCCAAGAGGGCCATACGCAACACCCCCGATACGACGTTTAATTACACAGCGTTGCGCGGAGAGAGCAAGCGAGAAGTTCTGGAGGCCTTGCTTGCGGAGCGGGGCCATCTCTGCGCTTATTGCACGTGCAGGATCGGCGTTGGTGATCGCCTGGCTACGATTGAGCATTTATTTCCACATTTTTGTTTCGTTGGGTTAGTTTTGCCTGAATGTATCCCCTAATTCAATGAATTCTCTTTACATTATCGATTGTATAGCCGCTTATAAAGCTATATATACATATATACTAGTTTATAAATCTATATAAGCGACGTTTGCCTGAGGATTCTGGTTATGGACAAAGCCAAGTTCTACAATCCATTTCGTCCGACCGCCGGTGCGGAGCCTCCTCGAATCATCGGTCGTGATGATATCTCTCTCGAGTTCGTGGAGGGTCTCATGTCCGGCGTTGGCGCCCCCGCACGTCTTATGCGAATTACAGGCCCGCGCGGGTCGGGGAAAACGGTTCTTCTTTGCGATCTGCGCGACCGAGCGATTGAACTGGGTTGGAAGGCCGTTGTTGTTTCGGCTGGTCCGCGTTTGTCGCACGATCTTATGGAGCAGATTCAAGACCAACTGACTTTTTCCTCCGCTTCGCTTGGCGTTAACGTTGGTATTGCTTCTGCCAAGTTGGACATTTCTTCAAGCGAAATGAGCCTTCGGGCAAAACTAAAGCAGATTACGCAGGGCTCAAAGGGTCTGTTCATCGCTGTTGATGAAGTCCAAGATGCCCCAGTTGAGGAAATGCGTATTATTGCCTCAACAGTTCAATTACTCATTGGGGAGAAAGTCAACATCGCTCTTGCCTTTGCCGGATTGCCATCGGGCGTTATGGATCTTATTAACGGCAAGGCACTTACTTTTCTTCGTCGCGCGGTTCCTGAAGACCTTGCTCCTATCAATCAAATCGAGATTGCACTTTCTTTGAGTGATAGCTTTAACGCGACCGGTCTTTCTCTCGACGGGGATTTGCTATCAAAAGCGGCGAGAGCAACAAAAGGTTATGCGTATTTAGTTCAACTTGTTGGGTATTCAATCTGGCAGCGCGCCAACCTTCATCGGGAAAAATCAACTCTCGTTAGTGAGCGCGATGTTGATGAAGGTATCCTGCTTGCCGAAGCTCGTTTCCACGACGTGGTCCACGAGCCTGAAATTTCGGGTCTTTCCCGTAATGAAATCAACTACCTGTATGCCATGTGCGAGGATAGTAGGCAATCCAAGACCTCGGATTTAGCCAAACGCCTTGGTAAAAAGACGAGAGAGCTGAGTTCTGTTAGGGCCAAGCTGCTTTCACGAGAAGTTATCCAGGCGCCTCAGAGGGGCTATGTTCAATTTGCTGTGCCGGATTTGGACGAGTATCTCAAAGATAATAGAGATGAGATTCTATCGAGGTATTAAAGCTCCAGATTAAATTCTCGAGATTAACCGTACAACGATTGAGGGCGGCTCACGGTAAGGTGCTCCTCACCCCATCCTCTGAAGATGTTCTTAACACAGCCTTAAAGGCGTCTCGCCTTGCGTTGACAGCGTACAATACGCATGTTTGAATATGGAAAAAGTGGAATTTAAGGGAAGGGACGCGTCATGGAGGTGCTGGTTGTTGGCAATACCGCGTATGTTGACGACGACTTTTGTGCCAAGGCGTTCCCCGGTGACCATGTTCAGGTTGTAGCCGCAGATGATGCGCAGCGCGAGTCATCGCCCCACGGCTCGTGGAAAGAGCTGCTGCGCCACCTGGACCAGGCTTATGAGTTCGACCGTGTGGTCTACCTCTCTACTTATCTCACTCCGCATAC
>CALLSU010000006.1:0-26596 GCA_938011935.1 uncultured Collinsella sp.
GCCTCTCGGCGGCCTTGCGAAAAACAAATCCAAGTTAGACCATTTCAAATGGTTCGATGTCTGCCCGGATGCGACACTGAATGTGTCCATCCTCGCAGTATCCGGTTCTCAAGGTGCACGCCTGGCGGCTGATCCGGTCCGACCGGGCCGCGCGGCAAGGAGATATATTGCCAGACCGCGAAGCCCTGTGGGTCGTCAATTCCACTCTTCACAAGTCCTACACAACATATCGCTTTCTATAGCTAATAGAAAGACTGGTGCGGATCTTCCGCACGTATCAGATGATGACCCTTTGGTTTAGAAATATATAGAGATCGGTCACCTGTAAGTGTCTATCTACCCGCGCTTTTAGCAATGTAAACCGCGCTTCAGATAAAAAGAGGGAGCGCCGCGCACAACGCGACACTCCCCTAGCGATTCAAGAGAATCTATTAGGCCTCGAGAGCCTTCTTGGCAATGGCAGCCAGCTCGTTGAAGGACTCGATGTCCTCGTAAGCCATCTGAGCCAGGACCTTGCGGTCGAGCTCGATGCCGGCAACTTTCAGGCCGTGCATGAACTGAGAGTAAGAGATGTCGTTCAGGCGAGCAGCAGCGTTGATACGGGTGATCCAGAGAGAACGGATCTCGCGCTTCTTGTTGCGGCGATCACGATACTGATACTGCAGGGAGTGCTGGACCTGCTCTTTAGCATGCTTGTAAGTACGCGAAGCGGCACCGTAGTAACCCTTCGCACGGTGCATAACGGTACGGCGCTTCTTCTTGGCGGCAACAGCGCGCTTAATACGTGCCATGTTCTATCAACTCCTAGACGGTAAAACGAAAAACGGGAACGCGAACTTAGGCGAGACGCGACTTGATGACCTTGCGGTCGGCAGCGGCGATCTCGGTCTCCTGACGGAAGCCACGCTTACGCTTGGTGGACTTCTTGCTCAGGATATGGCTCTTGAAAGCCTTGGCGCGCATAAGCTTGCCGGTACCAGTCTTGCGGAAACGCTTCTTGGTGCCGCTGTGGGACTTCATCTTAGGCATGAAATACTCCTTAATCGGTTACAAAACACTAGTTACTTGCTATCGCTTGCCGCTTTATCCTCATCGAAGGCGCCCTTAATCGGGGCGAGCAGCATAAGCATGTTACGGCCTTCCATCTTAGGCTTGGACTCGACCGTAGCGTAAGGCTTGAGATCCTCGGCGAGACGCTCGAGAACGTTAAGGCCCTGCTCCGGGTGAGCCATCTCACGGCCGCGGAACATGATGGTTATCTTAACGCGTGCGCCCTTCTTGAGGAAACGCAGAACGTGGCCCTTCTTGGTCTCGTAGTCGCCAACGTCGATCTTGGGTCGGAACTTCATTTCCTTGACCTCGACCTTGGACTGGTTCTTACGAGCAGCCTTGGCCTTCATGGCCTGCTGGTACTTGAACTTACCGTAGTCCATGACCTTGCAGACCGGCGGCTCCGCGTTGGGAGCGATCTCGACCAGGTCGAGACCCTGATCGTCGGCGACGCGCTGGGCATCGCGGATGGCGAACAGGCCGAGCTGAGAGCCATCGACGCCAATCAAACGACACGAAGATGCAGTGATCTCGTCGTTGATGCGGGTGTCATCAGACTTAGCTATTTTCCCTACCTCCATTCATAAAAAAATAACCCGGCGCTTCTCAGCAACCAGGTCGTACACATAGACTTCCTCGATTTGAGGAAGGGAATCTAAGTTGTATGACCAGTCAGCTGCTCATTGGCGCCAAAAGGTGGGAACCCTCAGGTTCCTCTTTAGGGCATTGTGGGAACAACGCCTTGCGAATAATAACACGTACAGCGCGTTATCACATTACGTACACGAAAAAGGGACCTTGACCCCCTTGAACGCTCGCTTGCATGTATGGTGCTCGAGGCGAGACTCGAAGGGCCTTCGCTTCGCGAAGCCCCGGGCTTCGGGCGCGTGGCGCCCTCGCCACGCTCCGCTACAAACAGGCCACAGGCCTGTTTGCTTAACGCTTCGCGCGCTCACGCGAGTTCGGCACGAAAAAGGGGGCCGCAACCCCCTTGAACGCTCACTTGCATGTATGGTGCCCGAGGCGAGACTCGAACTCGCACGTTGTTGCCAACGGTGGATTTTGAGTCCACTGCGTCTGCCAATTCCGCCACTCGGGCACGCAATGCGTGAGTTAGTTTATCACAGCTTTCTACCGATTAGTCCGAAAATGGAACTTCGAGCATTTCGATGAGTTCGACCGTGCGGAGCATCTCGCGCCGACGGCATCCGCGACCGTCGACCGAAGCCTCACCCATCTGGTTATCGTAAGGGTCCTCGCGCATGCCGTCGAAAGAGGGCTCAAACTCTGCCTGGAATCGATTGTTGGCCACCATACGCCACGGGTCGAGATTGCCAAAGTAGTGACGGCGGCGCCACTCCTCCCCCATCCTGCGAGCAGAAGATCCAAATGACACGTCGGCGTTGAGCCATCCGGTCTGCGGCGTATAGAACTCTGCCCAGTCGTGCGACCCCACCGAATCGGGCGCAACATACAGGCCGCTCTGCCAACGGGCAGGCACGCCCGCGATACGGCACATGGTGATAAACGTGAGCGCCATAACGCCGCAATCGCCGCGGAGCGAATGCGCGCAGTCATCGGCAATAGATCCCAAAAGCAAGTACGGCGGCTGATAGCGATAGTCGATGTACTGCGTCAGGTAATCATAGATAGCACGGGCGCGATCGAGCGGATCCTCGAGCCCGTCAATGACACGGGCTGTCAGCTGCTGTAGATACGGCGTGAATGCAATGTGCGGACGGTCCTCGGAGGTGTCCACGGGCAGTGGCGCGTCCATGCAAGGATGCACCGGAAGCGCACCCCCATAGACATCACGATAAGCGGCATCAATTTGATAGCGATAGGTCACCGAGAATGAGCGCTCACTCGAAGAAGACCACGAGGCGGTACGCGCCGAAGCATTCGCGGGGGCAACAGCACCCTCCGGCGTCATATCGAGAACCTCGATATGAGACTGTTGACGACAGGCGGCGGCAACGGGTAGCCACGCGCGAACGGTCTCCCCTTCCAGAGCGCCGGGGACAGACACGGACGCTTTAAGCGTAATGACGCGAGCCAATCCGTTTTGTGACTCCATCTCCTTGAGCATCTCGTTGCGCAGTGCTATTCCGTCCGTAGAATCGGGCCGCATGCCGGGAACCTCTTTGGGATATACGCGAAGCGAATCGAGGAAGTTGTCGAGAACGAACAGTTCGCCATCGATAAAGCGCCAGTCAATACGCTTACGATTAATCAGGTCATCAAACTGCTCTTCGGTAAACTCTGGCCACTCCTCGCGAATCATCGCAATAGCCTGGTCGCGCGACACCGAAAAATGAAGCGGCGTCTCGAGCATGCGATACCGCTCGGCACGAACACAAGCAGCCAGCGAAGGCTCGGGGTTCTGCTCCAAAAGGCGATCGCAGGCAGCAACAGCCTGCGTCAAATACCCGGCATCCATAAGACGAAGAATCTCGGGCGGCAGTCCAACATCGAGATGACGAAAGTCATCACAGCAAACATCAGCAGAGCAACCAACTGGACCCTCGTCAATAACCTTCCCATCCGAAGGCAGCACATTAATAACAGCCATACCAAAACTCCAAGTCACTAGAACGCTTGAAGCCCATTGTAGCGAGATAAAAAGAAAGCCCCAACAAGGGAGCCATCAACACCGATAAACGGTGCCTATAAAAATGAATTCAGCCCAGTAACCCTGCGGCGTTAAACGAAGGAAGCCCCGCCCCCCGGAACTGTTTCCTTGGCGCGACTTCTGGCGAAGCCAGGTGAGCGCGAGGGAAGCAGCGTAGGGGAAACGGGGCCTCCGGCGGGAAGTTAAACCGCTACTTACGCCTTGTTGACGGAGCCAAACTCCTCCATGAGCTCCTTGGTGCGGGCAACGATGTTGTCGCGACCAGGCTTGAGGAGCTTGCGGGGGTCAAAGCCCTTGCCCTGCTGATCCTTGCCAGCCTCGATGTACTCGCGGACGCCCTTGGCGAAGACGAGCTGCAGGTCGGTGTTGACGTTGATCTTGGAGATGCCCAGGGAGATGGCCTTCTTGATCTGATCCTCGGGGATGCCGGTGCCACCGTGCAGAACGAGGGGCAGGTCACCGGTCTGGGCCTTAATCTCGCCCAGACGCTCGAAGGAAAGACCAGCCCAGTCGGCGGGGTACACGCCGTGGATGTTGCCGATGCCGCAGGCGAGGAAGTCGACACCCAGGTCAGCGATCTGCTTGCACTCAGCAGGATCAGCGAGCTCGCCGCTGGAGGTCACGCCGTCCTCGGTGCCGCCGATGCCGCCGACCTCGGCCTCGATGGACATGCCCTTGGAGTGGGCAAGCTCAACGAGCTCCTTGGTGCGGTCGAGGTTAAGCTGGAAGGTCTCCTCGTGAGAGCCGTCATACATGATGGACGTGAAGCCGGCCTCGATGCACTTGAAGCAGTCCTCGTAAGAACCGTGATCGAGGTGAAGGGCGACGGGAACGGTAACGCCCGTGGCCTCGACGGCAGCCTTGACCATGTCGGCGCAGACCTTGAAACCGCCCATCCACTTAGCGGCACCAGCGGTGCACTGAAGGATCAGCGGAGACTTGGCCTCCTCGGCGGCCTGGAGAATAGCCAGGGTCCACTCGAGGTTGTTGGTGTTGAAGGCACCAAGACCGTACTTGCCGGCCTCGGCCTTCTTGAGCATGTCTGCTGCGTTGACGAGCATAAAAGAAACCTCCTGTAAGGTTGCTCCGATAACGCCTGAGATTTTACCACGGCGCACCCGAGCATAAACGTTCGTTTGTTCACGAATATCGTCCAAACAGACTTTTTTGACCGTTTGCCCTACGAAATCGACCCGTTGGGGAAAAATAGCTTGACGTTTGGACGCTTCTCGTGCTTCAAAAGCCGACTATTAAGCTAAATCTGCATGAAAGGGTTCTGCATGAGCTCGCGTGCCATGGTGGTCGAATCGCCATGACCGGTTAGGCAAACGGTATCGGGCGGGAGAAGCCGGGCGAGCTTGGAGAGCGAGCGCAGAATCGCCGCCTCGTCTCCTCCAGAAAGATCGGTGCGGCCGTGCCCACCCGGAAACAGGGTGTCGCCCACAAAGGCAATGTTCCCCTGCTCGGTGGCAGCAAACAAGACGATCCCGCCCGGCGTATGCCCTGGCGTCTCGATCACCTGCAGGTAGATATCGCCCACCTTGATAGCATCTCCCTCGGCGAGCAGGTGCGTCGGCTCCCCGGGGTCAGGCGTCTCAATGCCCCACATAGCTCGCTGTTCCTCGATGTTCGCATGCGGCACCGCCACATCCTTAGCACACAGCTCATACTGGCAGCCCTCGCCAACGGTGGTTCGCACGCCTGCAACACCACCAACATGATCGGCATGGCCATGAGTGCATATGGCGCCAAACACGCGTACGCCGGGATGCTCGGCTCGAATATGCTCCACCAGGCGTTCGCCTTCCCATGCGGGATCGATAATCACGCACTCATTGTCCGAAATAACAGCATAGCTATTGGTCTGAATGGGACCGTTTACGAGCGTCTCGATCTCGACCGTTCCCTTGGGAGTTAAATCCAAGGACACAGCACTCATGTCCCTCTCCTCTCTATAGAACTCGAGGCATCAAACGATGCCTCGAGTGTAGCGAATATCGATAATGTGACACGTTCGTCGCGACTAAACGCGGCGCTTAAGCTGGGCTCCACCCTCACCGGGCATCAGGCGGCGCGCGTCGTAGACCGAGTCAACGCTGCTGATGGAGGCCAGCAGCGGATCCAGACCACTCGCGTCCGAGATCTCGACCATAAAGCGCAGGGCTGCAATACCCTCGCGGTTGGTCGACGTGGCGGCAGAAAGGATATTGCCGCCCGCATCGCCAATGGCAATGGTGACATCCTTGAGCAGGCCCATGCGGTCCAGGCACTCGACCACGATCTCGACCTGGAAGAGGGTGTCGGCAGCGCCGTCCCACTCCACTTCGATCATGCGCTCGGGATGCTCCATAAGACCCTTGACGTTGGGACAGTTGGCGCGATGCACCGAAACGCCACGACCGCGCGTGATGAAGCCGACGATGTCGTCGCCCGTCACGGGGTTGCAGCAATGAGCCAGACGGACCAGTAGGCCGCTGTTGCTCTCGCCCTTGACGATAATGCCGTTACTGGCGCTCTTGCCGCGCTTTTGCGGCTTGCGGTTGGAGCCGCGAGCAGGCTGCTTCACGACCTCGGCGATAGCCTCGGCCTTGGTGAGCTGTTCCTCGGGCTTGGGGTCCAAGATTTGCTCGACCTTATTGCCCACAGCGCGCGGGGCAACCTTGCCGGCGCCGACGGCGGCAAACAGGTCCTCGAGCTGCTTGAAGTTAAACTGCTCCGCCACGGCGTTGAGCGCACGCGTCGAACGCGGCGTAGAAATGCCATAGCCACGCTTACGCAGGTCCTTAGCCAGCATATCGCGACCAGCAGCAGCGTCGTCGTCCTTGGTCGCAGCGGCAAAATAGCGGCGGATCTTTGACTTGGCGGAAGGTGTCTTAACGATCTTGAGCCAATCACGCGACGGCTTGGAACTCTTGTTAGTCAGAATCTCGACACGGTCACCCGTCTTAATCTCGTGCGTGAGCGGAGCCACCGCACCGTTGATTTTGGCGCCGACGCAATGGTTTCCCACCTCGGTGTGAACGGCGTAGGCAAAGTCGAGCGGCGTGGAGCCGGCACGAAGCGCCATGACCTCGCCCTTGGGCGTAAAGACAAAGATCTCCTGATCGAAGAGGTCGACCTTCAGCGAATGCAGGTATTCCTTGGCATCGGTGATCTCGTCGGAAGCCGCCCAATCGAGCGAATGCTTGAGCCAGTTGATCTGGTCGTCCAAACGTTGAGCGTCATTGGTCTTGGAAGCAGACGATCCGCCCGACTTCTTATATAGCCAGTGGGCGGCAATGCCGTACTCGGCCTGCTCATGCATCTCATAGGTTCGAATCTGAATCTCGAGCGGGCGGGCCGTGGGGCCGATAACCGTCGTATGGAGCGACTGGTAGTTATTGACCTTGGGCATGGCGATATAATCTTTAAAGCGACCGGGCATGGGGTGCCACAGCGTATGCACCGCGCCGAGCGTGGAGTAGCAATCGCGCACCGAATGCGTGATGACGCGCAGTGCCACCAGGTCGTAGATCTCGGAGAATTCCTTGCCCTTGCGCTTCATCTTTTGGTAGATGGACCAATAGTGCTTGGAACGGCCGTTGATCTGGAAGTCCTCTAGACCAATGCGGTTGAGCTCATCGGTAAGCGTCTTGATGGTCTCGGCAAGGTAGCGCTCGCGGACCTCGCGCGACTCAGCCACCATGCGCGCGATGCGCTGGTAGGCATCGGGCTCCAGGTAGAAGAAGGACAGGTCCTCGAGTTCCCACTTAATAGAGCTCATGCCCAGGCGGTCGGCCAAGGGCGCGTACACGTCCATGGTCTCGCGCGCCTTAAACAGGCGACGATCCTCGCGCAGGGCTGCCAGCGTTCGCATGTTGTGCAGACGGTCGGCAAGCTTAACGATGATGACGCGGATGTCCTTGGACATGGCGAGGAACATCTTGCGCAGCGTGAGGGCCTGTTTCTCGTCCATGCTGTCGACTTCGATGTTGGTGAGCTTGGTCACGCCATCGACGAGCTCGGCCACCGTATCGCCAAACAGGTCGGAAACATCGGCAAGCGAGGTCTCGGTATCCTCGACGGTATCGTGTAGCAGCGCGGCGCACACCACGTCACAGTCCATCTTGAGATCGGCCAAAATGATGGCCACCTCGACGGGATGGTTGATGTACATCTCACCCGAGCGGCGCTTTTGGTTGCAGTGCTTCTCGGCAGCAAAGCAATAGGCCTGCTCCACCTTAGAAAAGTCGTCCTCATTCATATATTTGAGGCACAGGCGCTCCAGCTTGTCGTAGCTGTCCGCCATAATCTCGGGCGGCAGCTCATCGGCATGCTTATAGTGCTCCATCTCCGAGAACGGCTGGAGGGCGGAATCATGGGCGGTACGGGCTGCGGCATCCATCGAGGTCCCCTTCCCCTAGGCCCGCGGTACGATCGGGCGGTTAACTTTGGCTAGCATATCAGAAGCGCACGAATCGAGCGCCCAACTCCGGAAAGCCGAGAACTCCATGCGCGAGCGCAAGCCCTCCAAATAGCGAATTGACCTGCTCAATTGCACACGGCCGGGGTTTTCGGCCATCGCGATGCGACGGGTGTCGTCAAACCCCGAAACGCGACAGAAACCAAGCTCTTCGAAGATTCCCAGGCCACTTTCCACCGAGCGCTCGTCGACCGGCGTGCGAGCATCGATGGCAAGGCACATCTGCGCGATGTCGATATCGCTTGCGCAGAATGAATCATCCCCGGTCTTACCGCGGTTGGAGCGCCACATGGTCTGCAACGCACGATAGAGTGTGACGAGTTCGTCGCGCTCGGGTGCGTAGCAGTCGAGCAGGCGCTCGTTGATGCGGGCGTCGCGCGACGAATAGAGCAGGTGGATCACGGCGGGCTGTCCGTCACGACCGGCACGCCCGCTCATCTGGTTGAACTCAATGGCGCCAAACGGCATGTGGTACAGCACGACATGGCGGATATCGGGCAGATTGACACCCTCGCCAAAGGCAGAGGTCGAGACGATGCAGCTGAGGCTTCCGTCTCGGAATGCTTCCTCCACGCGGCGGCGATCGGAGCGCGCAAGCCCCGCGTTATAGAACGCGATATGGGTTGCGCAATCGGGCACACGCTTGCGCAACGTCTTGGCGAGCGCCACGGACTGGTCGCGCGAATTGACGTAAATGACGGTCTTCTCCCCCGTTGCCACGATCGACACCAAACGGTTCTCGCGGCTCGCAAGGTCGCGGTCGTCCTCGAGCTGCAGGTTCTCGCGCACCGTCTCGTCGACCACCGTGCGAGTAATCGGCAGCATGCGGGCAAGCTCGGCCACGACCGGAGCCGTCGCGGTGGCCGTCGCAGCCATAACAACCGGGTCGCCCAGGGCTTTGAGGATATCGGGCATGTCGAGATAGGCGCTGCGGTCGCCGCCCTTGGCAAGGCCGGCGTGGTGCGCCTCATCGATAACGACAAAGCCGATGCGGCCCGAACGCGCGAAGCGGTCACGGTGGATAGATAGGAACTCGGGCGTCGTGAGCACGATACCGGTGCGGCCCGAAGCTAGGCCGGCGAACACATCATCGCGTGCGGCCTCCACGGTCTCGCCGGTCAGCACGCCAACGCCAATGCCAAGCGCTGCCATCGTCGACGAGAGGTGATAGGCCTGGTCGGCAACAAGCGCGCGCAGCGGATAGACAAAGATGCTCGCACGTCCGCGAAGGACAGCCTCGCGCGCAGCATGTACATGGAAGATGAGAGACTTGCCGCGGCCCGTTCCCATAACGGCCAAGACGCTCTGGTGGTCGGCCAAGGCATCGAGCGCCTCAACCTGCGCGCGGTGCGGCTGGTTCGATCCGATAAAGCTATGGATAAGCGAGCGCGTGAGCTCGGTATAGGAAAGCTGGGCGAGCGTCTCGCGCTTACGCGACTCCAGGCGCAGGCCGGAATCCGCCGGCTGCACGCCACGACGAAGCTCGCATGCCGGATCATCGACGCTGGGCAGCGTGGTATCGCGAACCAGAACATCCTTGATCATGAGCTTGGGCTTCACACGCCCCTGCCAATGCTCGGCAACGGCCTCGAACACCAAGTCGACAGCGCTATCGCAGTTGATGAGCTTATCGATTTGCGGCACGCGGAACATAATGGCCGGCACACTCGCGGCGCCATCGGTCGCCACAAAGCGCATGTGCTCGCCGGTTTTGCCCACCACGGCGCGGTCGCACATCGTCACGCCCTCGGCAGCCAGCAGCGGCACCTTGTTGCCCTGGCCAAACGGCTCAAGACGGGAGATCTGCTCGATGGTCTCGATATTCAGCTCGGAAAGGTCGACGGTGGCGGCGACCTCGTCGGTGCCTTCAAAGTCCTCGGCGGAAAGCTCCGATAGCACGGCGGAAAGGCGGCGGCGGAACTCATCGAGCTTGGATGCCTCGATGGTCACACCCACCGCACCGGCATGTCCGCCGCGACGAATCAGCAGGTCGGAACAACGCTCGACGGCGTCAAACAGGTTAACTTTGCCCACCGAGCGACCAGAGCCGCGCGCGATACCGTCCTCGATCGAGAACAGCAGCGCCGGCACGTGATAGCGATTGGTCAAGCGGCTCGCCACGATGCCTTTGACGCCCTCGTGCCAGCCCTCGCCGCCCACGACGATTGCGCGCCCGCCGTCATAAGTCTCCTCGACCTTCGCCATGGCATCGCGCGTGAGCTCCGCCTCGATCTCACGGCGTTGGCGATTGATTTCCTCGAGCTCGGCTACCAGTGCACTTGCTTCGATAGGATCACGGGCAAGCAGCAGGTCGAGCGCCAGCTTGGGATCAGCCATGCGGCCGGCAGCATTCAGACGAGGGATGAGCGAAAACGACAGGCCGTCGGCCGTAATGGTAGAAAGGTCGGCCTTGGCAAGTGCGGCAAGCGCGATATAGCCGGGACGGGCCGTCACGCGCATCTGCTGGATGCCCTCGGCGACCAGTGCGCGATTCTCGGGCGTGAGCGGCATCATGTCGGACACGGTGCCCAGTGCCGCGACCTCGATCAGCGAACGCCAATACGACGGCTTGCCCAAACGCTCGCCCAGGACCTGCACCAGCTTGAGTGCCACGCCGGCACCGGCAAGCTCGCGCGAGGGGCCCTCGTCCTCGAGCTTGGGGTCGGTCAGGGGCACGCCCTGCGGCACCTGGTCGGAAGGCTCGTGATGGTCCGTGACCACCAAATCGATCCCCAGGCTCTCCAGATAGGAGACTTCTTCCTTGGCGGCAATACCGTTATCGACGGTCACGATCAGCTGAGGGCGAGCGAGCTCGTTAACGCGGTCGAGCGCCGCGCGCGAAAGACCGTAGCCCTCGTCAAAGCGATGCGGAATAAACGGCGTGACATCGGCGCCAAACGTGCGCAGTGCCTCGGTCAACAGGCAGGTCGACGTAATACCGTCAACGTCAAAATCGCCAAAGACCGCAATGTGCTCGTGGTTGCAAATAGCACGCTCGACGCGGTCGGCAACGACCGACATGCCCGGGATAATGAGTGGGTCGGCCCAGTCGCGATCGAGCGAAGGCGTCAAAAACAGCTGACCTTCTTCGATGGATGTAATGCCGTGCGCGACCATAATACGCGCCACCAGCCCGGGAATGCCCAGGCCAGCCGAAAGCTCCTTTTCGAGCTCGGGGTTTTGCTGAGCGACCGCCCAGCGATGCGTCGTCTTAAGCGATGACATAGGCGCCCACCCCCGATAGGGGCAGGTCGCCGCGATACCTCTCACGGTTCATAGCGATGAGTCCTCTGTGTATGCCCGCTTCGGCAGGCAGATCTGTTGAACGGATTTATTATACCGTGCAGAGCAGACGCAAATCGCCGCAGCACGCCGCGGTTTCGGTAAACGATGCCGGTAATAGCCCCGAAATATTCGAGCGTTTCTGACGCACGGACGCATGCGAGCGTCTAGCATATCCATTCAAAACGGGTTCACGGGCAAAGGGAGTCACAAGCGCATATGAAGCAATGGGTTGGACTGGGCAAGTTTCTCGCGGGGCACATGCAGGTCATCGTTCCGATTTGCGTGGCACTCGGCGTGCTCTTTCCCCAACAGATTGGCGTACTCAAGCCCATCGTTCCCACCTTGTTTGCCTTTATGACGTTTCAGGGTGCGCTCAGCAACACCTTTCACCAGGTAACCGAGGTGTTCCGCCGTCCGTTGCACCTAGTCTTGGCGCTGCTCGTCTCGGCGGTGCTTATTCCCATCGCGGCGTATGCCATGGGGTCACTCTTCTTTGGCTCCAACCCCAACCTTGTCTGCGGCATTGTGCTCGAATACAGCGTGCCCGTGGCCGTCACCGCTTTTATGTGGATCAGCATGTTCGGCGGCAACGGCCCGCTCGCGCTCACCATCATCCTGACGTCCTCGGTCATCTCGCCCGTCACGATTCCGCTCACGCTTAAGCTCCTGCTGGGTGCCACCGTTGCAATCGATGTTCCGGGCATGATGCAGAACATGGCCTTTATGATCGCCATCCCCGCCGTGCTCGGCATCGTGGTCAACGAGTTCACGCGCGGATGGGGACACGAGAAACTCTCCCCCGCGCTTTCGCCCGCCTGCAAGTTCATGATGATGGGTGTCATCGCCTCCAACTCCACCGCCATGAGCGAGTACGTGCTGCACATGAATGCGGTGCGCCTGGAAGTCGCCCTCTTTATTTTGACCTTCGCCATCAGCGGCTTTGTCGTCGGCATTCTGGTCGCCCGCGCGTTGCACCTGCCGTATAGCGAGACGACCACCATGTGCTTTACCTGCGGCATGCGCAATATCTCTTCGGGCGCCGTCATCGCCACGCAGTATTTTCCCGGCGAGGTCGTGTTTCCCGTCATGTGCGGAACGCTGTTTCAGCAGGTGCTCGCCTCGGTTATCGGACATCTCTTTGAGCGACTGACCGGCGAGGAGCGCGCCGCCCAGCGCAAGCGCGTCGAGGCCGGCCGCGACGCCATGGGACGCTAGACTGTCCGCATTACGCGGGTGTTAGTCTTGCTATACGAGCGTTTCCAGATGCGCACGCAGACGCTCTGCATCGATATCGAGCGTGGTCTCGGCATTAACCTGGGCCAAACGATAGCCGACAAAGTAGGGCGAAACCACCCAACGCGGAAGCGCCTTGGCAATGGTCCGGCCGTCCATGTGGTAAAAGAACAAGTTGTACGACTCCGCGCGGCCGCCGTGGTGCTCGTGCAGGATATAGCGCAGGGCCACCTGAATCGCATCGGCAAACAGGTCCGCTTCGGCTTGGTCGCGGGCGTCGTCGCTGGCGGCGATTCCCTGTGGAGCCGAGACGTTGACCTCAAAGAATCCCATGATCGGTTCGGTTGAGATGTTGACCGCGATTCTCCCCTGTTGCCAGACATTGATGCCTTCGAAATTGGCAGAAGTCAGCGAAGTGTAGCCGTCTTCCTGCTCCAAACCCACAATCTGCATGTGCGGATGAACGAGACTACCGCCCGAGAGCGGACCCTCGTTCTTGTACATGAGAACGCTGCGATACTGCTGTGAATCGATCATCTGCTGCCAGCAACCCAGGGCAAACCGCATCACATGGTGGAGTTCATCCGGCTCATAGATCACCAGGTCGGCATCGTGATCGGCCGACTCGATCAGCACGGTTTGACGGGTGGCGCGCAGGGTTTTGAACTTATTCTCGAGCCAGATGCAGTCACCGTCGCGCCGGATGAAATTGGCGAGTTACTCGGTATCGCAAAAGGGGCACGCGGTGCCGGGACGACGGTTGTCGTCGGGCTTACCGTTCGCCTGCTGAACATCGAATACCAGCGCCACGGGTTATACCTCCAGCGGCACAATCTTGGTGCCATGGAGCTCGGAGACGCCCAGTGCCGCCGCCACGGTATCGCGGTTGGCCGTGGAAATGCCGCCGCCGGGAAGGATGGTCAAGCGGTCGCCCGCATACTCGATTAAGCGGGCCAGGTTTTCGAAGTTGTCCTCGATCGGCGTACCGGCAGCGCCACCATGCGTCAGGATGCGTGTGATGCCGCAGTCGGCGAGTATGTCAATCGCGTCGAGCTGAGCCTCGGGCGAGAGCTGGTCAAACGCCATGTGGAAGGTGATGTCGATGGGCTCACGCTTGCATTCCTCGGTCGCGCAGCCCGCGGCCATCACGAGGGCGCCCAACGTAAGCTCGTCGAGCGCCCATCCGCCAGCGCAGGGCTTGCAGCAGCCAAAGACCAAGCCGTCAACGCCGGCGCTCACGGCAAGGCCCAGGTCCATCTCCATCATACGCAGCTCGTCCTGGTTGTAGTGAAAGTCACCGCCACGCGGGCGAATCATGCACATCACTCGCGCGTCATGCTCGTGAGCATAGCTGACCGTAGTGCTGATAACGCCGGCCGAGGGCGTGGTACCACCGACGGCAAGGTTGTCGCACAACTCGATGCGCTTAGCACCGGCATCGATAGCCGCCGGCACACGCTCAAAGTTCTCGGCACAAAACTCGTACAGCATAGATAGCCCCCAGGAGACATTTCGATTTCCACACGGCATTGTCGCACGTTAAATAGCAACCCGCACGATGGAACAAAACCTTGACAAGGAGTGTCCCAAAGTGCCGGCACATAAGGAACGTCCCCAGGTGCCACCTTGAGCGATGGGTACTCATTTAAGTACGTCCCCAATGAGTACCCGCAGGGGACAGACAGACCGGACTACCTATACGACAACTGTTGACATCATATACTATGTGTCATATAGTAGGTGTTACACAGTATACTACGAAAGGAGGTGTGCGGATGGAGGCACAGATGAAGCGCGGCTTCCTCGAGGCCTGCGTGCTCGCGGCCGTCTCGGGCGAGGAATCCTACGGCTATCAGATCGTGAAGGACGTGCCCGCGAGTATGGGGCTCACGGAATCCACGCTCTATCCGTTGCTCAAGCGCCTGGAGAAGGCGGGCTGCATCACCGCGCGCTCCGCCGAGCACAACGGGCGGCTGCGGAGGTACTACCGCATCACGGACGCCGGGCGCGAGCGTATCGCCGAGTTCCTCGCCGAATGGCCATCCGTGCAGGAGATCTACCGTTACGTGGAGGGGGCGCACCATGACGCGCGATGAGTTCTTGAACCGGCTGGGCGAGCTTCTGGCCTGCCTGCCGGCAGATCAGGTAAAGGAAACGCAGGAGTTCTACGCGGAGGCCATCGCCGACCGTATGGAGGACAGCATGACGGAGGCCGAGGCTGTGGCCGCCATGGGCACGCCCGGTGAGGTCGCCGAGGCAACGCTCGACGAACTGCCCGCCGTGCCGCGCGCGATCGCGAGGACCAAGCGCAAGAGCACGGCACTTCTATGGGCGCTCGCCATCGTGGGCTCTCCGGTATGGATTCCGCTGCTGCTCGCGTTCGTCGCCGTTGCCGCTGCAGTCTACATCTGTATTTGGGTTCTTGCGCTCTGCGTGTGGATCGTGGCCGCGGCATTCGGGGGCGCGGGCCTGGTAGGGCTCCTGTTCGCCGTGGACGGCATCATTATCGGGCATGTTCCGTACGTTTTGGCCTCGATGGGAATGGGATTCGCTTCCATCGGTGTGGCGCTCCTCACGGGAGCCGGCGCCTGGACGGCGTCCAAGCAGATCGCGCGCCTCTCTGCCCTCTGGGCGAAGAAAGTCGTTTCGCCCTTCTGGAAAGATCGAGGCAATAAGAGCCGCATGGGCGCTGAAGCGGCGCCGCTCACGGCATAGGAAGGAGTGCAAACATGTCCAGCGTAAAAAAGATTTACCTTGCCGTAGCGGGTGGGCTTGTTGCCACGGGGCTCGTCCTGGCTGCTATCGGATTTGTGGCCTCCGGCTTTAACCTCGCTGTGTTCAACACGCAGATCGACCTGCACGATGACACCATCATTCTGGGTGGTGTTGAAATAGACGACCCGACAGGGCTTCCACTCATCGAGCAGCTTGCCGAGGTCGGCGAGATCCATATTGGATCTGCAACGACTGGTTCGTCTTATCCTCGCAAATGATCGAGCTCGTAGCAGCCGCCCCCCCCTTCGGGCGCACCACGACGGGCATGAGCACGCCGCGCTCGGAGCCTTTTTGCGAGACCTTCCGTCACGCTCTTCCTGCGTGGTGAACCGGTCATCGACCGACGAGAGGCTGATGGGAATCTCTCGACTTCGGGCCAATCCCGCTCACCGATCTGGTCTTCCTTCGTGATGCGCACATAAGCGAGCAGACACCGCGTAGAGCTTCAGCGCGGCCGCACTTCCACGTCTATGACGGAGGTGCCCGGCGGCGTCTTGGCGATCCCCTTGTTTGCAGGCGTTAGCGCGTGGGGATCGCCCACTCGGGGGCCGAGGCCGCCGAGGACGGCGGCGAACCTCGCGGTGTCATTCGACATCGCGAGGTTCCCGGACCATGACCACCTGGCCTCGTACCGCGGCATAGCCCCAAGGGTGAGGAGCTTCGGCACGTCGATCAGGGCGCCCGCGCAGCGTCGGCCGGTCCGCCGTTCGGTAGAACGGCGGAACCTCTTAGCCTCCGAGGTAGGCTTTGCGGACGTTATCGTCGTGCAGGAGCTCTTGGCCCGTGCCGGTCATGGTGATCTTGCCGGTCTCGAGCACATAGCCGCGTGTGGCGATGGAAAGCGCCATCTGTGCGTTTTGCTCGACCAAGAGCACCGTGGTCCCGGCCTTATGCAGGTCCTCGACGATCTGGAAGATCTGCTCAATCAGAATCGGTGCCAAGCCCATAGAGGGCTCATCGAGCATGAGCAGTTTAGGGTTACTCATAAGGGCGCGCCCCATAACGAGCATCTGCTGCTCGCCGCCCGAAAGGGTGCCGGCGACCTGGCGACGGCGCTCCTTCAGGCGCGGGAACTGCTCGTAGACGCGCTCAAGGCCCGGAGCAACCGTGGACTTGGGCTGCGTGTAGGCGCCCATCTCCAGGTTCTCCTCGACCGTCATCTGCAAAAAGGCGCGACGGCCCTCGGGGACCTGGGCCAGGCCCTTGCCCACCAACTTGTCGGCAGGCGTATGGGTAATGTCCTCGCCCATAAACTTGATGGAACCGGTCTTGGAGCGCAGCAGGCCCGAAACGGTTTTAAGCGTCGTGGACTTACCGGCACCGTTGGCACCGATCAAGGCCACAATCTCACCCTCGTTGACGTTAAAGGAGATGTCCTTGATGGCGTGGATGGCGCCGTACCAGACGTTGATGTTGTAGACGGAAAGCATCGGCTCTGCCATTTAGTTCTCCCCCTTATCCTGCTTGCCCAGATATGCCTCAATAACAGCGTCGTTGTTCTGGATTTCCTCGGCCGTGCCCTTGGCGATGACCTTACCAAAGTTGAGCACGCAGATGCCCTCGCAGATGTTCATGACGAGCGACATGTCGTGCTCGATAAGCATGATGGCAATGCCAAAGGTGTCGCGGATCTTGACGATGTTCTCCATGAGCTCCGCGGTCTCGGACGGGTTCATGCCGGCGGCAGGCTCGTCGAGCAGCAGTAGTTTGGGGTTGGTGGCAAGCGCGCGGACGATCTCCAGACGACGCTGAGCGCCGTAAGGCAGCGATCCGGCCTGCTCGTTTGCCAGATGCTCCATATCAAAGATGGACAGTAGTTCCATGGCGCGCTCGTGGGCGGCCTTCTCGTGCTTCCAATACGTCGGCAGGCGCAGCACGCCCTCAAAGCCGGAGTAGCGCTCCTGGTTGTGCAGACCGACCTTGACGTTGTCCTCCACCGTCATGGTGTTGAACAGGCGAATGTTCTGGAAGGTACGGGCAATACCCATGCGGTTGACCTGATAGACCGACTTGCCCGAGGTGTCCTCACCGTCGAGCAGGATGGTACCGTGCGTGGGCTGGTACACCTTGGTAAGCAGGTTGAAGACCGTGGTCTTACCGGCACCGTTGGGACCGATCAGACCGGCGATCTCGGTCTTACCGATGGTCAGGCTAAAGTCGTCGACTGCCTTAAGGCCGCCAAATTCAATGCCCAAGTGGATGCACTCGAGCGCCGGGCGCTGGCCCAGGTCGCGGTCGGGAACGATGGCGCCAGAAGGATACGGGACCATCTTGCCCTTGTTGAACTCAAATTTACTGGGCATCGGCTGCCACCTCCTTCTTGGAAGCAAAGCGGTCCTTAATGCGTGCGAAGAACGCCTTGAGCTGCGGGTTGTTGGTAAAGATCATGACCAGGATCAGCACGATGGCGTAGATGAGCATGCGGTAGTCCGAGAACTGACGGAGCAGCTCGGGAAGCACCGTGAGCAACGCCGCCGCGATGACGGAGCCGCGCATATTGCCCAGACCGCCCAGGACCACGAATACCAGGATGAGGATGGACGTGTTGAAGTCGAACTTGGTGGCGGAGAGCTGCGAGAAGTTACCGCCGAAGAGGGCTCCGGCAGCACCGGCGAGAGCGGCGGAAACCACGAAGGCGATCATGCGGTACTGGGTGACGGAGATACCCACGGACTCGGCAGCGATCTTGTTGTCGCGCACGGCCATAATGGCACGGCCGGTACGGCTGCGGACCAGGTTGAGTACAATCACGAGCGCGACCATGACCAGGATGGCGCCGGCAAGGAAAGTCGAATAGGTCGACACGCCCGATGCGCCCTGCGCGCCCTTGATGATGGCGGTGCCGTCCTCGAGCAGGTGCAGGTCGTCGATCGTGGAGTTACCCGTGATGTTAAAGATCACATGCAGGCCGCGGGAGTCGACGCCCACAATGAGGCAGGTGACGATCTCTTTGATGATCTCGCCAAAAGCCAGGGTCACGATGGCCAGATAGTCGCCGCTCAGGCGCAGGACCGGGATGCCGATCAAGAAGCCCAGGATGGCGGCAGCGATGGCGCCGACCACGATACTGATGATAAGGCGCACCGGATCGGAGGGAACGGCGCTCTCCAGCGCGACCGCGGTAACGATTCCCGTATAGGCACCGACACTCATAAAGCCCGCGTGGCCCAGCGACAAGTCGCCCGCGATGCCGACGACGAGGTTAAGGGAGATGGCCATGACGATATAGGCCGTGATGGGAACCAGCTGACCGGCGATCATGCGCGGAATCATGTGGTTGGACTGCATAAAGAACACGATGGCGAACGCCACAAGGCACATGGCGTACGTAACAAAGTCGTGACGCGTCTGCTTGTCTTTAAGAAACTTCATAACGCTCACCTACACCTTCTCGGGGACGTACTTGCCCAAGAGGCCGGCAGGCTTGACGAGCAGGACGATGATCAGAACACCAAAGACGATGGAGTTGGCAAGGCTCGTGGAAATGTAGGCCTGCGCCATCGCCTCGATGATGCCGATGAGAATGCCACCGACAAAGGCGCCGGGGATGGAGCCGATACCGCCGAAGACGGCGGCGTCGAAGGCCTTGATGCCAGGCATGGCACCCGTCGTGGGCTGCAGCACCGGCGAGTAGGAGCACAGCAGCACACCGGCGATGGCGGCAAGGGCAGAGCCGATGGCAAACGTCATCGAGATGGTGCGGTTGACGTTGATGCCCATGAGCTGAGCGGCGGCCTTGTCCTCGGACACGGCGCGCATGGCTTTGCCCATCTTGGTCTTACCTGTAAAGAACATCAGGCCGGCCATGATAACCAGACAGGCGACGATGGTGACGAGCGATACGGCGCTCACGTTGAACTTGGCCAAGAACTCCGGCACCGGGAAGGTGACGAGCGAAGTGAAGTTCTTGGGCGTGGCGCCCCACAGAAGCTGCGCGGCATTCTGCAGGAAGTAGGACACGCCGATGGCCGTGATCAGGACGGCCAGCGGCCCCGCCTGGCGCAGCGGCTTATAGGCCAGGCCCTCAATGAGGACACCGAGAACCGTGCAGACCGCGCAAGAGAGAATTACAGATGCCCAACCCGGGAGTCCGAGATACGACGTGGCGCAGAACGAGACATAGGCACCGACCATGATGACGTCGCCGTGAGCAAAGTTCAGCATCTTGGCGATACCGTAGACCATGGTGTAGCCCAACGCGATGATGGCGTAGACGCTGCCCATGGACAGGCCGTTGACCAGGTATTGGATAAAGACCGTCATGTTCCACATCCCCCTTTCGAATAGGTTTCCAGTTGATGTATGAAACAGGGACGTTACGTTGCCCCTAGATACCAAGCAAGCAGGGAAGGCCAAAACCTCCCCTGCTTGGGATAAAAACCGCTCTATGTAAGGCGGCCAACTAGGCCTGTACGTACTTGCCGTCGGTGATAACGTACGCAGTCGGGTCCTTCTGGACCTGGCCCTTGTCGTTCCAGCTGAGCTTGCCGGTCAGACCGTCAACGGTAATCTTGAGCATAGCCTTGGGCAGCTTCTCGGCGACCTCGGTCGGGTCGGCATCGACACCAAGACCGGCCTCCTTGAGGGCCTCGGCCACCGCGTGCACGCCATCGTAGGCGTCGGCGGCAAACTGGTCGGGGGTATCGCCGTACTTATCCTTGTAAGCGTTGACGAAGTCGGCGTTCTTCTCGTCGTCGGCGGAGAACGGGGTCATGAGCAGCAGACCCTCGGCAAGAGAGGTGTCGAAGCCCTCAACGCCCAGGATGCCGTCCATGCCGTCGCAGCCCATCATCTTGACGTCGTAGCCCATGTCCTTGGCATTCTTGAGCAGGACGGACGCCGGCGTGTAGTAGATCGGCGCAAAGATCATGGTGGCGCCGGCCTGCTTGGCCTTGGTCAGCTGGTTGGTAAAGCTCGTGGCAGAGTCGTCCTTAAAGGTCTCCTCGTCAACAATCTCGAGCTTAGACTCAGCGGCCTGGGCCTTAAAGGAATCTGCGATACCCGAAGAATAGGCGTCGCCGGAGTTATAGAACAGTACGAACTTCTCGTCCGCATACTTCTGCGCCAGGAACTTGGCAGCGTTGACGCCCTGGTTAGGGTCGGTAAAGCAAACCTGGAAGACGCAATCCTTGCCGTCGGTGACGTCCTCGGAGGACGCGGACGGGGTGATCATGAACGTCTTGGGGTCGTTACCGCACTCTGCGGCAACGGCAACCGACGCACCCGTGGTGGTCGGGCCGACAAGGGCCTGCATGCCCCAGTCGAGCAGGGTATTAAAGGCGTTGACGGCCTTCTCGCCGTCGGCCTGGTCGTCCTCGGCCTTGCTGGCAAGCGGCAGCTCCTTGGTGGAGAAGTCCTTGCAGCCAAGCTCGACGCCCTGGGTAACGGACTTGCCGTAGGACGCGGCGGCACCGGTCAGCGGGCCGATGGTGCCGATCTTAAACGAAGCGTCGCCCGAAGCGGAACCGCTGTCGCCGCCGTTGGAGGAGCAGCCAGCTAGAATGGACATCGCCCCCAGACCTGCTGCGCTCGCGATAACGCTCCTGCGATTCATAACAGGGTTCAATGACTTACCGGTGAGGCTCGACATGCGGCTCTCCTCTCAAATCTCGTCGGGTTTTGGTTACCCGACAGGCCATCCTTCGCCGTGTTCGGCGTTCGCAAAATAGTAGACGCTTTAGTTGAGAAAAGTGGCGATTATTTCAACTTTTCTTTTGTTTTGTCCGTTTATCCATAGTTATGCGTATTTCTATTGGTTTATGCAGTTTAGCCACTTTATTGTGTAAAAGTAATGTTTCCATTCTGTTACAAGCGTCCCTGCCCTGATTAAAACGGCCTCACCGGTAGCGCTTTATGCGCACTTAGGCGGCGATGTACTTGCCGTCCTGGATCACATAGGCTGTAGCGGGCTTCTCGACTTGGCCCTCGTCGTTCCACGTGAGCTCGCCCGTCAGACCCTCGATCTTGATCTTGCGCATGGCCTTGGCAAGATCGCCGGCAATGTCGGCGCCGTCGGCCGTAATGTCGATGTTTGCCTTATCGATAGCCTCGACAATCACATGGACGCAGTCATAGACATCGGCGGCAAACTGGTTGGGCGTCTCGTCGTAGGCGTCCTTATATGCCTTGACGAAGTCGGCGCTCTTCTCATCGTCGGCAGAGAACGGGGTCATGAGCAGCACGCCCTCGGCAAGAGAGGTGTCGAAGCCCTCAACGGAGAGCAGGCCGTCCATGCCGTCGGTACCCATGAGGGTCATGTCGTATCCCATGTCCTTGGCGTTCTTGAGCAAAACGGACGCCGGCGTGTAGTAGATCGGCGCAAAGATGAGCGTGGCGCCGGCCTCCTTGGCCTTGGTGAGCTGGTTGGTAAAGCTCGTGGAGGAGTCGTCCTTAAAGGTCTCGGTATCGACGATATCAAGTTTGGACTCCTTGGCCTGCTCGGCAAAGGCATCGGCAACACCCGAGCTGTACGTATCGCCGGAGTTGTAGAACAGGGCGATCTTGGCGTCTGCATACTTCTCGGCCAAAAACTTGGCAGCACTCGCGCCCATGGTGGGGTCGGTAAAGCAAACCTGGAAAACCGTGGTCTTGTCCTTGGTGACGTCGAGGGACGAAGCAGAGGGCGTGACCATGAGCATATCGTCGGCAATCTCGCCCGAGACAGCGACGGCGGCACCAGTCGTGACGGGGCCGACGAGCGCCTGCATGCCCCAGTCGCACAGGGTATTGAAGGCGTTGATAGCCTTCTCGCCGTCGGCGACGTCATCCTCGGACTTAAGCGAGAGTTTGAGGTCCTTGGTCGAGAAATCCTTGGCGGCAAGCTTGGCGCCCTTCTCGGCCGAGACGCCATAGGTTGCCGCGGCGCCGGTCAGAGGGCCGATGACACCGATCTTGAAGGTCTTGCCGTCATCGGCGGTGCCGCCGTCCGAGCCACCCGACGAGCAACCAGCGAGTGCGGCGGTGCTGCCGAGCGCCGCAGCGCCGGCGAGAAAGTTCCTACGGCTGAGCGTGCTGTTGATGTTGAACATGGTGTCCCCCTTTTTCGCTGGCCGCGGTGCGGCCGTCTTGCGGTACAGGGCAAACCTTATGGCGCAAACGTTGACAGTTTGTTACGGAAGTCCGTTTGTAGCGAGCGTGTTTCCAATGTTTCCGCAGCGTTTCGGGGGTGCCGTTTTGTGCGGCTCCTGTTGCCTGGCGAGCACGCGCCCCCGGTTCACGCTAGAATGCACTCAACCTTTAAGCGGTTTATCCATCCATAAGATGCACGAAGGAGTTATCTATGAGCGAACCCCTGCGCACCGTGAACGTCGGTCTGATCGGTCTGGGAACCGTCGGCGGCGGCGTGGCCCGTCTGATCAAGAGCCACCACGATGAGTACCTGGCAGCCTACGGCATCGACCTTAAGCTGACCCGCGCCTGCGCGCTTGCTTGGGAGCAGGCCGAGGCGGCAGGCATTGAGCGCGAGGCCTTTACGAGCGACTGGCACGATGTCGTCACCGACCCCGCCGTCGACATCGTCGTCGAGCTGATTGGCGGCGAGCATCCCGCAACCGAGATCTTCACCACTGCCTTCGAGAACGGCAAGCATGTCGTCTCCGCCAACAAGGCCCTGCTGGGCCGCCATGTCGAGACGCTTGCCGAAAAGGCGCGTGCGTGCGGCGTGCAGATTAAGTGCGAGGCCAGCTGCGGTGGCGGCATCCCCATTGTCAGCACACTCGAGCACGACCTGGTGGGTAACAAGATCCTGACCATCGCCGGCATCCTCAACGGCACCACCAACTACATCCTGTCGCGCATGGACGCCGAGGGCGCCGATTACGCTGACGTGCTTGCCGACGCGCAGGCCAAGGGCTATGCCGAGGCCGACCCGTCCGCCGACGTCGACGGCTTCGATGCCGCCAGCAAGACGGCCATCCTCGCCTCCATCGGCTTTGGCACCCGCGTTACCACCGACGATGTGTACCAGCAGGGTATCCGCACCATCGGCGCCGAAGACATCGCCCAGGCCCGCGAGCTCGGCTACACCATTAAGCTGCTCGGCATTGCCCGCAACACCGACGCCGGCGTCGACGTTCGCGTGCATCCCACGCTGATCCCCGCAGACCATATGCTCGCCAAGGTCAACGGCGCCATGAACGCCGTCTACGTGGTAGGCGACGCCGTGGGCGAGACCATGTTCTATGGCGCGGGCGCAGGCTCCTTCCCCACCGCGAGCGCCGTCGTGGGCGATATCCTGTCGCTCTCCGAGCAGATCAGCCGCGGCGTGGCTCCGCTGCCCGAGATTGAGCCCTATGGCCACAACCTCACCTTTAAGCCCATGGACGAGCTCCAGACCAAGTACTATGTGCGCCTGAAAGTCGCCGACCGCGTGGGCGCCCTGTCCGAGACGGTCGACATCTTTGCCAAGCACAACATCTCGATCTCGCTCATCAACCAGGTCGAGGACGGCAAATCGGGCGTCAGCGATGCCTGCTCGGTCATCTTCCTGACGCACCGCGCGCTCGAGAAGGACGTCCAGGCTGCCGCCGCCGAGCTTGCCAGCGTCGGCTGCGTGGCCGAGGTCGCCAACGTCCTGCGCATCGAGGACGTTGAGGCTTGGACCGAAGGCGTCATGGCGAACTAGCCCAACGCTCGCCTAGCAATACGCGCCTTGAGGGCTCCCGTCCGATGTGGGACGGGAGCCCTTTTGTCACCTGCCCTAAGCACAACGGCAAAGCATATTTGCGCGAGCCGCTCATCGGTAACGCGGGCTACCGTTCACCGATATGCAAACGCGGCCGATTCCGACTACCGCTACGCTGTGCTGCGAATGTCCGCCCGCGATGAGAGGAAGCACCATGTTGCTCGAGGGCAAGAAAGCAATCATCACCGGAGGCACACGCGGTATCGGCTATGCCATCGCCTGCCGTTTTATCGAGGAAGGCGCTGCCGTCACCGTCTTTGGCTCGCGCCAGGAGACTGCCGACACGGCCGTTGAGAAGCTGACAGCCGCCTATCCCGACGCCAAGGTCTGGGGTCGCTCCTGCGATCTCACCTCGCTCGAGGCCGTGACTGAGGCCTTTACGCAGACTGCAGCCGACATGGGCGGCTTGGACACGGTCGTCAACAATGCCGGTATCTCCCAGCGTTCACCCCTCTTGGACTACACGGCCGAGGAGTTCGCAAAGGTCATGGACCTTAACGTCGTCGCCGTCTTTAATGGCCACCAGGCTGCCGCCAAGATCATGACCGAGGCCGGCCACGGCGGCACCATCACTACCACAAGCTCGATGGTCGCCAAGTACGGCCAGCCCTCCGGCGTCGGTTACCCCACGTCCAAGTTTGCCGTCAACGGTATGGTCCAGTCGCTCTCGCGCGAGCTCGCCCCCATGGGCATCCGCGTCAACGCCGTCGCCCCCGGCGTGACTAAGACCGACATGGTCGCCAACCTGCCCGAAGAGGTCATCAAGCCCATCATCGCCACCATTCCGCTGGGTCGCATGGGCGAGCCCGAGGATGTCGCCAACGCCTTTGTTTTCCTGGCGAGCGACATGTCCTCCTATGTCACGGGCGCCGTCCTCCCCGTCGACGGAGCCGCTCGCTCCTAAAGGTCGCAAGCCACAGCTTTAAACCTCAACCGAGCTCAACGCAAGAAGGCGCGCGGGCCGGCGAAATAACCGGCCGCGCGCCGTGGTTTTGTTTTTTATGGAAACTGCGTCCCGTTTCGAACGCCGATTCTGGGACACCGTTTCCGCAACGGATCTCTCGCGGAAGCTACATCCCAATCTGGACATCTATTCCGGGACACAGTTTCCCGAAGGGCGGCTGAGTCATGCCATCCTAATCAAAACGAGATCGGATAGCGCCCCTAAGATAACCAGCTCTCATGCTAGAGCAAGCACATCAGGCGGCGCCACCGCTCGCCGACATACAATTTGTTGCACAGTAAAATCGGCTAGTGGCACCCTTATCCTTTATTTAGCGAATAAGTTCAAGGAAGGGAGAATGTCATGCCAAGACGGCAAACACCGCTCGAGGTCATGTTCTCCCTGTTCAAGACTTCATTTACCCTGAGCCATCGCGCATTTGCCGAACTGTTACTATCCGATCTGCCGTTAACAAATGGACAGCCTACCGCCCAAATGGCACAGGACACCAGCTGGCTTTCGCGCACGATTGTGCACTCGCAGCCAGGCTCCCTAGAAGATCGCTACTTTGCCGACTGGTCCTGCGCATCGAATCAAATCCTGCACAAGCTACGGGAAAAAGGGTATTCGAACGCCGACATCTATACCATGATTGCGGCAGCGACTGACACGATGGCTCAAGCGCTCGGTGCCTGTGGGCGTAATGGGCTCCTTTACCGGAACGCCGCCTCGCGCCTCGTCAGCAGCCAGCCAGACAAAGATGACAGGGCTCTTATCTCAATCGCGCTCGTTGTTTCGACCGCCTGTTGGTGCGATCCGGCCCGTGCTATCGCGTACATCAGGGACCGCTTTGAATTCGCAGAGAACGTCAGGTCGTTTACCCCCTCAAGTATTTCTTTCTGTCCATGCGATTTAAAACAAACAGGCACCGAACATGCAATCGGCCTTATCAGGATCGATAACGAACTCGTCATCGGCGGCCCTTATGTCATTGAGCCTTCTGCCATGGGCTCCATCATCGGAGCGCTCGCACTCGAAGACGGCGCTGTCACCGATGTTGGGCTGGATGTCTCCGCCAGGCATCTCCGTATCTTCGCCGAGAACAATGCTTGGTACGCACAAGACCTCGGTTCGACCAACGGCACGCATCTGATTCGAACAGTCGACAACAACGAACTCGACATCAGCTCCGGAGCACCCGCCCAGCTGTACCCCGGCGACATCCTGCGCCTGGGTCTCAGCACCACTTTTGCCGTCGTAGCAACGACGGCTATCTTAGCAAATCAACATTACTAACCATGGAAACAAGGTGACTATGAGCATCACGGATGTCATCAAATATGAGGGCAATAACCAAACTTTTATCTGGAAACACCCCTCAGAAGACTTCAATACGGGCTCGCAACTCATTGTTCACGAGACCCAAGAAGCAATTTTCTTCCTTAATGGACAGGCCCTTGATTCGTTTGGACCAGGCAGGCATGAACTTGAGACTCAAAATCTACCGTTACTGAACGGCATTTCGAAGATAAC
>CALLSU010000007.1:0-26723 GCA_938011935.1 uncultured Collinsella sp.
CTCAATGCCCAAGACGACGCGCGCATAGGCGCTACCCATCTGGGCAAAACGCACCATGTCGTCGACCTCGACATCGGGGTTGGCGCCCATGTCGCACAGGACCGTCAGGCGGCCGGCGCGGTTGGGCAGTGCATTGGTGAGGCACGGGCGCACCGGCTGCTTCTTGCCCTCGGCCTGATACCTAAATGGCGTCACGTAGGCGGTAGCGGCAGCGGTCATGGCGCCAGTGGAGCCGGCAGAGAAGAACGCATCCGCGTTACCCTTCTTGATAGCACGGCAGGCAAGCACAATCGAGGATTTGCGCTTGGTCATCACGGCTCGAATGGGATCGTCATCCATGGCGATGACATCGGGCGCCTCCAAGGCCTCAACGCGAGCGTGAGCCGCGGCAAAGGGGTTCACGATCTCTGCGGGACCGACGGCCAAGACCTCGATATCGGGATCCGCCGCAAGCGCCGCCTCGATACCGTCGAGGACAACCTGAGGCTTCTCGTCTCCACCCACAACGTCTACACAAACGCGAACGTTACTCATATACATACTCCTTATACAAAAATGGCCGACTCATTGAGCCGGCCATTGTGGTTCCATTTGGAACGGCATCGCATCCAGAGTATACCGTTACTCGGTAACGATAACCTCGCGGTCCTTGTAGAAACCGCAGCTGGGGCACACGTGGTGCGGAAGCTTGACAGCGCCGCAACGGGGGCACGTGGACTGAGCCGCAGCCGAAATCTTCATGTTGGCGGAACGACGGGTGTGAGTGCGGATACGACCCTGCTTTTGTTTAGGTACGGGCATAGTGACCTTCCTTATGAACTATCCAGTGTGGCGATTACGCGCAAGTAGCGATACTACCACAGTTTTACTCATCGAGCTTGAGATTCTTCAATGCTGCAAATGGATTTTCCGTGGCAGCGGCCCATTCTGCCTCTGCCTGGGCGGCGCAATCGCATTGCTCGACATTGAGATTGCAACCGCAAGTGGGGCACAGACCGCGGCAATCGGGCTTGCACAGAACGACAAACGGCGTGTCCATAACGACCGCGTCATTGATGGGCTCACCTAGATCGACGATGCGGTCCTCACCCAGGAGCTCGTAGCCGTCCTCGTAGGCCTCGGGATCCTCGGGCTCCTCAAAGAGGTAGAACTCCTCGATCTCGCCGGCGATATCAAACGAGGCAGGCTCCAGGCAGCGGTCGCACTCGCCGATGGCGTGCGCGCGGACCATGCCCGTGAGCAAGACACCGGTACCGGCATTGGTAAAGACAACGTCGTAGTCGATGCCGTCCTGTAACTGGTACTCCTTCTCGCCCACCGTGTAGGTGGCAACATCGACCTTGCCGGTCAGCGGATACGAATCACCAGGAAACTCGAGCTGCTCAGAAAGATCGACGGTAACGCTCGGGAACTCAGCCATTACCACTGACCATTCTGTTGGGCGGCACCCTCGTTGAGCTGCTGACGGCAACGGGTAACGGTGCCGGTCAGGCTCTTGAGGTTCTCCTCCAGGTGCGTAAAGACCTGCTCTGCGTAGTCCTCGGCAGCATAACGCGTCTCGCGCTCGTACTGCTGGGCACGATCGCGGATGTCGTCGGCCTGCTGCTGTGCCAAGCGGACGATCTCCTGCTCACCGGCAATGGTGAGGGCCTGCTGCTGAGCGTCGGCGATGATGGAATCGGCCTGAGCGGCGGCGGAAGCCATAAGCTCCTCGCGCTCCTTAAGGATACGGCGGGACTTCTGCCACTCCTCGGGATAGCTCATGCGGATCTCGTCGAGGATGTTGAAGAACACGTCGGCGTCGATGACCTTGAACTGAGCGTTCTTGCCGAAAGGCGGCTTGGCTTCCTCGATCAGCCCTTCGAGCTCATCGACCAAGCTGACGATCCTATCGCCAGGAAAATTCTCGCCCGGCATCCGGTCTCCTTTCATAGGTAACATATCATCGTGCTAGTTTACCACATGCCACCAGGCAATAAAAAACGTCACGAAAAGCGATGTCTGAGCGCTTCGACCACGTTAGGCGGGACAAACGTCGATACATCGCTGCCGAGTGAGGCGATCTGGCGAACGACCGAGCTCGAGATATAGCCGTACTGCGGCGCACTCATGACAAAGATGGACTCCAGCTCGTTATCCAAGCGATAGTTGAGATCTGCCTGCTGTAGCTCGTACTCAAAGTCGGTCATGGCGCGCAGGCCCTTGACCACGGCCCCCGCCCCCTGCTCACGAGCGAAGTCGACCAAGAGGCCGGTGAAGGGCAGGACCTCGACGCCGTCGATATCGCCGAGCGCCTCGCGGGCCAGCGCCACGCGCTCATCGAGCATAAACGTGGTGCCCACACCGTTTTTACCCTGCGACTCGGCAACGGCGACGATCACGCTGGGAAAGATGCGGCGGGCGCGGCGGATCACATCGATATGGCCAAACGTGATGGGGTCGAAGGTGCCCGGGACGATCACGCGGTTGATGGTGTCATTCATGGGCATCCTCCGAAGGCACGTCCTCGTCATTATTGCTGTCGTCGGCATCGTTGTTCTCGTCCGCGGCAACCCAGCGCAGCAAGTCAACCGAGGTTATGCCGTAGCGCTTCTCCCGCACGGTCTCAAAGCCAGCCGGGTGAGCACCCGCGTCGGCCGCGGCATGCTCAAACAGCGCGTAGGCCCCCGGCGCCAGCAAGCCCTGCTGGGCAAGATTGCACAGCAGCTCCTCGACCGGCTCGGCGCCAAAAGCATATGGTGGGTCGAGCAAGACCAGATCAAAGGGGCCGCCCGGCACACGCCCGCGCGAGGCACTCGCCAGCACGTCGCCGGTCACAACACGCCAACGCGAGCGGTCACGGCACAGCGACTCAATATTCTTGGTGATCAGGCGGGCGGCATTGCGGTCGATCTCGAACGTAGTAAGCGAGTGGGCGCCACGCGAGAGCAACTCTAACCCTAAGGCACCGGAGCCACCAAAGGCATCCAGCACGCGCACCTCATCCAAGTCAAAGTCGAACGCCGACATGACCATCGACGCACACGCCTCGCGCACGCGATCGGTCGTGGGACGGGTAACATCGCGCCCGCGCGGCTCTTCGATCTTGCGGCCGCGCCATTCACCGCCGATGATTCTCATCCTCCGCTGACCTCCTTAAAGATATGTCGATAACGCGTGGCGACTGCATCGCGCAAGGGGCGTGTCGCCACGGAGTCAAGATTGCAAGCATACCGCAAGAGCTCGACCGCGTCCAAATGGGCCCATTCGATTAAGTCCTCGTCGGCATCCAGGTCCACAAAGCGCAGGGTCACGCCGCCATGCTGACGGTAGCCCAAGATCTCGCCCTCGTGGCGCAGGCGCAGGTCCATCTGAGCGAGCGTAAAGCCGTCCGACGTCTTTTCGAGCGACTGGAGACGGTCTTGCGCCGCCGATGCGCCGCCGTTGCCCTTGGAGTGCGTCATGACCAGGCAAGTGCCCGACACGCTGCCACGGCCCACGCGACCGCGCAGCTGGTGCAAGGCAGCCAAACCAAAGCGCTCGCCGTTCTCGATAACCATGACGGTGGCATTGGGCACGTCGACGCCTACCTCGACCACCGTAGTCGAGACGAGCACGTCGATCTCGCCACGCTTGAAGGCATCGATGACCCGATCCTTCTCCCCCGCTAGCATGCGGCCGTGAAGGCGCTCGACGGTAAGCCCCGGCAACGCAAGACGCAGTCGGTCGAGCTCGGTTGCCGTATCGTGCAGCGGCACGGGGACCGTCACGCGGCCCTCATCGTCGCGGGCAATACCGGGCACGTCTTCAAGCTCATCGGCCGAGTCACTCGGCTCCACGAGCGGGCAAATCACGTAGGCCTGCTGACCCTTTTCATGCGCCTCGCGGATGGCTCCATAGGCGAGGTCACGGCTCGACTCGGTGAGAACACGCGTCGTCACGCCAGCGCCAGGGACGGGCCGATGGCGGATGATGCTCGTGTCCAGATCGCCGTAGACCGAAAGCGCCAGCGTACGCGGGATGGGCGTTGCCGTCATAACGAGCAGATCGGCACCGGGGCCCTTCGCGCGCAGGGCGTTGCGTTGGCCGACGCCAAACCGGTGCTGCTCATCGATGACCACGAGCGACAGGTGCTTGAACGCAACGTCATCCGAAAGCACCGCGTGGGTGCCAAAGAGCACGTCAAGCTCGCCCGATTCCAGCTGTGAATGGATGCGTTCGCGCTCTGCGGCCGGCGTGGCACCCGTCAGAAGCGCCCATGACATGCCGGTCTGCGAGAGCAGAGGGCCGGTCTTATCGGCATATTGGCGCGCCAGCACGCCCGTGGGCGCCATAACGCAGGCCTGCGTACCGCTATCGGCAGCCACAGCCAGCGCGCAGGCGGCAACGGCGGTCTTACCGGTACCGACATCGCCCAGCAGCAGGCGGTTCATCACGCGCCCGCCATCGCACATATCGCGCAGGATATCCTGGAACGCGGCCTGCTGCTCGTCGCTCAGCGAAAACGGCAGGGCCTGCTTGAGCGCGGCCAGGTGATCGCCCGCGGTGTGGGCATAGGGCACCACATCGACCAGGCCGCCGTCGTTGCGCAGGCGCAGCGCCAGCTGCAGGTAGAGGCACTCCTCGTAGGCAAGCCGTGCGCGCGCGATATCGCGCTCAGCCATGCTCGAGGGAAAGTGGATCGAGCGCAAAGCACGGGCATTGCTCATGAGCTTCCGCTTTGCGCGCAGCGGTGCCGGAATGGGATCAAAGGGATTGCCGACAACCTCGAGCGCGCCGCTTACAATGCGGCGCATCCACGCCTGGCTCACGCCATCGCTCACGTAATGGACCGGCAGGATCGTGCCCGCGGCACGCCCGTCCTCGAGCTTTTCAAAATGCGGCGAGGCCATCTGCTTAAAACCGTAGGCAAACTCGACCTTACCCATCACGGCCAGGCGGTCGCCCCGCTTAAGCTGCTGGGCAATCCAGGGCTGGCGGAAAAAGGCGACCTGCAGCACGCCCGTCTCGTCAACAAGCGAGACCTCGGTCACCTGCATGCGCGGGCGCGGCTGCTTTTGGACGATACGGTCAACCGTGGCGATGATGGTGCACACGGTACCGATGGCCGCCATCTCGATGGACCACGAGCGGGTAAAGTCGAGGTATCGATGGGGGATATGGAGAAGGAGGTCCCCCACCGTCCGAATTCCCAGACGGCGAAGGGCCTCCTCACGTTTACCCGAAACATATTTGAGTCGCGCGATATCCTCGTCGAGCGCATTGCTCTGGGCAAAGCGCTCCGAGACGCGCGGCACGGAGCACAGCTCGGACATGACCAGATGCCTACTCGATCGAGAAGATCACGGGGTAGAGCGGCTGCTCGCCACGATGAGCGTCGACCTCCAAATCGGGCTGAGCCTCCTCAATGGCGTCGACGATCTCCTGGAAGGCTTCATCGGACAGCTCCTCGCCGGCCAGAATCGTCAGCGCGTCACCCTCCTCTTCCTCCTGCATGCGGTTGATGCAATCGAGCGTGACCTGCTTCACATCGGAGCCGACCACGTCAATGGAACCGGCAATGATACCCATGACGTCACCGGAGTGAATCGGCGAGCCGTCGGAGGCGCTGGAATCGCGCACGGCACGGGTGACCTCGCCATCGCGGACCTCGCTGATGGCGTCGACCATGGCGGCAACGGCGTCCTCGAGCTCAGAATCGGGCAGGACCGCGAACAGCGCGGAGAAGGCCTGCGGGACGGTCTTAGTGGGAACGACGGCAACCTTCTTGTCGGTGCAGGCAGAAGCGGCAGCCTCGGCGGCCATGCGGATGTTACCGTTATTGGGCAGGATGATGACCGAGGTCGCGTTGACCTGGTCAACGGCGCCCAGCAGATCTGCAGTCGAGGGGTTCATGGTCTGACCACCCGACACGATCACGTCGACGCCGAGGGAATTGAGGATGTCGGCCTCGCCGGAACCGGCGGCAACGGCGACAAACCCCAGCGCCTTGGCGGGCTCGGCGGCCTTCTCCTGGTCCTCGTGGATCTTGGCGGTACGGTCGTGGGCCTCCATCTCCATGTTGTGGATAAAGACCTCGTAGATTTGGCCAAGCTGCAGCATGTGCTCGAGCACCAGGTTGGGGGTGTTGGAGTGCACGTGAATCTTGTAATCGGGGTAAGCGCCCACGAGCAGCTCGCAGTCGCCCATGGAGCCCAGGAACTTAAGGCATTCGTCCTCATCAAACGGGGCATCGGCCTTAAAGAGGAACTCGTTGCAGTAACGGAACTCCGAGCCCTCCCAGTCGTCGTTGGCCTCAATCTCAACGCGGTCGAGGGCCGCGTCGCGGGCAGAGCCAGCGGAGTCAAACGTGGCGGAGAAATCCTCGACAACGGTGCTGCGACCAAGCGCGGCGGCAACAAAGTTCTCAAGGAAGATGGCAAATCCAAAGGCGCCGGAGTCGACCACGCCGTTCTCCTTCAGAACGGGCAGCAGGTCGGGCGTACGGGCGACGGACTGATAGGCCTCGACGACGATGGCGTCGAGCGCGTCCTCGGCCGAGAACTTCTTCTTCTCGCACTCGTCTGCCTTGGTCGAAACATCGCGCAGCACCGTGAGGATCGTACCCTCGATGGGCTTGCGGACGGCCTGGAAGGCAACCTTGACGGCTCGGCGGAACGCATAGGCGATGTTGGCGGACGTGATGGGCTCATCGGCAGAGACAAGGCCCTCGGCCACACCACGCAGAATCTGCGAGGTGATGACGCCGGAGTTGCCACGGGCACCCATCAGGGAGCCATGGGTGATGGCACCGGCGATGGCCTCCATGTCGGCGTCGGCAGGAAGGGCGGAGAGCTCCTTAGTCACCGAGGCGAGCGTGAGCGACATATTGGTGCCGGTGTCGCCATCGGGTACGGGGAAGACGTTGAGCTTGTTGATCTCCTCGGCCTTGTCGGAAACGGCAGCCGCAGCGATCGGAAAACAGGTGCGAATGGTCTTTGCAATCATGGGTATTTGAATCTCCGTTTTCGGATGCTAGTTCAGACGGCTCTTGAGCGCGTCGATATGGATGCCGATCTTAAGGCTGGCGGGGTCGATCTGAGCGATCTCCTGCAGGGTGAAGGCAACGGAGCTCGAAAGATTGTGGCAGACGGACTTCATGTTGACGCCGTTCTCGAGCACGACGTGAAGATCGACCGTAAGGCCGTTCTCGTCGGCGGAGACAAGCACGCCCTTGCGGAGGCGCTGACCGGCAAGCAGGCGCACGCTCTCGGCGCCTTGGAGCTGCTCAGCCATACCGACGACGCCATAGCACGTCATCGCGGCATAACCGGCAATATCGGCAATAACGTCGTTCGAGACGCTCAGACTGCCGTTAATGGTCTCAGACACAAGAATCTCCTTATCTGGTGCTCGCGGCACCATGTCGTGGGAGCAATCATTGCAATATTCTACAACGACCGCGCCATGTTGAGGTGGTGGGTCGCGGGATTACATCCTCGACACGAAATGTTGATATGGCAACGTTCGAGTCAAGTGGTCGCGGCATGAAAAAACCCGCCGCATAAGCGACGGGTTTTACAACCTGGCTCCCCGGGTAGGACTCGAACCTACAACAGCGCGGTTAACAGCCGCGTGCTCTACCATTGAGCTACCGAGGAATAGGTGCGTGCTCTCAAGCAACGAAGTTTATTATACGGACGAATCAGCTCAGGGCAAGAACTTTTTTAAGAATTTTTCCGACCTAGTCATTGGGGACGTCCCCAATGACCACATGAAAGCGCCCCCAAGCGGATGTGCTTGAGGGCGCTTCTTGCTTGCGAGGTTATGACTCGATGTAGTCCTTCAGCTTGCTCGAACGGCTGGGGTGGCGGAGCTTGGCCAAGGTCTTGGACTCGATCTGGCGGATACGCTCGCGCGTGACGCCAAACTCGCGGCCGACTTCCTCGAGCGTACGGGGATGTCCGTCGACAAGGCCAAAGCGCAGCTCGATAACCTTGCGCTCACGATCGGCAAGCGAGTCGAGCACCTGAGTGAGCTGCTCCTGCAGCATGGAGAAGCTGGCAGCATCGGGCGGAACGATTGCCTGGGAGTCCTCGATGAAGTCGCCCAGCTGGGAATCCTCTTCCTCGCCGATGGGGGTCTCGAGCGACACGGGCTCCTGCGAGATCTTCTGGATCTCGCGGACGCGGTCGGCGCTCATGTCCATCTCGGCACCGATCTCCTCGGGGGTCGGGTCGCGACCCAGGTCCTGAAGGAGCTGGCGCTGCACGCGGACGAGCTTGTTGATAGTCTCGACCATATGCACGGGAATACGGATGGTACGGGCCTGGTCGGCGATAGCGCGCGTAATGGCCTGACGGATCCACCACGTGGCGTACGTGGAGAACTTGAAGCCCTTCTGGTAGTCGAACTTCTCGACGGCGCGAATCAGACCGAGGTTGCCCTCCTGGATCAGGTCCAGGAACAGCATGCCGCGGCCGACATAGCGCTTGGCGATGGAGACAACCAGACGCAGGTTTGCGCTGATGAGTGCCTGCTTGGCTTCGAGGCCCACGTTCTCAATGCGCGTAAGACGACGCATCTCGGCACGCGTGAGCTCGAGCTCACCGGCATCGGCGGCCTCGAGCTTCTCGGTGGCCTCAAGACCGGCCTCGATCTTCATGGCCAGATCGACCTCTTCGGAGGCAGTCAGCAGGTCGACCTTGCCGATCTCCTTGAGGTACATACGAACCGGATCGCCGGTCAGCATCACCGTGGAGGCATCGATGCCACGCACGCGGGAGCGTGAACGGGACGTGCGCACGGTGCGCTTCTTCTTGCTCTTGGAAGAACCCATCTCGGCGTCGGCCTGACGGGCCATCTTGAGCTCGTGATCGTCGAGCGAGCCGGAATCGTGCTCGTCGTCGTCATCGAAATCGTCGGTATCGGTATCGTTATCGTCATCGTCGACGTCCATGGGGGCGTCGTCGTTACCGCTCGCGGAGATAATCTGGATGCCGCTGTTGCGAAGCGCGGAATACACCGCGGTGAGCTGCTCGTCAGAAACATCGATATCCTTCAGGGCGACCTGAATCTCGTCCTCGGTTACCGAAGTCCTGTTTGAGCCGTTGCCCATGAGCTTTGCAACGTAGGATTCCAGCCCAGTACCCGTGCTCTCAGTCTTTTTTGGCACAGATTCTCCCTTCATAGTCCACAGGACTCAATACTTTAGCACACAGCAACGTCTATACCCAAAATCCAGACTGGATATAGGCGAGAATACGCTGGTTGACCACAACATCTAGGCCTGTTCGGTGCCTGCGGCCTCCAGACCGATCAAACGGAACGGGTCAGCCACGCCGCCGATCGACTTTTGCAGTTCGCGTTGACGTTGCGAATCCTGCGCGGCCTGCACGGTCAGCGCGCGACGGGCCTCGTCATCGAGTGAACGGTCCTGGCGCAGCTTGGCCTGTGCAGCACGCATGCGGCGCTTGATGGTGTAGAGCTCGAGCGTATCGAGCATGAACACGATGTTCGTCTCGGTTGGGTGCTTGCTCGTCGCCGAGATGCGCCCGGCACTCACAAGCGTTGCCGCCTCGGGACACACCGAGCGCGCCGCATCCATGCAGGTCGCAGGATCGGTGCCCGGGGGCGTCGCCAGTACGGCCCATGCGATGGACTCGTGACGCGGGTCGACCCACTCGATGGAGCAGATGCGATCGGCATACGTGCGGAACAGGTCGGGGTAGCTCGTGAGCATGGTCAGCAGCTCGCGCTCCCCTGCCAAGGACTTGCGTTCCAGATCGGTCAAAACCATAGTGGCCGAGGCGTCTGTCGGGGAACCGGCGGGCGCAGAGCCCATACCATCAGGCACATCAATCGGTGGCAGGTCGTCGACGACCTCTACAGGCGCGGCACCGTAGGCATCGAGCGGGACATAGTCGTACGGCTCTTCTTCGACCGGCGCGGACACCGGCGGCGTCGCGCCCGATGCCCAAGTACCACGAGATGCCCCCTGCGAACCAGATGACCGACCGCCCGCGCTACCAGATCGCTCGGCTTGCGCCCGCTGGCGTTCATAGTTCTGCTCACGGCGACGCTCCGCATCCTCGCGTTTAGCGACATCGCGAAACACACGGCCCGAGCTCGAGCGCACCGTCTCCAAATCCAAACCCAGCAGATCGGCAATCTGGATAAAGTACGTGTCGATCATATAGCTATCGCGCAGCGGATAGATGAGCGTCAGCGCATCCTCCAGCGCCTTGGCGCGACCGCCCGGCGTGGTGATATCGCTCGACTCCTGCAGCGAATGGTACACGAAGTCCATGAGCGGCTCGGCAGCGTCGATGCGCGTCTGAAGCTCCTGTCCACCATGCGCTGTGATGAACTCCATGGGGTCGTTGCCGTCGGGCAGCACCACGCAGCGCAGGTCCATCGAATCCTGCTCGATAAATTGAATCGCGCGACGGGCGGCCTTCTGGCCCGCGGCATCGCCATCGAACATATACACGATACGCTTGGCAAAGCGGGTGAGCGTCTTGACGTGATGCTCCGTGAGCGCGGTGCCCAGCGTAGCGACAACGTTTTTGATCCCCGCCTCCCAGCAGGCGATACAATCGGTATAGCCCTCCACCACGATGGCCGTATCCTGCGCGACGATAAACTCCTTGGCCCAGTTAAAGCCATAGAGGTTTCGCTTTTTATGGAACACGCTCGTCTCGGCGGTGTTGAGGTACTTGGGTTGGCCGTCACCCATGATGCGCCCGCCAAAGGCAATGTTGTGACCCTGCTCGTCAAAGATGGGAAACATCACGCGGTCGTAGAAGCGGTCGACAAGCTGCCCGCGCCCGCGGCTCACGGCAACGTTGGCGTCGATCATCTCCTGCGGGGTAAAACCCGCCTGGGACAGGTGCGACACCAGCGCGTTGCGGCCCGGTGCAAAGCCCAAGCAGTAGCGGCGGCAGACGTCGCCACCCATACCACGGCTGGCAAAGTACTCGCGTGGACGGCCGTCCTTACCGCGCATAAGCATGGTGTGGTAGAACTGGGCGGTCTCGGCACACAGATCGTAGATGCGGGCACGCTTGGTACCGCGCTCGCGACGATCTCCGGTGTCATGCAGCTCAATACCCGCACGATCGGCCAAATAGCGGATTGACTCGGGAAAGCTCAGGTTCTCGCGCTTCATGATATAGGTGAAGACGTCGCCACCCTCGCCGCAGCCAAAGCAATGCCACACCTGCGTGGCGGGAATAATGTGGAAGGACGGAGTCTTTTCGCCATGAAAAGGGCAGCAACCCCAAAACTCATGACCGCGGGGCTTGAGCTCAACCGTTTCCTGCACGATGGCGACTAAGTCGGACGCAGCGCGTACCTGGTCTTTTTCCTCATCGCTAATCACGGACGCTCACCCCCTGCTCGCCCAAGTTGTGACGAATATCTTCGATATTACCCTCGACGGTCGCGATCAACTCATCCAGCGAATCGAACACGCGCGACGGACGCAGCCAGCGCGTAAACGCCAGCGAAACGGAAGCACCGTACAGGTCGCCCGTATAACCAATTAAATTAGCCTCAAGATGCGCAGATGCCGCATCGTCGGCATACGTCGGCGGCAGTCCGACGTTAACGGCAGCGGGCCACACGATGTCGTTTACCAGCACCAGGCCCTCATACACGCCATCGGCAGGCACCTGAATGCCGTCGGGAACCTGTAGGTTTGCCGTGGGAAAGCCCATGCCAGAGCCCTCGTGACGGCCGCGAATAACACCGCCACGCACCATATACGGGCGGCCGAGTAACCCAGCAGCAAGCCCCACATGGCCCTGTCCCAGCTCGTGACGAATGCGGGTGGCGCAAATGGCTTCACCGCCCTCGCAAAGCAAGTCGTGCCCGTATACGTCAACGCCGCGCTCGGCACCCCAGGCGCGCATCTCGGCAACACCAGAAGCACCGCCGCGACCCAGCCTAAAGTCGCTGCCAACGCGAATCGAGCGAATGTCGACCACGCGTGACAACAGTGCGAGAAAACCGACATGGTCGAGCGCCGCAACCTCGGACGTAAAGGGAACGGCCACCACTGCATCGACCCCGGTTTGAGCCAGGGCATGCAGACGGTCGGCCGTCGTCATCAATTTTTGAGCGGGCGAAGGACTCACCACAACGTCCGGATCGGGATCGAAAGTGACCACGACCGCCTTGCAGCCATGGGCACGGGCATCACGGACAAGCGCTTCGATGAGTTCCCGGTGTCCACGGTGAACGCCGTCGAACACGCCGATGGCAATCGATGCGGCACCCAGGTGCTCACACTTATCAAACGCATCGGCAGTAACGACGTGAGCCACGTCCGACTCGCCCGCGAAAAAAATACGCGCGAGCTCGTGAGCGGACAACATCATCGAACACCGCCGATGGCCTGCGGAAAAACATGCTCCATGACAAAGCGGCCACCCTCGATGCGGGCGAGCGCCTTGAGTCCCCCATCGAGCACCAACGCAAAAGGCGACTTCGAGGTATCGAAATCGGCAAGCGCACGCTCAACGGGAATGCGTCGACCGCAGAGCAGATCGTCGGCAAGATTGCCCGGCAAGTCAACACGCGTGGCGCCCAGGGCCGCAATGGGATCCAGGGCAAAGCCAGCCGCGGACTCGGGAGAAAGCTCCTCGACCGCATGACAAGCGCCAATGGAAACAACACCGGAGGCCGTGCGGCGCAGCGCGGAAATGTGCGCGGCGCTCTCGCAGGCGCGGCCCAAATCGCGAGCGAGCGCACGGATATAGGTACCCTTGCTCACTGAGAACGCCACGGTCCACACACACGTATCACCTTCGCCTCCCACGGCGATCAGGTCGGCGGCATAGACCTCGACGGGGCGCGGAGGTAGGTCCACCGCATTGCCCTCGCGAGCAGACTTGTAGGCGCGAACGCCATTGACCGAGATAGCCGAAAACGCCGGCGGCACCTGCATCTGCGGACCCAGCAAAGCGGCCAAGCGCTCACGGGCATAGGCAGGATCGCGGAGCTCGTTGGCAACAGCCACCGTGCGGACCGCCTCGCCCTCCGCATCATCGGTATTGGTCTCGGCGCCAAACGAGATGTCGGCGACATAGCTTTTGGTATCGAGCGTGAGCATGCCCAGCAGACGGGTGGCCTGGCCCACACCCACCACCATGACACCCGATGCCATGGGGTCGAGCGTGCCGGCATGGCCGACGCGCCGCTCATGGAGGGCGCGCCGGCATTGCGAAACCACATCGTGGGACGTGCAGCCCACCGGCTTATCGACGGCGAGCAGCATATTCAGTTGAGAAGGCGTACGACGAGCCATGTACCATCCAAAAAGTTAAAGCTCGACGGTCACCGAAGCGGGATCCTCCCCTACCAGTTCGGCCAGCATGGGAAGTGCCACGGTGAGCGTCTCGAGAATCGTTCCGTTGTTGGAGAAACCGGCGGCAGCAGGATGTCCGCCTCCGCCAAAGGCAGCAGCGATCTCGGACACGTTGAGGTCGCCCTTGGAGCGCAGGTTGCCGCGCACCTTGGTATCGCCCTCAATGCCCTTCAGGAACAGGCAAACCTCGACGCCCATCACCGAGCGCACCACGTCAACCAGACCGTCGCACTCATCCGAGGTGACACCGCAGGCCTCAAGGTCACTCTGGTACGCGTAGCTATACGCGACGCGCCCGTGGGCCACCGTCTTAATGCGGCCCATAACGATGGACTTGAGGTGCAAAAACTCAACGCGCATGCTCTGGTAGACCTCGAGTGCCACACGCGCCGGATCGGCACCGTGGGCAACCAGACGCGAGGCTGCATGGAACGCGGCGGCGTCGGCGTTTTGGTACTGAAAACGGCCGGTATCGGTAACCAAGCCACACAGCAGGCAGGTTGCAACGCCATCACGTGCGACAATGCCGCAATTGTCCAAGAAGCGGTCGATGATCATGGCGCAGGCTGCAGCTTCGACGCGCCTCAGGCTGAGCTCGGCAAACTCCTCGCGCGCCGGATGGTGATCGAAGCACACCACATGCTTGGAGCGACGAAGCACCTCGGCGGAATTATTGAGACGCTCGACGACCGGCACGTCCACCGAGATGAACAGGTCCGGATTGCCGGTATACGCAGATGCCGGTACCAGGCGATCGGAGCCTTCCATAAAGCGGTAGATGCGCGGAACCGGATCATCGTCTGCCAGCAGCAGCGCAATGTCCTTGTTGGGGAAAAACTTCATGAGCGAAAGGCCCAGACCCAACACGGAGCCCAAGGCATCGCCATCGGGAGAAGTATGTCCCGAAATCGCAATGGAGGACGCACCCTCGATGAGCTCGAGGATGCGTCGCTGAATATCTGCAGACTCGCACGAGGCGAGGTCGGCGGAATTAGTCATCTAAAGCTGCCTCCTGGGCGGCATCCGCTATCGGATAGCCGTCCTCGTCCTTTTCGATCGCAAGCGTGGCGGGAACGTTTTCCAGCGCACGCGTGATGCGCTCGGCCTCATCGGTCGAGCGATCGATGCGAAAATCGAGCTCGGGCGTAACACGCCAATCGAGCGAGCGAGCCAACAGACTGCGAATACGGCCCTTAGCGCTTGCGAGCGCCTCCATGACCTCGTCGTAGCGGCTCGCATCGCACGACACGAACACACGCGCGAACGAACGGTCCACCGCGACCTCGACCGCGGTCAAAGTAACCAGGTCGAGACGCGGATCGGAAACCTCAAAGAGCAGGATATAACCGAGCTTCTCGCGAAGCTGCTCGCCCAGACGGCGGGTTGCCTGCGTTTGCTTCATAGCGCTACCCCCTACTCGGTACGGGCAACCTGGTCGATGCGGTAACCCTCGATCTGGTCGCCGGGCTTGATGTCCTGGAAGTTCTCCAGGCCAATGCCGCCCTCGGAACCGCTCTTGAGGCTCTTGGCTTCGTCCTTGTAGTGACGCATCGAGGCGATCTTGCCGTTGAAGACCACGATGCCGTCGCGCACCAGACGCACGGAATCGGTCGCGGCGATCTCGCCCTCTTCGACACGGACACCGGCGGCGATACCGACTTTGGGCACCTTGAAGGTGTCCAGGACGGTCGCGGTACCCGTGGAGACCTCGACCTCGGTGGGCTTAAGCATGCCGATACGGGCAGCGTCAAGTTCCTCGAGGCACTTGTAGATAACGTCGTAGCAACGGATCTCGACGCCCTCGCGCTCGGCGGCGGAACGTGCCTTACCGTCGGGGCGGACGCCAAAGCCGATGATGATGGCGTTGGAGGCGTCGGCCAGGACGACGTCGGTCTCGTTGATGGCACCAACGGCGGAGTGGATCGTGTTGATGCGAACCTCGGACTGATCCATCTTGTCGAGCGAGTCCTGAAGGGCCTCGATGGAACCCTGGACGTCGGCCTTGATGATCAGGTTGAGCTCCTTGACCTCGGCGTCGGCAATGGTCTCGAAGAGGTTCTCGAGCGTGACGTGCTTGACGCGGCTCTGCTCCTCGATACGGGCCTTGAGCGAACGCTCGTCAGCAAGCGCGCGAGCCTCACGCTCGTCCTCGAACACGCGGAACTCGTCACCGGCGTTGGGCACGGACTGCAGGCCCAGGATCTCGACGGCGTCGGAGGGACCGGCCTCGGTGACGGCGCGACCCTTGGGGTCGAGCATAGCACGGACGCGGCCGTAGGTAAGGCCGGCGACCAGCGTATCGCCCACGTGCAAGGTACCGCGGGTCACGAGCACGGTAGCGACCGAGCCGCGGCCCTTGTCGAGCTTGGCCTCGAGGACGTTGCCGGAGGCAAAGGTGTCCGGGTTGGCCTTGAGCTCGAGCACGTCTGCCTGGAGCAGCACGGTCTCCAGAAGGTCGTCGATACCGATCTTCTGCTTGGCCGAGATGTTGACGAACATGTTCTGTCCGCCCCACTCCTCGGGGATGACGCCGTACTCGGTGAGCTCCTGGCGCACGCGGTCGGGGTTGGCACCCGGCTTATCGATCTTGTTGACGGCGACGACGATGGGTACGCCGGCGGCCTTGGCGTGGTTGATCGACTCGACCGTCTGGGGCATGACGCCGTCGTCGGCAGCCACGATCAGAATAACGATGTCGGTCACCTTGGCACCACGGGCACGCATAGCCGTAAAGGTGGCATGACCCGGGGTATCGATGAAGGTGATCTTGCGGTCATTAATCATGACCTGCGAAGCACCGATGGCCTGCGTGATGCCGCCCGCCTCGCCGGCAGCGACACCGGTGTGACGGATGGCGTCGAGGAGGCTCGTCTTGCCGTGGTCGACGTGGCCCATGACGGTGACGACCGGGGCGCGCGGCTTAAGGTCGGCGGGCTCGTCGTAGAACGAGAAGGTGTTCTCCTCCTCGGGGGTGATGATCTTGATCTGACGACCCAGGTCGTCGGCAACGAGCTCGACGAGGTCATCGGACATGGACTGCGTCATGGTGAGCGGCGTACCCAGTAGGAACAGGCGCTTGATGATGTCGTTGGCCGGAACGTCGAGCGCCTCGGCGAGCTCCTGGACGGTAACGCCCTGGGAAACCTTGATGGCGTCGAGCTCCTCGGGGTTCACGCCCTGGGCCAGCGCTTCCTCTATCTTGCGCTCCTCCTGAGCCTTGGCAGCCTCGCGCTCGCGCTTCTCCTTGCGCTTCTTGCGGCGACCGGTGGACTCGCGAGAGGCCTCCTCGACGGCGGCACGAGCCTCCTCGAGCACCTTCTCGCGGCTGTACTCCTCGGCCTCGCGAGCCATACGGCTGTAGTGGTCCTCTTCGTTGTTGTGACCGCCCTTGCGCTTCTTGCCCTTGCCCTGCTTATCAGGGTTGGGGAAGTCCATGCCAGCAGCGACGTTGTTGCTGGCGTTGGTGCGATGGCTGTGCGGACGGCTCTCGGAGGCGTTGCGCTCGGAGTTGTTGTCGGAGGCGTTACGATCGTTACGGCGGCCACCGCGGCGATCATTGTTGCCGCCACGACGGTTACCGCGCTCGGCGGCGCGCTCGGCCTTGGCCTTGTCCTCGGCGTCCTTCTTCTCCTTGAGCACGGTCTCCTGTGCGGCGATCTGGTCGAGCAGCGAACGGAAGCGCGAACCGGAGTCGGAAGCGGGAACGGCGCGGCGCTGGGCCTCGCGGGCAGCCTCCTCCTTCTCGCGGGCAAGGCGCTCCTGCTCGGCCTTCTTCTTGGCCTCGGCCTCGGCGCGGGCAGCCTCCTCGGCAGCCTGGGCTGCGGCAAACTGGCGGCGTTCCTCCTCGCGTGCCTTCTCGGCGGCGATGCGCTCGCGCTCGGCCTCGGCGGCGCGAGCGGCCTCCTCGGCGGCAGCTGCCTGCTCCTCGGCCTGCTTGGCGGCCTCGACTTCCTGAGCGCGGGCCTCGATCACCGAGGCGAGCTGCTTGCGGACCATGGCGACATAGGCGTCCTCCAAAGTGGAGGACGCGGACTTAGCGGGAATCTTCATTTCGGCGAGATGACCCATCAGTTCCTTGGAGGTCATGCCGAACTCTTTGGCCAGGGTGGACACACGGACTTTTGCCATATGACTTCACCTACCCTTTCTGGCACCTTGGGTGCCTAGAGACTGAACGAGCGTGGGAGACGCGCCGGGACCCGCCCGGCGCGACCGCGCGCTAGATCAGGTCCTCCGCATCATCGAAGGCGTCGGTGTCGTGGACACCGCAGAAACGGGAGCCGGGACGAGCCTGGTTGCGGCACTGGACGCCGTCCTCGGACACGTACTCGCAGCGGCGGACGTCCTCGTCCTCCTCGTCACCGATCAGGTCGGCGGCGGGCTCCTCGTGAACGGGAACGTTCTTGAGGATGTCGGCGGCAAGCGTCTCCGACTTGATGTCGATGTGCCAGCCGGTCAGGCGCGCGGCGAGGCGGGCGTTCTGGCCCTCCTTGCCGATGGCGAGGGACAGCTGGTCGTCGGGCACGATGACGCCGGCGTAGGCCTTCTCCTCGTCGATGAGGACGCGGGTGACCTTAGCGGGCGAAAGGGCGTTGGCGACGTAGACGGCAGGATCGGCATCCCACAGGATGACGTCGACGCGCTCGCCACGGAGCTCGCCCACGACAGCGCGAACACGGCTGCCCTTGGGGCCGACGCAGGCACCCACGGGATCCAGGCGGTCGTCGAGCGAGTGGACGGCGACCTTGGAACGCTGGCCGGGCTCGCGGGCGATTGACTTGATCTGGACGGTGCCCTCATAGATCTCGGGCACCTCCTGCTCAAACAGACGACGCATGAGCTCGGGGTGGGTACGGGAGATGACAATCGGCGGACGGCTGTGCTCGCCACGAACCGGCTGCAGGTTGGAGTTGGGGTCGCGAACGTCGATGATCACGGCCTTGATATGCTGGTTGTGCAGGTAGCGCTCGCCCATCGGACGCTCGTTGCGCTCGTTCTCGTAGCGACGCTGATCGAAGTGCGGCAGCTCGGCCTCGACGCCCTCGCGGATCTTGACGATCGTGAAGTCGGGCGTGGACTGCAGCACGGTACCGCTGATGAGGTCACCGATGCGGCCGGAGAACTCCTCGTAGATCTGCTCGCGGGCGGAGTTGCGCACGATGGCGTTGATCTCGGCCTTAGCGTGCTGGGCGGCGATGCGGCTCGTGTTCTTGGGGGTGACGTCGATCTCCTCGAACTCGGTGAAGTTGCCCTCCTCGTCCATGGAATCGTCGATCGGCTCCAGGCGGTAGACGTAGATCTTGCCGGTGGTGCGGTCGATGGTCACCTTGGCGCCCCACTCAAGATGCAGGATCTCGGCATAGCTCTTGGCAAGCGACTGCTCCAGGCGGTCGATCAGGTAGAGCTGGTCGATGTGCTTCTCCTGGCAAAGCTCCATCAGGGCGGACATCATGTCGGATGCTGCCATCTTACTTTCCTTCCTTCGCGGGCTTGAAGTCATAGGTGGGCTTCAACTTGCACTTTTTAACATCAGAGAAATCGAGGGTAACGGACTCGCCGTCCTCGAGCTCGAGGGTCACGTTCGTCTCGGTGGCGGCGGCAATCTTGCCGGCGTACTTGCGACGGCCCTCGGTGGCGGTGGAGGTGAGCTCACAGTTCTCGCCAACAAAGCGGACAAAGTCGCACGGGCGGCGCAGCGGGCGCGCCATGCCCGGGCTCGACACCTCAAGCGTATAGCTCGAAGAGATAGGGTCGAGCTCCTCAATCACATCGCCGACCCACTTGGTGTTGGCCGTGACGTCGTTGAGCGACAGGCTCTGGCCCTCGGCACCCTCGATACGCACGCGCACGCAGGGGGCCTTGGTGGCGCCCACGAGCTCGACGTCGACGATGTCGACATCGTGCTGGGGAGCGACGGCCTCGAGCGCGTCGATGATCGCCTGCTCGGTCTTGGTCTTGACCATTGCGGCACCTCCATCCATACAAAAAAGAAGCGGGGCCGAAACCCCACTTCTTTCAATTACAACTTCATTTGCAAGCAAACTATACCAATAGCTGCGGAAACGCGCAAGCACAGTACGAATCTGCAGGTCAGCGTGCGCACAGGTTCTCCACAAGAAGAGGACAATTGACCGAAGAGCCCCATGCGGAGCAACCTCAACAGCCCCAAAACGGGCCATGCGTCCCAGCGTGCCGACCGAATCGGGCCCTATGGGCATTCCATCCTTGGGCGCACATCGGCCAGACTAGAGCCGAGAGGCATTCTGTAGCGAGAAAGCCTGCCGCACGCATTGACCGCACAACCTTCCAGCATCTCTACGGCAAGGAGGATCCATGGAACGCCTAGGCACCCTCTGCGCGACCGCGCTCGTCGTCGCTGCCTGCTCGTTCGCTCTGACGGGCTGCAACAACATCGATGGCAAAACCGGAACATGCGAACCGGATCGTGGCAGCACCAAAGCCATCGAGAAAACCGAACCCCCGGTAAGCTTCGACAAAATAGACGAAGACATCGACGATCCCCAGGGCTTAGGTCCCGACCCTCAAGAACAGTTCCCTATCGACCTTGAGGCAGACGAGAACGTCCATGTTACCTGCGTGGGCAAGGACACCGACGGCTACGGCGACGCCGCGCTCGTCTTTACGGTAACCAACAACACCGATGTCGACATGATGTTTGGCGATGTGGACTCCTATGCCTACGTCAACGGCGTGGTCCGCGATGTGCGCATGCGCCAGCAGGTCGCAGCAGGCGAGGAAACGCGCGCCATGCTCACCTTTGTAGGCACCTTCGACGACCCGGACTTTAATGTGAACAACGACCTCAACGACATCTACCTCAACATTTGGATGATCGAGGAGCAAACGGGCAATGTTTACTTTAGGGACCTGGTACACATCCCGTAGAAGACGGTGCGACGCACTGACTAAGCAGGTCATACAACACAAAACGAGGGACGACCCAACCGGATCGCCCCTCGTCTTTTATGCGTCAGTTAAGTGCGCAGTGCTTACTTGACCACCAGGTTGACCAGCTTGCCGGGCACGCAGATGGCCTTGACGACCGTCTTACCCTCGAGCCACTTGGCGACGGCGGCCTCGGCGGCAGCCTGCATCTCCTCGTTGGAGGCGTCGCGGGCGACGTCGATGCGGCCACGGACCTTGCCGAGCACCTGGACGACGATCTGCACCGTGTCCTCGATGGACTCGGCCAAGTCGAACTCGGGCCAGGCGGCGGTGTAGGCGTTGCCCTCGCAGCCGAGGGCCTCGTGCCACAGTTCATCGGCCCAGAACGGGCAGATGGGGGCAAGGACGCTCACGATATCCTTAGCCACGCCGTAGCACAGCGCCTTGTCGCGGGCGGCACCCTCGGTGGCGTTGAGGTAGGCGCTCGCCGCGTTGACGAGCTCCATGACGGCCGAGATGGCGGTGTTGAACTGGCCGCAATCGAAGTCCTCGGTGCACTTGGCGATGGTGCGGTGACGCTCGCGATAGAGCTTCATCGCGACCTCGTCGAGCGCGGACTTGTCGAAGGCCACGTTGGCGTCGCCGGACTGGACGAGCTGCCAAACGATACGCCAGGCGCGCTTGATGAAGCGGTTGGCGCCCTCAACGGCCTTGGGGTCCCAGTCGAAGTCCTTCTCGGGCGGGGCGATAAACAGGATCGCCAGACGCATGGTGTCGGCGCCGTAGGGCTCGATGACCGAGCTCGGGGGCACGACGTTGCCCTTGGACTTGGACATGGTGTCGCCGTTCTCGTCCTTGACCATGCCCTGGCACAGCAGGTTGGTGAAGGGCTCGTCCACACTCAGCAGGCCCAGGTCGCGCAGTGCCTTGGTAAAGAAGCGGCTGTAGAGCAGATGCAGAATGGCGTGCTCGATGCCGCCGATGTAGTTATCGACAGGCATCCAACGATCGGCAGCCTCGCGGGAGAAGGGCAGCTCGGTGTTGTGCGGGTCCGTATAGCGCAGGTAATACCAGCTGGAGCAAGTGAAGGTGTCCATGGTATCGGTCTCGCGCTTGGCCGGGCGGCCGCAGACCGGGCAGGTGGTCTCGTAGAACTCCTTGCACTCGGCGAGGGTCTCGCCGGCGCCCAGGTCCAGGTTCTCGGGCAGCGTTACCGGCAGCTGATCCTCGGGCACGGGCACGATGCCGCAGTGCTCGCAGTGGATAGCCGGGATGGGGTTGCCCCAATAGCGCTGGCGGCTGATGAGCCAGTCGCGCAGACGGAACTCGACCTTGCGACGGCCGCAGCCCATGGCCTCAAGGTCGGCCACAATCGCAGCCTCGCCCTCGGAGTGCTTGCCGCCACGCATGCCGGTGTACTTGCCGGACTGAACGAGCGTGCCCTCGGCAGCATGGGCGCAATCCCAGTCGACGGTCTCGGCATGGAAGGTATCAATGGTCTCGCCGCTGGCCTCGACGGCAGCGCGGTCGTCATCGTCCAGGATAATCGGCACAATAGGCAGGTCGTACTTGCGGGCGAACTCAAAGTCGCGCTGGTCGCCGCAGGGAACGGCCATGACGGCGCCGGTGCCGTAGTCGGCAACGACGTAGTCGGCAACCCACACGGGGACCTTCTCGCCGTTGACCGGGTTCACCACGTAGCGGCCGGTAAAGGCACCGTGCTTCTCGAGGGTGCCCTGGGCACGCTCGACGGCGGAGATATGCTTGGAGTCCTCGACGATCTTGGTCACGGCCTCCTCGTACTCCGTACCCTCGACGAGCTCGTGCAGACGAGCGTACTCGGGGGCCAGGACAAAGAAGGAGACACCGAAGAGCGTATCGGCACGCGTGGTGAAGACGGTGATCTTGCCCTCGTCGCCCTCGATGGGCTCGCCATCCTTGTCGCACAGGGTAAAGTCGACCTCGGCGCCCTCGGAGCGACCGATCCAGTTGGCCTGCATCTGCTTGACGCGCTCGGGCCAGCCGGGGAGCTTCTCCAGATCATCGAGCAGCTCCTGGGAGTACTCAGTGATCTTGAAGTACCACTGCTCAAGGTCGCGCTTCTCGGGCTCGGTGCCGCAGCGCCAGCACTTGCCCTCGGTGACCTGCTCGTTGGCCAGAACGGTCTTGCAGGTGGGGCACCAGTTGACCGGGCTCTTCTTACGGTAGACCAGGCCCTTTTCCCACAACTTCTCAAAGATCCACTGACCCCAACGGTAATAATCGGGGCTGCAGGTCTTGACCATGCGATCCAGATCGTAGGAGAAGCCCATGCGCTTCATCGTGGCGAGCGCCTGGTCCATGTTCTTATACGTCCAGGCGGCAGCCTGCGTGTTGTGCTTGATGGCGGCGTTCTCGGCAGGCAGGCCAAAGGCGTCAAAGCCGATGGGGTGCAGAACATCGTAGCCGCGCATGCGGGCCTGACGGGCCATGGCATCGCCGATGGTATAGTTGCGCGCGTGGCCCATGTGCAGATCGCCCGACGGATACGGGAACATCTCGAGCACGTACTTCTTGGGCTTGCTGGCGTCGGTGTCGACGGCAAAAAGGTTGGAGTCCTCCCAGGCCTTCATCCACTTGGACTCAATGGCCTGCGCGTCGTAGGCAGGGATCTCATCCTTATGATCTGTGCAATCGCACATATCAGCTCCTTTAATCTTTAATGGGGTCGGTCGGCTTAGCTTTATTCGCTACTGCGGACAGTCCTGCGCAAGACGAAGAGCACATTAAGTGCTCTTCTTTGCGTGCGGAACTTGTAGCGAACAAAGCTAAGCCGCCCGACCCTAAGGTTAACTTGACTGATGATAGCAAATACAACAAGCGAGATGTCTGCGACTTGCAGGCATCTCGCTTTATCTAAATAACGTGGTTGATACTCAACCTTTATGTGCAACCCGTTCTAGAACGAACGGGTTTTCCAAGTGCCGCAGATTGCCGTGAAAGAGGAGCGAGGCGTACTTTGGTACGCGAGCGACGGTTTGAACGGCAAGGTGCGGTGCCTGGGAAAGCCGCTTATCGATAAGATACGGACTGCTGGGAGTCCTTAACCACAACGTCGTGGGCGCCGCCTTCGACGATGGAGGTGGAGCTGACCAGGGTCAGGCGTGCCTTTTCCTGGAGCTCGGGGATCGAGAGGGCGCCGCAGTTGCACATCGTGGACTTGACCTTGTAGAGCGTGCCGCCCACGCCGTCCTTGAGGGAACCGGCATAGGGAACGTAGGAGTCAACGCCCTCGACGAAGCTGAGCTTCGCCGCGCCGCCCAGGTCGTAGCGCTGCCAGTTGCGAGCACGCGCAGAACCCTCGCCCCAGTACTCCTTCATGTACTGGCCGTTGACGTTGACGCGCTCGGTCGGGCTCTCATCGAAGCGGGCGAAGTAGCGACCCAGCATCATAAAGTCGGCACCCATAGCAAGGGCGAGCGTCATGTGGTAGTCGTATACGATACCGCCGTCGGAGCACACGGGCACGTAAACACCGGTCTCCTCGTAGTACTCGTCACGGGCGCGGCAGACGTCGATCAGCGCGGTGGCCTGGCCACGACCGATACCCTTGGTCTCGCGAGTGATGCAGATGGAACCGCCGCCGATACCGACCTTGATGAAGTCGGCACCGCAGTCGGCCAAGAAGCGGAAGCCCTCGGCGTCGACGACGTTACCGGCACCGACCTTGACGTCCTCGCCGTAGTTGGCGCGAATCCACTCGATGGTGCGCTTCTGCCACTCACTGAAGCCCTCGGAGGAGTCGATGCACAGGACATCGGCGCCAGCCTCGATGAGCAGCGGCACGCGCTCGGCATAGTCGCGGGTGTTGATACCGGCGCCGACCATATAGCGCTTGTCGTTATCGAGCAGCTCGTTGGGGTTGGTCTTGTGGCTGTCGTAGTCCTTGCGGAAGACGATGCCCATAAGGTGATCGTTGTCGTCGACGATAGGCAGAGCGTTGAGCTTGTTGTCCCAGATGACGTCGTTGGCAACCTTGAGGCTGATGTTCTTGTCGCCCACGATAAGCTGCTCACGCGGGGTCATGAACTCGGAGACCTTCTTCTGGTGGTCATCGCGGCTGGGGCGATAGTCACGGCTGGTGACGATGCCCAGGAGCTTGCCCTTGGGAGTGCCATCGTCGGTGACCGGCATGGTGGAGTGGCCGGTCTTCTCCTTGAGCTCGATGACCTGCTCCATGGTCATGTCGGGGGTCAGCGTGGAATCGGACTGAACGAAACCAGCCTTGTGATCCTTAACGGCCTTAACCATAGCAGCCTCGGACTCAGGGGTCTGAGAACCGTAAATGAAGGACAGGCCACCCTCGGTAGCGAGCGCGACACCCATGTCGACGCCCGAGACGGACTGCATGATGGCGGAAACCATGGGGATGTTCAGGGTGATTGCCGGCTTCTCACCGCGCTTAAAGCGGGTTAGCGGCGTCTTAAGAGAGACGTTGTTGGGGATGCACTGCGAGGACGAGTAGCCAGGGACCAGCAGATACTCCGAAAACGTGTGGGACTCACCGGGAAAGAACGTAGCCATGTTTCTCCTTTTTCCATGCGACCGGTCGGCTGCAGGCCTCGTAGGACCCAGCCCAACCTTGGGCGCCCAATACTGGGGAAGTATCTTAACGCACTTTGACTGCTACAATGCATGATTTAAGAAGAGCACACGAGGGTTTGACGCAGGCTTTGCGTTTACCCAGCAAACACTTTAGCGGGGAGACGTGGAGCACATGGAGTACAAGACGACGGCAAAGCTGGTCATTCAAGCGTGCGACAAAGACCTGCCGGGCGTGTTCGGCCATGGCTGTGTCTTGCTGCTGCAGGGCATCGCCCGCGAGCACTCGCTCAACCGCGCCGCCAAGAGCATGGGCATGGCGTATTCCAAAGCCTGGCGCATTGTGAACGAGGCGGAAGGACAGCTGGGCTGCAAGCTCATCGAGCGCGACGGCGCCCGCGGATCATCGCTCACCCCCGCCGGCGAGCGAGCCATAGCGGTCTACGAGGAGCTGCAGGCCGACATCAACCAAGTAATTGCCGCAAAGGCCAACGACCTCATCGCCAGCATCAATGCAGAGTAGTCCTTTTAGGCCGTTTTTAGCCCACAGCGCCCTCGGGTCGAGGCTCGCGCCACAAAACGGGCCCATCTACTACGTTTAGTTGAATACCCACGACCATACCGGACATTATGAAAATAAAACCGCTGGTAAACAGCTTGGTAATTTTCAAAATAGGCGGGTGCGGTCGACCCCTATTGCTTAAACGTAGTAAATAGGCCGTTTTCGTGACACAGACCCCGATTAGCTACTTGCGAAGGGCGTTATCGAGAGTGGCAGCCACCTGCAGAGGGTCGTCGGTGCCGGCGAAGAGGCGGATGGCGCCCCCCTGCTTACCACGCGGGGCCGAAAGGCGCGTTGTTGAGCCGCCGGCGGGCGACGTGCGGAACTCCCCCGGCAATGTGTCGAACAGCTCACCCGCACTTCGCTCGATAAGGTCAAACTCAACTGCCGGGCCAAAGCCGTGCTCGAGGATTCCCGTTGCAACCGCATGGTCGGGATGCGAGGTCAGCCCGGGATAGCGCACGTTGCGTACCATCTCGTTGGCGGCCAGATACTCGGCCAGCGCACGGGCGCGATCGAAGTGGGCCTGCATGCGAGCGTCGAGCGAAGACAGCCCCCGCTCCAGCATGCAAGCCTCATTAGCAGAAAGGTCGAGTGCAGACGCGCCGCAATCCGCAAGAAGCGCATGCGCACACTCGGCGGCGGCATCCACGCGATGGCGCTTAAGCTGCGAGCGCGCCACCGAAGCGGCGACGAGCTTGCGCGGCGCAACGCCGGTACACACACGGTCGAGTGCCTCGAGCGACAGGACGGCACCCAAACGCAGCGGATCGCACCCAAAGACGCTTGCCACGGTGTTATCCACCACGAGCAACGCACGGGCCTCACGCGCCGCCCGACCCAGCGCACGCAGATCGGGCACACGTAGGCCAAACCCGCCGATGGAATTGACGAACCACCACAGATGCGACCCGCCAGCATCAAACGAAGCATCAAAGCCCTCAGACGCGGCGGTAAACGCCGCAACCGACGGCTCCCCCACGAGCACAACGTCGCAGGCATCAAAGCCGCGCGCAAACGCATCGGCAAAGTCATCCGCAAAGGCCACCAAGCGATCGCCGGGCTGCACAATCCCCAGCATCGACAGCGCCGCCGGCACATGCGAGGCCGCAACAAGACACGCCTCACGCGCGCCGGCCCTTGCAGCCCAGGACTCTTCTAGCTGTTGCACGTCCACGCGGCACCATCCCTTACATAAAACCAAACCAAGACCAGCTCACCCAGGTCGAGAAAACGTCAGCGCAAGCAGCGTCGAGCGGTCCGGCGTTCGTTAAAACTCCGGAACAAAATAAACCCTGATTATCGCCGGTGTATTGGTTGAGGGGTTGATCTTGCACGCCCTCG
>CALLSU010000008.1:0-24956 GCA_938011935.1 uncultured Collinsella sp.
GCGTACTGCGGCACGGAGTCGCCACCCGTGGTGATGCGCTTGTACGAGTTGACCGTGGGGTTGGTGATGGCGCTGATTTCGCGCGCGTGCGCCAGAATACCTGCCATGTAGTGCTTGGCGACGTCGGAGAGATGGTACTTCTCGTCATCCTCGCCCCAAAAGACGTTGTTGCCGTCATGGTCGAACAGCGACTGATGCAAAAACATGGCGCTGCCGTCCTCGCCCGCCAACGGCTTGGGCATAAAGGAGGCGTGGCAACCGCTCTCGTAGGCCTGCTGCTTAATGATGAGTTTGGCCGTGGTGATGGCGTCAGACATGCTCAGGGCCTCGGCGTGGCGCAGGCTCATGCCATGCTGCGAGCGGCCGGCGGCGTGGAAGGTGTACTCCACGGGCACGGACATCTTCTCGAGCGTGAGGACCGTGTTGCGACGCAGGTCGCGGGCAGCATCGCTCACCGAAAGATCGAAGTAGCCCACGTTGTCGAGCGGCTCGGGAGTGTGCTCGTCGGGGAAGTAGTAATACTCCAGCTCGGCACCCACGTTGAGCAGATAGCCAGCCTTCTCGGCCTTGCGGAACATGCGGCGCAGGGCATCGCGCGGGTCGCCGGCAAACGGCTTGCGATCGGGAGTGCACACATCGCAGAACACGCGGGCGACGCCGTTGTGGCTCGGGCGCCACGGCAGGATCTGGAAGGTCGAAGCATCGGGGAACGCCAGCATGTCGGCTTCCTCGGGCGTGGCAAAGCCCTCGATGGCGGAGCCGTCAAAGCCAATACCCTCCTCAAAAGCGACCTCGAGGTCCTCGGGGCTAATGGCAAAGTTCTTGAGGCGGCCGAGAATGTCGACAAACCACAGACGCACAAAGCGGATGTCACGTTGCTCTACGGAGCGGAGTACGTAATCGATGTTCTGCTGGTTCATGTCGCTCCCCTTTCTTTCGGGCGGGTTTCGACTGGTCTATATCGCAGATACTATCGCAGAAAAATGTTTCCGCAGGGTTAAAGCGTATCAAGCGCTCAAAAAACGTGGGCGAACAGGCCGTCTGACTTACGCGCGATCATAAAGGATCACTCCTTCGCGCTCGATTACCGCGGCAAGATCGTCATCAAGATCGTCACTCGAGACGAGGTCGACCTGCCTCCCGGTTTCTTTGCGCACCGCCTCACCAAACGCCGACAACGCGAAAAGACCAAAGCCCTGATCGCGATCGACTTCGAGACGCAAGTCAATGTCACTATCGGCACGCGCCTCGCCACGAGCATACGAGCCAAAAAGAATCACGGTTTTGATGGCGGGAATCGGGCTGGCCGCCTCACGGACGGCTGACTCAATCTGAGCGGTATCCAAAATGCCCGCCGCAGCGCTTTCGCTCGCAGAGCTTTTACCGAGTGAAGGAACAAACGGCAGCGAGCGCTCGCGCAGCATCTGTCTCATAAACATATTGACCGCAACAGACGAAGTCATGCCAAGTTCTTCGCACAGCTCGGCAAATGAATCTTTAATTGACGAGTCCACTCGCACACTCAGCACAGACGCAGCCATGGGCACCTCCTGTATGACATTGTCTATATAATATCACACAGGCTAGCGCGAGGTCGAAGCGCGGTGTTCGATGTGGCCGGGGACCTCGATGCGCTTGGGGGCGAGCTTTGCGGCATCGCCCACCGTAGTGGTAACGATGTCGATGCGCTCGGACAGGCGCTCGACCACGCGCTCGGCAATGGTGAGGGTGTCCTGCGCGGCCGTGGTCACGCCGCCAAAGAGCACGTGGTTCCAAGGGTAATCGTCAAATGTCGCGATCTTGAGCCCAGCCGGCAATGAAGGTCCCAGCTGCGCTAATGCCTCGGTCAGGCGCAGGAAGACCAGACCGTTGACGGCAATGAGGCCGAGCTTTTTACCCGCATAGTCGCGGATGGTCTCGTCCAGGCGACTGACACCCGTGGCGCCACCGTCGGCCAGGGTGACGACCTCGCCCGCAAGGCCGCGTCGCGAAAGCTCGTCGACAAAGGCCTCGGCGCGCTCGCGACGCACGGGGCTGCCGTCGCTTGCCTCGGTGAGCAGGCACAGGCGCTCGCTGTCAGCAGCGGCCAAGGCGTCTACCAGGCCGGCAACCAGCTCACGGTTGTTAGAGGTCACCAGATCGATGCCACCGTCGGCAACATCGCGGTCGAGCAGCACAACGGGCAGGCGCCCCGCGGCCGCGGCGATCGCCTTGTCGTTGCCTCCGCAGGTATTGACGACCAGGCCGTCCACGCCGGCATCGATAAGTCTGGTGAGCGACTCTGCCTCCTTGGCGGGGTCGTTGCCGCTAATGGCGGTCATGAGCGAGCAGCTGCGCGCGGCGGCGCTGGCGGAAAGGCCTTCGAGCATGGCGCTGGAGAACGGGTTAGCGATGTCGGCCAGGATCACGCCGATGAGGTTGGTGCGCGAGCTGCGCAGGTTGCGCGCGGCGGCACGTGGGCGATAGCCAGTGCGCTCGATAACCGCCGCGATGCGCGCGCGAGTTTCCTCGGTCATCTGCCCGGGGCGGTTGTTGAGATAGCGCGAGACCGTGGCCGGGCTCACGCCCGCCTCGGCGGCAATGTCCTTAATCCTCATCTGCGCCATAGCGCACCCCGTTCCCCAATTGTCGGCAGTCTGAGCCATTTTAGGCATTTTTAAAAAACTCGCTTGCAAAACGTTGTAGGTGAGCAGCATCGTTTTTGCGTCTCGAGCAGATGCGGTGATGGGCTAGATAGACGAGTCTTTGGAAAGCTCGAAATAGTCGGGATGCAAGGCGATAACCGGGCCCTGCTCCTCGGGCATCAGGTGCAAGTGCGTCTCGGCAAGATAGCTCGCCGTGTCGGTATCGCCCCTCTTAATGGCCTCGAGAATCCGACGATGTTGTCGACGAATCGGCTCCCAATCCAGATCCTGCGACACCATACGCAACCAGTTGTATCGCTCAAAATGCGTATTGATGCTCTTCATCCAATCCCACAACATGTGACGGCCGGCAATCACAAAACACGTCTCATGAAACAGGTTATCCAAGTCGAAAAAGCGACGCGTTTCGCGATGGTCGAGCGATTCGGACTCGGCAAGAATCTGCTCAAGCCGATGCTTCTGCTCGGACGTGGCTGCCGAGCAGCATTTAATGAGTACGCTTCTTTCGAGTTTCTCGCGCAAGAAACAGGCGTTCTCGGCGCGCTCCATGCTGATTTTTGAGACATAGGTGCCGCTTTTGGGACGCGTTTCCACTAGCTCCTGCTCACGCAGACGCACAAAGGACTCGCGAATGGGCGTGCGCCCGATTCCCGTCTCCTTTTCCAGACCAATCGCCGAAAGGCGCGTGCCGGGCTTGAGCTCGGCATAGATGATCTTGGAGCGCAATGCGTTGTATGCCTGATCTTGCAGGCTCTGATAATGCTGGTGTTGTTCCATAAAGCCCTCGAATGAAGCTCACGGTTTGTCGAATATCACCACGTAATACTATCGCATCCCCCATCCCCTCAATTGCGGTGAAAGAGGGAGTGCTCACGTCGCCAGCACCGCAAGAGCAAGCGGTGGCATCCCGAAACCCGGGACACCACCGCTATTTTGCTATCGGATGGCGCAGAAACGCCCCTCCTCATGCACCAAGGGGTTGACTAGAGTTCGCAGGCAACCTTGTAGCCATCCCCGATGGCATCGCGGATGTTGCCGCACTTGTTGGCATCACCCAGCACGTGGGTGGCAACGCCGGCAGCGGTAAGGTCGTCGGCCAGCTTGGTGTTGGGACGATAGCCCATGGCAAGCACCAGCGTATCGGCATCGGCGATGGTGTGGACCTCGCCGTCCTTTTCGTAGCTGATGGCGTCCTCGGTGATTTCGGTCACCTTGGCCTCGGTCAGCACATGGACGCCCTTGGAGAGCATGCGCGTGATGAGCACCGCGCGACCGGCACCGCCCTCGTTGGCGGCAAGCGTCTTGGTCATCTCGATAACGGTGACATCGCGATTGGCCGGCGAAAGGTCGTTGACCAACGGGGCCAGGTAATCGGCCGTCTCGCAGCCAACGGTGCCGCCGCCCACAATGACGATCTTCTTACCCGGGAAAGCCTTGCCACCCAGCAGGTCGTCAGCCGTCATAACCTGCTTAAAGCCCTGCATGAATGCCGGAGCGATGGGCTCGGCGCCGTAAGCCAGGACAACCTCGTAGCCCGCGTAGTCGCGCTGAATGTCCTCGGCAGTAAGCTCGGTGCCAAATACGCACTTCACGCCGGCCTCGGCCAGGCGACGGTACTGATACTTGATCACGCGGGTGAGCTCCTGCTTTGCCGGCGGAACGGCCGCGATGCGCATCTCGCCACCCGGCTCGTCCTGCTTGTCCACGAGCACCACGTTATGGCCGCGCTTGGCGGCAATGTAGGCTGCCTCCATGCCCGCGGGACCGGCACCCACAACGAGCACGTTCTTGGCCTCGGCGGCAGGCTCGTAACCGGCCTCGTCGCGCTCCACGTCCGGGTTGACGGTGCAGGAGATGCGCTTGCCAAACATGATGCCGTTCAGGCAGCGCAGGCAACCGATGCAGGGGCGGATGTCGTCGGCGTTGCCGGCAGCGGCCTTGTTGCAGAACTCGGCATCGCACAGATTGGCACGGCCCATCATGCAGATGTCGGCAGCGCCGTCCTCGATCAGCTCCTCGGCGATCCAGGCCTCGTTGATGCGGCCGACGGTGGCGACGGGAATGTTGACGTGCTTCTTAATCTCGCGCGAGCAGGCGGCGTGCGAGGCCTGCTGGGTGCCGGCGGCGGGAATCGCAGAGCCACGCTTGATAGTGGTGCCGCCCGACACGTGAATCATGTCGACGCCGGCCTTCTCCAGGCGACGCGAGACGTAGATCATGTCGTTGAGGGTCAGGCCGCCATCGGTGTACTCATCGCCCGAGATGCGGACGTCGATGATAAAGTCCTTGCCGCAGCGCTCGCGAATCTCGGCGATGACCTCGAGCAGGAAGCGCATGCGGGCGTCGAGTGAGCCGCCGTACTCGTCGGTGCGCTTGTTGTAGAGCGGAGTCAAAAAGCCGCCGAGCATACCGTGGGCGTGCGCCGCATGAACCTCGACGCCATCGACGCCGGCCTTCTGCATACGCACGGCAGCGTCGCCAAACTGATGCGTGAGCTCGTGGATCTCATCTACCGTAATGGGGCGCGGCGCCTCGCGAGCATAGGACGGGCCCACAAAGGACGGAGCGATCAGGCGCGGGGTGCCCGGAATGTTAAAGGCCATGTAGGCGGGGTGGAAGAGCTGCGGCATGATCTTGCAGCCGTACTCGTGGACGGCGGCGGCGAGCTTTTCCCAGCCAGGGATAAACGTGTCGTCGTAGCAGCACATGTCACCCGGCAGATAGGTATAGGTAGGCTCGACCGTCACGACCTCGGTGATGATCAGACCCACGCCGCCCTTGGCACGGGCGCGGTAATGGTCGACCAAATCGTCGGTCACATAGCCGTGATCGGCCAGGTTGGTAGACACCGGCGGCATAAAGACGCGGTTCTTGACCTCGGTCGTACCGACCTTGATCGGGCTAAAGAGCATCGGGTAGGCGGAGGACTCCATACAGGGTTCCTTTCATTTGAGCCGCTCGGCGGCAGTTGCTAACGTACCTATCGTATCAGCAACCGCGCTGTACCCGACCGTACACGCTCCCCCGGCTTTTACTCAACCCACAAAAAGTTGCGGTGGAATACGGAGTAGATAAGGCCTTTGACAGCCAAAACGGTCCGTATTTCACCGCAACTGATGGGCGGGGTGGAATTGAGGGCTCAGATAGTCAGTCATGCCCTCATCCGCCACTCCCTCACCTACAGCGCGCCGTCCAGCATAAGGTTCACCTTGAGCACGTTGACCGTGGGCTCGCCGAACACGCCGAGGAAACGGCCCTTGGTGCACTGGGCGATGATGTCGCGCACCTCGCCTTCGCTCTTGCCCGTGGCCTTCGCCAGGCGCGGTACCTGGTACTCGGCGGCATCGGGGGAGATCTCGGGGTCGAGCCCTGAGCCAGAACACGTCACCAGGTCGACGGGCACGGCATCCATGCCGGCGTCGGGGTTGGAGGCGCGAATCTTCTCGACGCGCGCGTCCACAAGCTGCCGGTACTCCTCACTCGCCGGGGACAGGTTGGACGGGGCACCATACGCCACGAGCTCGCCGTCTTCGCCTTCGACAATTGACACGTTCTGGATGCGGCCCCACATGTGGTCCTCGTCCTCGAAGTTCTGGCCGATGAGCTCGGAGCCCACAACCTTGCCGTCGACCGTAATGAGCGAACCGTTCGCCTGATACGGGAACGCAACCTGGGCGATGCCGGTCACGACGAGCGTATAGCCCAGGCCGCAGACAACGGTAAACAGCGCGAACACGCCAAGTGCGCGCGATGCAACACCTTTGAACATACAAACCTCCACTTACATAATGCCGCAGAACGCGAGCAGCATGTCGATGAGCTTGATGAATACGAACGGGGCAACAATGCCGCCCAGACCCCACACGAGTAGGTTGTGGGTCAGCAGCTGTCCAGACGGGACCTCGCGGTACTTAACGCCCTTCAGCGCGGCCGGGATCAGCGCGACGATAACGAGCGCGTTATAGATGATGGCCGAAAGAACCGCGGACAGTGGGCTTGCCAGACCGAGGATGTTGAGCGCGCCAAGGCCCGGGTAGATCGGCGAGAACAGGGCCGGGATGATAGCGAAGTACTTCGCCATGTCGTTAGCCACCGAGAAGGTCGTGAGCGAACCGCGGGTCATGAGCAGCTGCTTGCCAATACGCACGACCTCGATGAGCTTGGTGGGGCTGGAGTCGAGGTCGACCATGTTGCCGGCCTCCTTGGCAGCCTGGGTTCCGGTGTTCATGGCCACGGCGACGTCCGCCTGGGCGAGCGCCGGCGCGTCGTTGGTGCCGTCGCCGGTCATGGCGACCAGGTGACCCTCACGCTGGAACTCGCGGATCTTCTCGAGTTTGCCCTCGGGGGTGGCCTCGGCCAGGAAGTCGTCAACGCCGGCCTCGGCGGCGATTGCCGCGGCGGTGAGCGGATTGTCGCCCGTCACCATGATGGTCTTGATGCCCATCTTGCGCAGGTCGGCGAACTTCTCCTTAACGCCGGACTTGATGATGTCCTTGAGGTACACAACGCCCAGCACGCGGCAGTTCTTGGTCACGACCAGCGGGGTGCCGCCGGCCTTGGCGATGCGTTCGACGGCCTCGTCGCACTCCTGGGAGAACACGCCGCCGGCTGCCTCCACATAGGTGCGCACGGAATCGGCAGCGCCCTTGCGGATCTCATTGCCCTCGTAGTTCACACCGGACATGCGAGTCGCCGCGGTGAAGGGGATGAACTCCATGCCCTTATCCTCGAGTGTGCGGCCGCGCAGCCCAAACTGCTCCTTGGCGAGCACGACGATGGAACGACCCTCGGGGGTCTCGTCGGCCAGCGAGGAAAGCTGAGCGGCATCGGCCAGCTCCGCGGGATCGACGCCGTCGACCGGGATGAACTCGGCGGCTTGGCGGTTACCCAGGGTGATGGTGCCGGTCTTGTCGAGCATGAGGATGTCGACGTCGCCGGCGGCCTCGATGGCGCGGCCGGACATGGCCAGCACGTTGGCCTCGTTCAGACGGCTCATGCCGGCGATGCCGATGGCGGACAGAAGGGCGCCGATGGTAGTGGGAGCCAAGCACACGAGCAGTGCCACGAGCGTGGTCACGGCCGTGGGGTTGACCATGTCGTTAAGACCGGCCGAGAAGCAGGAGTAACAATACAGGGCCAGCGTGACCAGGATAAAGACGATGGAAAGGGCCACCAGGAAGATCTCCAGAGCGATCTCGTTAGGGGTCTTCTTGCGCGCGGCACCCTCGACCATCGCGATCATCTTGTCCAGGAAGCTCTGGCCGGGCTCACTGGAGATCTTGACGATGATCCAGTCGGACAGCACCGTGGTACCGCCGGTAACGGCAGAGCGGTCGCCGCCGGCCTCGCGGACCACGGGGGCGGACTCGCCGGTGATGGCGGACTCGTCAACGGAGGCAGCGCCCTCGATGACGTCGCCATCGCCGGGAATCTGCTCGCCGGCGCGTACGATCACCAGGTCGCCGCGCGTGAGCTCGGTGCCGGGAACGACGGTGAAGTGCTCCTTGTCCTCAACGGACTCGATACGATGGGCCTCGACATCCTTCTTGGCCGCACGCAGGGAATCGGCCTGAGCCTTACCGCGGCCCTCGGCAAGCGCCTCGGCGAAGTTCGAGAACAGGTCGGTGAGCCACAGGATGACCGCGATGGTGACCACATAGTAGGTGGGCACACCCGCGTCCTGCACACCGAAGATGGAAGCGACGGCCAGGACGGAGGTCATGACGGCGGAAAGCCACACCAGGAACATGACCGGGTTTTGAATCTGGACGCGAGGATCCAGTTTGGCAAACGAGTCGCGGACCGCGCGGCCCATCATGTCTTTTTGCATAGCCATAAATCTGCGTCCTCCTTTACGCAATCATCTGGAAGAACTCGGCAACGGGGCCAAGCGCCAGGGCCGGGAAGAAGCTCAGGGCACCGATCAGCAGAACGATGAACACGAGCAGGAATACGAACATGCCGTTGGTGGTAGACAGGGTACCGGCGCTCTCGGCGACCCTACCCTTCTTGGCCAGCGAGCCGGCGATAGCCAGCGTACCGATGATGGGCATGAAGCGGGCAAACAGCATCTCGAGGCCGAGCATGACGTTGATCCAGGGATTGTTGCAGTTCATGCCTGCAAACGCCGAGCCGTTGTTGCCACCGCATGAGGTGAAGGCATACAGCACCTCGGAGAAGCCGTGCGCGCCACCATTGTTGAGCTGGTCGGCAAGACCGGGCACCATGCAGGCGATGGCCGAGCACACCAGAATGGCAAACGGAGTTGCCAGGCACAGGACAACTGCCCAGCGCATCTCGCCCGGCTCGATCTTCTTGCCCAGGAACTCAGGCGTGCGTCCGACCATAAGGCCGGCGATGAACACTGTGAGGATGGCGAAGCCGATCATGCCGTACAGGCCGCAGCCCACGCCGCCGAAGACGACCTCGCCCAGAGCCATCTGGAGCATCTGGACAAACCCGCCGAGCGGGGTGTAGGAGTCGTGCATGGAGTTGACCGAGCCATTGGAAGCAGCCGTCGTGAAAGCGGACCAGGTGGAAGAGGAGGCGATGCCAAAGCGGCTCTCCTTGCCCTCCATATTGCCGCCCGCCTGGCCATCGGTCATCTCGATGTTGACCGCGCCGCCATCGGCCAGCTGCGGCGTACCCATATGCTCGTTAACGGCGATGATGCCGGTAAAGACCACGAGCAGGATAAGCATCGCCGCGAAGATGGCCTTGCCCTGCTTGGTGTTCTTGACGCCGATACCGAAGGTGAAGCAGCAGGCGGCCGGGATCAGCAGCAGGCTGGTCATCTCGATGATGTTGGTGAAGGCACTGGGATTCTCATACGGATGGGCGGAGTTCACACCGAAGAAGCCGCCGCCGTTGGTGCCGGACTGCTTGATGGCGACCTGAGGAGCCGCGGGCCCCTGGGGCAGGAACTGCTCGGTGACCACGCGCGCGCCCTCGACAACCTTGCCGTCGACCTTGACCGTGTCGCCCTCGATCTGGGCGCCGTCGATGACGCTCCAGCCGCCGTCTGCATTAGGCTGGACAGCGACGGGCTCTACGAGCTCAGCCTTCTGAGCCGGCTGGAAGTTGGAGATGACGCCACCGGCAGCCAGGCAGATGCCGAACACGAGGTTCAGCGGGATGAGCACATACAGGACGGTGCGGGTGAGGTCGACCCAGAAGGAACCCAGACCCTGCTCCTTGATCTGACGGAAGCCGCGGATCAGCGCGAACATGACCGCGATACCGGTACCAGCGGAAACGAAGTTCTGCACGGTGAGGCCCATGAACTGCACGAAGTAGGACAGGGTGGTCTCACCGGAGCAGGACTGCCAGTTGGTGTTGGTTATGAAGGAAGCAGCCGTATTGAACGACAGGTCCCATGGCACACCCGGCAGGTGCTGGGGATTGCCTGGCAAGAAGGACTGAAGCGCCTGGAGTGCCACAAGAGCCACGAGGCCGATCCCCGAAAAGGCCAGCACGCTTGCCAGATAGCGCCTACACCCCATCTGCTCTGCCGCGTCGATGCGAAGCAGACGATAGACGCCACGCTCCACAGGAGCAATCACAGGCGACAGGAACGTATGCTCACCATCCATGATATGGGCCATGAACCGACCGAGCGGAACGGCCAGGACGACGAGCACGGCAAAGTACAAGATGTACTGAATCGCAGCGTCCATAGTTTACGAATCACTCCTCATCAGAATGTAGATGTAATAGATAAGGAGTCCAATGCAGACGACTCCGATAATGGGAATGAGGATGTCCATTACCGCCCCTTTCACGCGCGGTCCGATGTCTCGGACGCCTGCCCTCGCAAGCGTCTGGGGACAGTAAACGCTTCTAGGTGTTAAAGAGGCGTGAGGGCTGGGGCTCACGACCTTAAGATGCCGTAAAGATGCAGGTAGAAAGCACTATTGCGGCTGCAGTGCGCCTATACTCGACCTCGCGAGCATACAGTGGCGTCCTCACCGCGTATGCACGCATGGACAACGCTTCAGAAAGGCTACGCTATGCAGCGCGACGCATCGGACACTCGCGTCAATCCAGACCTCATCCTCAAGGCAATTGAGAAAGACGAGGCCGCCGATGACGCTCGAACCAGCCGGGGACACCTCAAAATTTTCTTTGGCTACGCTGCTGGCGCAGGCAAAACCTATGCGATGCTTCAAGCCGCCCACGCCGCCAAGCGGCGAGGTGTCGACGTCGTCGCGGGATACATCGAGCCGCACGAACGTCCGGCAACTGCCCATCTTGCACAAGGGCTTGAGAACGTGCCCTGTAAACTCATCGAGCACAACGGCATTGCGCTCAGCGAGTTCGATCTAGATGTGGCTATCGAGCGCGCCCCTCAGCTCATCCTTGTCGACGAGCTCGCCCATACGAATGCGCCGGGGTCTCGCCACGACAAACGCTATCAAGACGTCGAGGAACTTCTACATGCGGGCATCGACGTCTATACGACCGTAAACGTTCAGCATATCGAGAGCCTAAACGACATGGTTGCATCCATCACCGGCGTTGTCGTGAGCGAACGAATCCCCGACCGTATCTTCGATGATGCCGACCAGGTCGAGCTCGTCGACATAGAGCCCGAAGACCTACTTGAGCGCCTTCGCGCCGGCCTCGTCTACCGTCCCGCACAAGCCGACCGAGCGCAACAGCATTTTTTTACCGTCGAAAACCTCACCGCACTCCGAGAAATCGCGCTGCGCCGCTGCGCCGATCGCACCGGCCACCTCACAGACGCCGCACGCGTGCTGGGAAACCGTGACTACTACACCAAGGAGCGTATCTTAGTCTGTGTCTCCCCGGCGCCGACCAATCCCCGCATCGTCCGTGCCGCCGCACGCATGGCGAAAGCGTTTCGCAGCGAGCTCGTCGCCCTGTTCGTAGAAAGCCCGCGCACGCAAGCCATGAGCGATGATGAGCGCGCCAAGCTTGCAGCCAATATCGCCCTAGCCGAGCAGCTCGGAGCACATATGGAAACCGTCTATGGCGACGACGTCGCGTTTCAGATCTCCGAGTTCGCGCGCCTGTCGGGTATTTCGAAGATCGTCATGGGGCGCACGGGCGAGCACAGCAGCGTCCGTCAGGCCCTCTTTGGCCGCAAATCTCTCGTAGAACAGCTCATAGCATTCGCCCCGAACCTCGACATTTACATCATTCCAGACCAGTCGACTCCGCCCTCCCGACCCAAAGGACGCCGCCATGCGCTCGCTCTGCAGCCGCCCAGCAGCCGAAACGCGCTTCGCACGCTGGCCCTCTCTCTTGTCGCCACGGCGATCGGCACGGCTTTCCGCCATCTGGGATTTGCCGATTCCAGCATCATATCCCTCTATATCCTCACGGCCCTGCTGACCGCCGTCACCACGACGGGGCGTATCTGCACGATCGTATCGAGCGTGCTCTCTGTAGTGCTTTACAACTTCTGCTTCGTCACGCCTCTGTTTTCGCTCGCCAGCTACGACCGAAGCTATCTGGTCACGTTCGGCATCATGTTCGCTACCGCTATGGTCGCCGGCGAGTTAACTGCGCGCATCGCCGACAATGCCCGTACCTCCGCCGAGAACGCATTCAAAACGCGCGTACTCCTCGAAACGAACCAGCTCTTACAGCAAGCCCATAGCGCGGAGGAGTGCGCCCGCGTCGCCATGAACCAACTCGTCAAACTGCTAAAACTCGACGTGGTCTTCTACCCCGCCGAACACGGCACGCTCGGCAAGGCGCTCTATGAGTCCGCTGGCACCGAAAACCGATCCGCGTCGCTGCTCACCGACTACGAGCGCGCCGTTGCAACCTGGACCTTCACCAACAACAAGCGCGCGGGCGCAAGCACGCGGACCCTGCCTGAGGCGCGCTGTCTCTACCTCGCGGTTCGCACCGGCGACAAGGTATTCGGTGTCATCGGCATCGCCCTGGAGGGGCGCGAGACCGAAGCCTTCGAGCATTCGATCGTCCTATCTATCGTAGGTGAATGCGCCTTGGCGCTCGAAAGTGACCGAGCGGCGCAAGAGCGCGAAGAGGCTGCGGTCTTGGCGAAAAACGAGCAGCTGCGCGCCAACCTTTTGCGCTCCATCGGCCACGATTTGAGGACACCCCTCACGGCTATATCCGGATCTGCGGCAATCCTTCGGAAGAGCGACGAGAGGCTCAGCCTCGAACAGCGCTGCGATCTTGCCGATGCCATCTACGATGACTCCCTCTGGCTTATTGATACCGTGGAGAACCTCCTCGCCATCACACGCGTCGAGGACGGCACCATTCACCTCAACTTCACATCCGAGCTCATCGACGAGGTCATCGAGGCCGCCCTCAGCCATGCCGCCCAAGCATCGCATGGACGTACCGTCACCATCGAGCACACTGACGACATCCTGCTGGTACGCATTGACGTCCATCTCATCATGCAGGTGCTTACGAATCTCATCATGAACGCCTTCAAATACACGCCCGAGGACTCGACTGTCACCATCAGCGCACGTCGCGAGGGTGCGTTCGTCGTGGTGGACGTCGCAGACGATGGGCCGGGTGTGGCAGACTGCGACAAGCCTCATATCTTTGAGCGCTTCTTCACCTCAAGCAATACGCGGCCCGTGGATTCGCGTCGAAGCATCGGCCTTGGGCTGTCGCTCTGCCGCTCCATCGTGGAGGCGCATGGCGGCGTCATCGAAGTTCGCGACAACCACCCCCATGGGGCCGTCTTCCGTTTTACCCTGCCCGCTGAGGAGATCGAGATTCATGAATAATGCCGCTAAGCCACGCATCCTCCTGGTCGAAGATGACCTGACCGTTCAAAACCTCGTTTCGACCGCGCTTGACCTCCACGGCTATGTCGTGAGCAAGGTTTGCGACGGCCAGGCCGCCATCATGGATGCGGTGTCGCACGGCCCCAGCCTCATCATGCTCGACCTCGGCCTTCCCGACATTGACGGTATCGAGGTCATCACGAAGATCCGAAGCTGGTCGGCAGTCCCCATTATCGTCATTTCGGCGCGCACCGAAGATTCCGACAAGATTGCAGCACTTGACGCAGGGGCAGACGACTACCTCACCAAGCCCTTTTCTGTGGATGAGTTGCTCGCGCGCGTCCGTGCGAATTTGAGGCGCTCCTCGATGGCGTCGAGCGAGTCGACAGAAGCGAGCACGTTCGACAACGGTCCGCTGCATATCGACTACGCCGCGGGATACGCGACGAAAGACGGACGCGAGCTCTCGCTCACCCCAACCGAGTACAAATTGCTCGTCCTTCTGGCGAAAAACGTCGACAAGGTGCTCACCCACACCTTCATCACCCGCGAGATATGGGGCACGAGCTGGGACAGCGATCTGGCGAGCCTGCGCGTGTTCATGCGCACCCTGCGCAAGAAGATCGAGGCAGACCCCTCTCACCCCAAGATGATTCAGACGCACATGGGCGTCGGGTACCGCATGCAGCGTCTCTAGCCCACCCCACAAAAAGTTGCGGTGGAATACGGAGTAGATAAGGCCTTTGACAGCCAAAACAGTCCGCATTTCACCGCAACTGATTTAACGATGCCCAAAATTACTCTTCAACTCGCCGCGCTCGCGTCCAAATGCGCAAAGCGCCCCGCGAACGAATGCTCGCGGGGCGCTTTGATGTCCGGGCCTTATTTGATCCCGCGGCCCAAGTCTTCGGCGATTTTGTCCACGCCCTTAAGTGCGGCGCACGTCTTTTTGTTGGAGCAATGCCCCGTGCAAACGCCACCCTGGGCGCAGTCGGCGCAGGTGCCCTTTCGGTAGATACGCACACACACGGCGACAAACGCAATGCCGATAACAGCCAACACAACAATATCGATAGGTGCCATAGTAAGCCTCCTCTAGTTAACCACCACTTACTTTACCCCATCTTCCACCTGCCAAAAAGGGACAGGTTTGTTTTGGTCGGTTTTATCTGCGGAAACGCCACATCTTACTTCTGGAGCAAAGCAATCTGTCCCCCATTGCACCAAAAAGCCCGAGTGTCGCTGGGACACCCGGGCTCGTGGAAAGGGGCTAATCCTTATTTGGACTTAAGCGGAAACTGCGGCGGAAGCAGTGTTGGTCTCGTCCTCGTCGGTCCAAGCGTGCTTGGGCATGGGACGGAAGATCTGGAAGAGCATCGCAACCAGCAGAACGATGGCTACAACCGTCCAAATACCAAACTGGCCAAGGACAAGCAGGTTGTAGAACTGGTTGATGAACAGGCCGATCACCCAAGCAAAGGCGCACTCGTAGCCGATGGCAATCGCGGTCCACTTGCCGGAGTCCATCTGATTGCGAATGGTGCCCATGGCGGCAAAGCACGGAGCGCACAGCAGGTTGAATGCACCAAAGGCAACGCAAGCACCCATGGTCGGGAACATGCCGGCGAACGCGGTCCACAGGCTCGGGTCGGTCTCGGCGGCGTCGGCCACGGACAGCAGCGAGCCGGCGGTGGCGACGACGTTCTCCTTGGCGACAAGGCCAGAGACAGTCAACGCGGTTGCCTGCCAGGTGCTAAAGCCGAGCGGGGCAAAGATCCAAGCGACCAGGTTGCCAAGCATGGCAAGCACGGAGTAGTCCATGAACTCCTCGGGGATGCCGTCCATCGCAGGCAGGAAGCCAAAGGAGCCGTTGTAGCTACCAAAGTTGGAGAGGAACCAAACGACGACGGTGGACGCAAAGATGACCGTGCCGGCCTTCTTGATAAAGGCCCAGCAGCGCTCCCACACGTGCAGCGCCCAAGAGCGAATCGCCGGGAAGTGGTAGGCAGGGAGCTCCATGACGAACGGCGTCGGGCGACCGGCGAAGAGCTTGGTCTTCTTGAGCATGAGGCCCGAGGCGATGACGGCAAAGACGCCCAGGAAGTAGAAGAGCGGGCTGATCCACGCGGCGGTGGTGGAAGAATCGCCGATGATGGAGCCCATGAGCAGGGCGATGATCGGCAGCTTAGCGCCACAGGGAATAAACGTGGTGGTCATGACCGTCATACGGCGGTCCTTCTCGTTCTCGATGGTCTTGGTGGCCATGACGCCGGGGACGCCGCAGCCCGAGGACACGAGCATGGGGATGAACGACTTACCGGACAGGCCAAAGCGGCGGAATACGCGGTCCATGATGAAGGCGACGCGGGCCATGTAGCCGCAGTCCTCCAGGAAAGACAGCATCACAAAGAGCAGGAACATCTGCGGCACAAAGCCAAAGATTGCACCCAGGCCGCCGACGATGCCGTCGCAGACCAGCGAATCGACCAGGCCACCGTCCTCGGTGCCGCCCGCCACGAGGGCGTCGTGCACCACGGTGGTAATACCCGGGACATAGGGGCCGTACTCGGCCGGGTCAATCGAATCGGCAGCGTCCTCGCCCGCGGCCTCGACAGCCTCATCGTAGGCGTCGCGGCCCTGACCGAGCACGTACCAACCGTCGGTACCGAAGAGCTGGTCGTTGGTGAAGTCGGTCACCGTGCCGCCCAGGGTGGAAACGGCAATGTAGTACACGCAGAACATGATGACCACAAAGATCGGCAGACCCAGGATACGGTTGGTAACCACGCGGTCGATCTTCTCGGAGGTACTCATCTTGGCCGGAGCCTTGGTGAGGCACTCGTCAATAATGTGGGCGATCACGCCGTAGCGCTCGCCGGTGATGATGGACTCGGCATCGTCGTCGCAATCCTGCTCGCACTGGGCGACCAGCTGCTCAACGCGATCGGCCTTCTCCTTGGTGAGGTTGATGAGCTTGCAGGCGTCCGCATCGCGCTCAAACAGCTTGACGGCGTAGTAGCGACGCTTGTTGGCGGGAACGCTCGCCGGCAGGTTGTTCTCGATGTGGGTCAGAACGTCCTCGATAGAAGAATCGAACTTGTGCTCCGGCACCTGGCCCTTGGAAGCAGCGGACTTCTTGACCTGCTCGAACAGCTCCTTGATACCCTTGTTCTTAAGGGCCGAGATCATCATGACCGGGCAGCCGAGCTTCTTGGAAAGCTTGTCCGTGTCGATCTTATCGCCGTTCTTCTCGACCAAATCGGCCATGTTGAGGGCGACGACCACGGGCAGGCCGGTCTCGACGACCTGAAGTGCCAGGTACAGGTTGCGCTCAAGGTTGGTCGCGTCGACAACCTGGACGACCACATCGGGCTCGCCGCTCATGAGGTAGTCGCGCGAGCACTGCTCCTCGGGGCTGTAGGGGGAAAGCGAGTAGATGCCGGGGAGGTCCGTAATCGTGACGTTCTTGTCACTCAGGAGCTTGGCTTCCTTTTTCTCAACCGTGACGCCGGGCCAGTTGCCAACGTAGCCGTTGGCGCCGGTGATCAGGTTGAAAAGCGTGGTCTTGCCGCAGTTGGGGTTACCCGCCAGCGCGACATGGATCTGAGAATCCGCCATTCAATCCTTCTTCCTTGTGTGCCCGCGCTGCTTTCTCCGCGCGGGCTGGATAATGTGCTTCAACACTGCATTATTGAGTTAGAAAAACCTAACTTTATCTGCAGAAATATGTGCCGCCGGCCCTTACTGGACCTCGACGACGGCAGCCTCCTCCTTGCGGATGGAGAGCTCGTAGCCGCGCACGTTGATCTCGACCGGATCTCCGAGCGGTGCAACCTTTACGACCTTGAACGAAGTGCCCTTGATGAGCCCCAGGTCCATAAGGTGACGGCGAAGTGCGCCCTCGCCGTGAAGTTTGACAATGGTAGAGCTCTCGCCCACCTTAACGTCACCCAACGTCTTCATATTCTTTTCCCCCTTTCAGCTTTTATGGAATGCTGCGAACTAACCGACAGTCATGATGTGCATGGCGACCTTGGTATCAATGCCAAAGCGCGCGCCGAGCACGGTGACGATGATATTGGCGCCACTCGAGCTCACCACGTGAACCTCACTGCCCTCGACAAAGCCGAGGTCCTTGAGGTGGTGCTTCATGTCCTCATTGCCCTTTACACGAGACACGTGCACGGTTTCGCCCGCTTTCACCATCGAAAGCGGCATGGCCGGCATCTGCGGTCCGCAAGACATGAGTGTGCTCCTAACGTCAGTTCGTCCTCAACATCGACGCAGCAAAAGTTAACCACGTCTATGTTCGCTACAGTAAACTAGCACGTGGTTAACTTTTTGGAAAGGGTCCCTATTCAGTTTTCGAAAAAGTTTCCCATACGAAACAGATGTGAAAAAGGGACTGTCCCTTCGTCACATTGTTGCGCTTTAGAGCGAGAGGTTTCTGATCGACGTGACGCACGAGGCCTCATCCACGCCCGAAACGCGGAACACAATATCCTCGCCGAACTCGCCGTAAAGAGCCATGAGCCCCATCACATCGCGGCCGTCGGTATGGCGGTCGCCGATGCTGACCGACACGTCGCTACGGTGCTTGGCAATGATGTCATAGAGCAGCGCAACCGGGCGGGCATGCAGTCCCAACGGATCTTTAATCGTCTTTGTAAACTCGACCATGTCCCCTCCCGCGGCATCGCACATTCGGCCGGCAAAACCCAGCCACGTGATAGTTATTGTAGCGTTAGATGCTTGTCGAGGGCCCCTGCGGATACCCCGTGGGCAAAACCATGCCCCAAAACACAAAAGGAGGGGCCTCGTAAGGCCCCTCCTTAGGAAAAGGAATCGATTTATTCCACAGCCGTAGATTAATCCTAGCCGCTACTCCATCATGTCGAGGACGGAGGGGCGCAGCTCGCTCTCGGCGGCCTCGGGGTCGGTCTCGCGCAGGCGATTGATGTAGCGGTTGTACCACATCACGGCAAGGCCCAGGAAGACGACCACGCCGCCAACGTTGTAGACCAGCGTCAGCCACAGCGGCTGATCGAGCGGAATGGTGCCGCAGACAAGCACGAAGCAGAAGACCACAAGCAGGAATGCAGCGACGACCAGGCCAAAGGTACGCGATCCCATACGGAAGCCACGGGGAGCAGCGTCGAAGTTCTTGCGCAGCATAAAGTAGGCAAGCAGGATCAGCAGCGGCGGGAGCAGAGCAGTGGCAGCCGTCATGTTGGTGACGATCATGAGCAGGTCGTCTAGGTTGCCGGAGCCCAGGGCCGGGATGACCAGGATGGGGACGACGATGGCGAACTGCAGCCAAGCGGCGCGGGCGGGAATGCCGTGCTCGTTGAGCTCGACGATCTTGTCACCAAAGACGCCCTTGGGGATCTCGGTGAAGAAAACCTTGATGGGAGCGGAGGTCCACATCATGAGGGAGCCCAGCGTGGCGGCGAGAAGGATCAGGCCAATGACGCGCGTGGACACTTCCATGGGAATGCCAAAGTGGGCAAAGACAGCGCCGAATACGTCGAAGATACCGGTGGAGATGGCAACGCCGCCCTCGGGGATGAACAGGTTGACCAGCAGCGAAGCGCCTGCATACAGAAGGCCGATGGTCAGGCCGGCGATAACGACGGTGCGCACGAAGGCCTTGACGCCGCCCTTAAGGTCGTTAAGGAACACGCCGACGGACTCAGCGCCGCCAACGCCCTGGATGATCCAGGCAAGCGTACCGAAGAAGCCCCACGTAGTTGCAAAGTTGCTCGTGTCGGGTGCCATGTTAGCCGGAGTAGGAGCCGTGGCAAACTCGACGCCGCCAAAGGCAGCGGCCAGGGACAGCAGGATGAACACGGCAGTCAGGCCGAGAGCCGCGGTCGAGCCGAAGGAGGAAATGGAGCCGATCCACTTAGCGCCCTTGGTCGAAACCCACGTGGCGATAGCAAAGACGACGATCTCGATAATGGTGATCCATAGCTGCGAAAGCTCGGCGTTGGCACCAAAGAACACGTAGCTCGCGTAGATGATGACGTTGGGCAGGACGGACGCAAAGAAGAACAGGTTAACGAACCAGTAGCTAAATGCCGTCAGGAACGCCCAGCGACCACCCATCGAGGTCTTAACCCATGCGTACACGCCAGACTCGGAGTCCTTGTTGAGGCCGACGAACTCTGCGGTAACTAGGGTATAGGGGACAAAGTACAAAAGCGTGGCAAAAAAGAATGACGGCGCTGCTGCCAAGCCGATAGCCGCGTTGTTGTTGATGATGTTCTTGATGCCGAACACGGCGGCGACCGTCATGCCCAGCAGAGCGAACGAACCAATCGTTCCTCGTTTTTCAGAGCTCATATGCCCTCCCAATCATCTGTTAAATGTCATCTAAAACCGTCCGAGCTGCAAGTGCAATCGCGGACGGCGCACCTGTTAAGGGGAATGGGGAAAAGGGAGTCAACAAAACCATCCCCCTTAGCGGCGCGAAGCAAACGTCCAAACGGACGAATACTACTTGTTGGGGAAGGAATAACCTTCGACCGTCACGTGCAGTACCACGACGCGGGGATCCGAAGCCTCGGCGATAACACGGTAGGCCTCGTCAATTTCGACGACGGCAACGCCGCCGGCGGGAATCGTCACGGTCTCCCCCGTACCCTCAAAGCGCTCGCGATCGTCGATATCGCTGTAGGCGCGCGTGCAGGTAAGATCGGCCTTGGAAGCCACCTCGACGGTCAGATCGCCGTCGAGCGGGGCGAGCACGGCATGGTAGCGACGGTGACCGACCAGATCGGCAGTAGCCGCCTCGTGGGCGTTCACCCACCAATACACCAGCGAGTCGCCGATAGAGTACGCCACATCGTGCTGCAGTTCAGAAACACCGTCGAGTGCCTGACCGGTACGCATCCACTTCTTGACGGACTTCATCTGGGCGTCGAAATCGGCACGCGAGTTAAAGACATGCATGACTTATGCCTCCTTAATGGGCGCCAGCGCCTGAGCCAAATCGGCAGACGTCAGCGGTCGCAGGGACACCTCAAAGCTGAAGCTCTCAAAACGGGTGCGATAGGAATCGAGCACCTCGGAACCCCAAGAGTTCGAGCCAAGGCCGAGCAGCTGGTCGTTGATGTTGATCGTAACCGTGTCGCCCGGGACAAGATCGTAGACATGCTTGGCGTTATCGATAGCCTCGCAGCTATAGGGCCATGCAGAGAATGAGAACGGGTTGGAAGCGGCGTCGGCTGGACGAGTCACCAGCACGCCGTCACCGTGGCTAGAGCGCAGGGCAACCCAGCGGGTACCCTCGCGGTTGGCGCAGTCCTGAGGCATGACGTAGGGCGTGAACATGTCGTCGACCGTAGTGCGGTAATGACCGACCGGGTTGGCGCGCAGCGAGTCCGGATAGTTCTCACCCGGGCCGTGGCCATACCACTCGACGGCACGATCACAACCGGGAACCTCGAAGGAGATGCCGATGCGCGGGATAATGTCCGAATAGTCGCCGTAGGGCTCGCCGGAAACCTTGAGGTCGACGCGACCGCTCGGAAGCACGGTGTAGACGAGCTCGACGCGCATGCCGAACGCGCGGACGGGAGGAGCGACACGCTGGCTCACGGTAACGACGACCGCATTGCCGTCCTGCTTCCAAGAAACCTTGCGGGTAGACGTCTGCATCACATCGATGAAGTTGTCCTTCCACAGGGAGTCATACTCCTGGGCGTGATTATCGACGAGCGGATGCCAAAAACCAACCTGGGGACCGGAGGTCATGACGTCGCGGCCGGATGCCTTCCACTCGCTCACGGTACCGTTGACCTTGCTGAAGGTCAGCTCGCCGTTGAGGGAGTGAATGCGAATCTCCTGCTCGGTCTCCTCAACCGTAAGCTCAGGACGAGTGGGAGCCGCGATGGCCGGCGCCGGATGGTTTGCGATGGCAAACTGGCTTGCGCCCAGCTGGAACATCGGCTCGCACCAGGTGTGAACCGCCATGGTATAGGCGTGCACGGTCAGCAGGGTCTCGCCCACTGCAGCCTCGCGAATCACCAGTGGCAGCTGGACGGACTCGCCGGGGGCAACCGCACCGGGCATGAGCGTCTTGCGGCAGACCACGTCGCCGTCCACCAGGGTCTCGGCCGACAGGCAAACATCTTCGAGGGTGGTAAACCAACGCTTGTTGGTGACGGTCAGCTCGCCCGCCTCGGCGTCATAAGCCATGCGGACCGGGCAGATGACCTGGCCGTACTCGGTAAGGCCCGGGCTCGGCTGCTGCCAGGGGAACACCATGCCGTCGATGCAGAAGTTGCTGTTGTTGGGGTAATCGCCGTTGTCGCCGCCATACATGTCGTAGGCAACGCCGTCCTCGGTCACAGCAGCCAGACCGTGATCGCACCATTCCCAAATAAACTGGCCCTGGATGCAATCCCAGCGATCGAAGACCTCTTGGTACTCGGACAGGCCTCCGGGACCATTACCCATGGAGTGGCCGTACTCGCAGTTGATGCGCGGCTTGGGGAACGGATGCTCGCCAAAGTCGTTCATCTGCGACACGCGGGAGTACATCGTGGAAATGACGTCGACGGTATCGGCGTTGCGATCCTCCTCGTAGTGGACCGGACGACCGTCGAGCTCGTGAGCTTTGGCGTACATCGCGCGGATGTTGCAGCCATAGCCGCTCTCGTTGCCCATCGACCACATGATGATGCACGCGTGGTTGCGCTCCTGCATCACCAGGCGCTCAACACGGTCAACGTAAGCCGGCTCCCAGGCAGGGTCGTCGGTGACCAGGGCGATATTGCCGATATTCTCGAAGCCGTGGCTCTCCATATCGGTCTCGGCGACCAGCATGATGCCGTACTCGTCGCACAGCTCGTAGAAGCGCGGGTCGTTGGCGTAGTGGGACGTGCGCACCGCGTTGATGTTGTGCTGCTTCATGAGCTCCAGGTCACGGCGCATGCGCTCGAGGCCCACGGCGCGGCCCTTGTGATCGTCGTGATCGTGGCGGTTGACGCCATGCATCTTAAAGTAGGTGCCGTTGAGGTAGATATGATTGCCCTCGACCGTCACCTCGGCAAGACCCTGGCGATGCGGAACGTACTCGCTGACCTCGTCGCCGTCGTAGACCTCAAGCGTAAGGTCATAGAGGAAGGGGTCCTCGGGGTTCCAGAAGTGGGCACCGGCAACGCTGCACTCGGCATGGCCGTCGACGCACTCGCCTGTAGCGACCACATTCTGGCCATCGCCGAGCGTATACACAACGCGGCTTGCGCCCTCGGCAACCGTATCGAGCGTGATCAGGGCGGCATCGCCCTCGCGGTGCGTGCGGAACCTAAAGTCGACCAGATGCGCGGCGGGACGCTGCATGAGGTACACATCGCGGAAGATGCCCGACGCCCACCACATGTCCTGGTCCTCGATGTAGCTACCATCGCTGTACTGCAGAACCTTGACCGCAAACAGGTTGTCGCCCTCGACGAGCGCGTCGGTCACGTCAAACTCGGCGGACAGGCGCGAACCCTTGGTCATGCCGATAAACTTGCCGTTGACATACAGCTCGCCGTAGCTCTCGATACCGTCGAAGCGAATGATCTCGCGAGCGCCGGCAGGCACGGCGGGAAGGTTGACGATGCGCTGGTAGACGCCCGTGGGGTCGTCGGAGGGAACGAACGGCTGATCCACCGGGAACGGAAAACCCTCATCGGTGTAGGCAAGGTTACCATAGCCGTCTACCTGCCACAGGTGCGGAACCTCCACGTGATCCCACTCGGGCTCGTACGTGCAAAGCGCCTCGTTGGAGACGGCCGCGGGGCCCTCAAAAAGGCGGAACTGCCACGAGCCGGACAGCTGGACAAATCCGCGCGACAGCTCGCGGCTGTACGTAGCGGCGAGATCGGCGGTCTCATAACCCATAAAGTACGCATGGGGTGCCAGGCGGTTCCTGTGGGTGAGCGCTTGGTTTTCCCAATCGTTAATGGCGTCCATGGTGATGCTCCTTCGTCATCGTAGTGCTTCTTTGTGCAACCGGTTGTCCTTATCTTACGGGCGGTGCAAAAATCTGTGCAACCGGTTGTCCGCCGAACGGTCGATTTTGCCGGATTAACGGTGCAACCGGTTGTACAACCATGCTACTTATGTCACCCTAAGCTTAGGTACACAGCACAGGGCATCATTCTTGAACTCTCAGACAACTGTCGCGCCTGCCCATGTCTCGCCCATACATGCCGTGCTCAGTCGCAGTTTGATTGCAAAACGGCACCGGTCACCGGATACCATGAACGCTGTTCAGGCGCACTATAGTAAGCTGTATCCGCACCAGCCCGTATCAGTAACAACATCGACCGCATTTTCCAGGAGACGCCATGACCCAACCAGTTCGCACCGCACCGACGCTTGCCGAGGTTGCTGCAGCTGCCGGTGTTTCGCGCTCCACGGCATCGCGTGCCCTCAACGACTCCCCCCGCATTAGCGAGGAAACTAAAAAACGCGTCCGCGCGGCTGCCAAGGAAGTCAATTTTGTACCCAACGCACGCGGCCGGGCACTCGCCGTCGGTCGCACGGAAATAATCGCCGTACTGGTTACCGAGCCTTTGAGCGAGCTGTTTAGCGATCCCACCTACAGTGAGTTTTTAAGCGGTATTACCGAGGAACTTTCGGAGTCGTCTTACCTACCCGTGATCTTGCAGGCATCTTCCTCGCATGAGCGCAATCGCGCACGCGAGCATTTTGAGCGCCGCTCGTTTGACGCCGTCATCGATGTCTCGCCCTACAAGGGCAGTGAGCTGCTCGAGGTGCTACGCGAGCTGGGCGTGCCCACTGTGTTATGCGGCCAGCTCGAGGGCCATCCCTATCGCGACGTGTTCTCGACGGTCTACTCCGACGACGAAGAGGGCGGACGCTTTGCGGCGCTCGCCATGAAAGATCGCGGACGCAAGGACATCGTTGCCGTGCTGGGGCCGCAGGATAACCCCGCCGTCGTCGACCGCCTTCGCGGCTACCGTGCAATTTTGGGCGAAAGCCTTCCGGATGAAAATGTCATCTATACCGGATGGAGCAGCGGAGACGGCTACCAAGCCACGCGGCGGCTGCTCGCGCGCGAAATACATGCCGACGGCGTGCTATGCGGATCGGACCGTATCGCAACCGGCGTTATCGCCGCATTCAACGAAGCGGGAATTAGCGTACCCAAGGACGTTTCGATTGTGGGCTTCGATGACCACGAGGTCGCAGCTCGCAGCGTCCCCGCGTTGACGACCATTCGTCAGCCGCTTCGCGAGGAAGGCCGCATGGCCGCAGACATTGCGCTCGATATGATCAACGGCGCCGCGCCCACCACCACTGTCATGCACATGCAGCTCGTTCAGAGAGACTCGCTATAAGAAACCTGGGCAGGGCTTTCCGCGACGTCCGGTCACCCCATGCCCTCACAATCTCGGCGTATAAAAAACGAGGGAAGGCACACGTCCTTCCCTCGTTACAGGCAATAGGTAGCCGCTTGCCTACATCAAGCGCAGGCTGACGTCCTTGAGCTGGGCGCCGGAAACGGCACTCGGGGCGCCCGACATGAGGTCGGAGCCGCTGGCCG
>CALLSU010000009.1:0-3160 GCA_938011935.1 uncultured Collinsella sp.
CAGGTGGCGCCCGAGCTTGCGCTCGAGGCCGCCGCGCGCGTGGATGCCGACCGCGCCGCAGGCAAGCCGCTGCCCCCGCTCGCGGGCGTGCCGCTGGCCATTAAGGACAACATGAACCTCGTGGGCACGCGCACCACCTGCGCCTCCCGCATGCTCGGGGACTACCAGAGCGTCTACACCGCCACCTGCGTCCAGCGCATGCTCGATGCCGGCTGCCTGCCCATGGGCAAGGCCAACATGGACGAGTTTGCCTTTGGCAGCTCCACCGAGAGCTCGGCGTTCCACCGCACCAACAACCCCTGGGATACCGAACGCGTGCCCGGCGGCTCCTCGGGCGGCTCCGCTGCCGCCGTCGCCGCGGGCGAGGTCGCGCTCTCGCTGGGCTCGGACACCGGCGGCTCCATTCGCCAGCCGGCGTCGCTGTGCGGCGTGGTGGGCTTTAAGCCCACGTATGGCGCCGTGAGCCGTTACGGCGTGGTCGCCTTTGGCTCGTCGCTCGACCAGGTGGGCCCCTTCGGTCGTACGGTCGAGGATGTCGCGCTGGCCATGAACGCGCTTACCGGCGCGGGCCACGATCCGTACGACTGCACCAGCCAGGATTGCGCCGTCGACTTTACCGAGCATCTCAACGACAGCATCGAGGGCAAGCGCGTGGGCATCATCCCCGCGTTTATGGAGGCCGAGGGCCTGACGCCCGAGGTCAAGGCCGCTGTTCAGCGCGCCGCCCAGGAGCTGCAGAACCAGGGTGCCGAGCTGGTCGAGGTCGACCTGCCGCACCTGGACGCCGCCATCGCCGCCTACTACGTCATCGGCCCGGCCGAGGCGTTCTCCAATCTGGCCCGCTTCGACGGCATTCGCTACGGCTATCAGGAGGAGGGCTGCGCCAACCTGTCCGACCAGAGTTCGCTGTCGCGCACCCACGGCTTTGGCGCCGAGGCCAAGCGCCGTCAGATGCTCGGCGCCTACCTGCTGAGCTCGGGCGTGTACGACAAGTACTACTACGCCGCGCAAAAGGCCCGTACGCTCATCACGCAGGACTACGACGCCGCGTATGCCAAGGTGGACACCATTCTCATGCCCGCCTCGCCGCGCACGGCTTTTAAGTTTGGCGAGATCAGCGACCCCACGCAGATGTACCTCTCCGACCTGTATACCATTTCGCTCAACATCTGCGGCAACGGTGGCATTTCGGTGCCGCTGGGCCTGGGCGAGGATACTCAGCTGCCCGTTTCTGCCCAGCTGGTGGGACCTGCCTTTAAAGACCGTCAGCTGCTTACGTTTGCCCGCGCCCTGGAGCGCGGCTTTGCCGATGCCGCCACGGGTGCGCCCGCGCTTTCCGTCGCGCCCGATTTTGCCGGGAAGGGAGGCGAGCTGTAATGAAGGAGCTTTCCGAGGTCCTGCAGGATTGGGAGGCCGTGATCGGCCTGGAGATCCACACCGAGCTCACCGCACTCGATACCAAGATGTTCTGCAACTGCAAGCTCAGCCACGATGACGAGCCCAACGCCAACGTGTGCCCGGTGTGCCTGGGCCTGCCCGGTGCCCTGCCGGTGCCCAACAAGCGCGCCATCGAGAGCATCGTCAAGGCTGGTCTCGCCACCAACTGCGAGATTCAACGCCACTCGATGTTCTACCGCAAGCACTACTTCTATCCCGATATGGCCAAGAACTTCCAGACCACGCAGGGTCCGGTCGCCTTTGCCATGTACGGTCACCTGGACCTGGACGTGACCGGTCGCGGTGCCGCCGAGCGCCCCGAATGCGCGTTTGGCGAGGCCGAGGCCCAGAGCCTGGCGAGCGCCTCGGCCAACGCCGAGGGCCTGTCCACGTCCATGACATCGACCATGCGCGAGGGCAACCAGCGCGCCGGCCATCTGGCCAGCTACGATGCGTCCAACCTGCAGATGCCCGAGCGTCGCGAGGACGGTTCCTACACGGTGCCCATCCGCATCCTGCGCATCCACATGGAGGAGGACGCCGCCAAGATGGTCCACGTGGGCGGCGCCGAGGGCCGCATTACCGCCGCGGCCGAGTCGCTCGTCGACTACAACCGCTGCGGCACGCCGCTGATCGAGCTCGTCACCGAGCCCGACCTGCGCACGCCCGAGGAGGCTCGCCTGTTTATGGAGAAGCTCCGTCGCATCTTTGTGACGCTGGGCATTTCCGATTGCTCCATGGAGAAGGGTTCCATGCGCTGCGACGGCAACGTGTCGCTGCGTCGCCGCGGCGAGACCAAGCTGGGCACCAAGACCGAGCTCAAGAACCTCAACTCGTTTAAGAGCCTGCACGATGGCCTTGCCTACGAGATCTGCCGCCAGGCCGAGGTGCTCGAGGAGGGCGGCATCATCTATCAGGAGACCCGCCACTGGGAGCCCAGCCGCAAGCGCACCGTGGTCATGCGTGTGAAGGAAACGGCAGACGACTATCGTCTGTTCCCCGATCCCGACCTAGCGCCGTTCGACCTGGACGATGAGTTCATCGACCGTTGCCGTGGCGAGATTCCCGAGCTGCCCGATGCCAAGCGCGCCCGTTTTGAGGCCGACTTTGGCATTAAGACGGCCGACGCCGAGCAGATTGCCGGCGATCCGGAGTTTGCCGACTTCTTTGAGGCCGCCGCTGCCGGCATGGCTGGCAAGGAGGCCCAGACGGTCGCAAACCTGCTGGTGAACGAGATGATCGCCTACCTTAAGGGCGCGGGTGTGTCGCTCGCCGAGTCCGGCATCGCGCCGGCTCAGGTGGCAGCCCTTGCCAAGCTGCTGGCGACCGATGCCATCAGCTCCAACCAAGCGCACGAGGTCTTTGAGGCCATGGCCCAGACCGGCGACGACCCCAACAAGATCGTCGACGAGCGCGGCATGCGTCAGGTGAGCGATGCCGGCGCGCTGCAGCCGATCGTGGACGAGGTGCTGGCAAACTGTGCCGAGCAGGCACAGCAGTATCGCGACGGCAACCAGAAGGTTATCGGCTTTTTGGTGGGCCAGTGCATGAAGGCAAGCCGCGGCAAGGGCAACCCGAAGCTCTTCAACGAGTTGCTGAGAACGTCGCTCTCGTAGCTGCGAGGCCGTGGAAGCCCCGAGTCGCCGGGGTGTTTCCTCAAAATTTCAAACAGTCCTATGCAAGACGAAGGCCACATTTAGTGGCCTTCTTTGCATGCGGAACT
>CALLSU010000010.1:0-1738 GCA_938011935.1 uncultured Collinsella sp.
GACTTGATGGGCGTATCGACACTCGCAAAGCGGATGTTGGCGAGCAGAGTCTTGGCTGCATTGTTAAAGGCGAGGGTATCGCCGGTTTTCTTCTTACTACGGGCCATGGATTACTTACCGCCCTTCACAACGGGGAAACGACCGATAACGGGCACACCGAGCAGCTCGACGGCATCGTCAACGGAGCGGACGCGGGTATTGAGCATGTAAAGCAGCAGGACAATTGCATCGGCGACTAACAGGCCGGCCAGAGCGGCGACCGAGATGTAGAGTTTGCGGTTGGGGCCGCTGGGCTGGCTGGGGATCTTTGCCTTATCGATCACGTTGACGGCCTGGGCGGCGTCAACGTCCTGAGCCACGGTAGACACCGAGTTGGCAATGGCGTTGGCGACAGCGGCGGCACCGTCGGGGCTGTCGCCGGTCACGGACAGCGAAATGACACGAGTCGTGGTCTCGCTCGTAACGCTCACCTTGTAATCATCCAAGTTGGAAAGACCCAGCTCCTTAGCAGCACCGCTCTTGACGCTGTCGCTATCGAGCAGCGTCGCGATATCGTTGGAGAGCATCTGGCTCGCCGACAGGTCGTTGTAGTAGCTCGTCTGGCTACCATCGGTCTTGGCGAGAATGTACATGCTCGTCGTGGCGGTGTAGGTGTTGTCCATCATAGTGAAGGAGACGACGCCCATGGCGATCGCGCAGACCACCGGGAGGGCGATGACCAGCTTAAGGTGCTTTTTAAGCAGCTGGAACAGTTCGAGAAGGGTCATGCAGCTTGCCTTTCATTTCCCTAGTTCATATCGACAAAACTGCTCGTATGATATCGCATCTTTTTGCCATGTCCGAACTCTATACATAAGATACAGCGCTGACACCATTGTTGCGCAACATTAACGCCGCACCGGCAGCCCCGATGCGGCGTGAAATTCACATGTTTGCAGCACTGCTACACGAACTGCTCGTCCTGTTGCACGGGAAACGTCACCGTGATGGTGGTCCCCACCCCCAACTCGCTTGACAGATCGAGCGAGGCGTGATGATACAGGGCGGCATGCTTGACGATGGCCAGACCCAGACCCGTTCCACCGCGCGCTTTAGAACGACTCTTGTCAACGCGATAGAAACGCTCGAACACCTTACCCTGCTCCTCGGGCGCAATGCCAATACCCGTATCGGCAACCGACAGATACGGGTGCCCGTCGTCGTTGGTTCCGCACCGCAACGTCACCGTACCGCCGGGCCGGTTGTAGCGAATGGCGTTGCTCGCCAGGTTGTAGATGAGCTCATCGATCAGGCGCGATACGCCTTCGACGACCACGGGCTTGGTCTCATGTCCTATCGCCACATTTGCCTGGCGGGCGACCTGCTCAAGACGCTGCTCGACCGCGTAGATAGCACGCGAAAGCTCAATGGGCTCCGTGGAGCCAATAGGCACCGCCTCGCCATCGCTCGCACGCTCGGCCTCATCCAAGTTCGAAAGCGTGAGGATATCGTTGACGAGCGCCGCCAAACGGCCCGCCTCTCGGTAGATGCGGCCGCCAAAGGTGCGCAAATCGTCCTCACCCTCGACCATGCCGTTCGCAATGAGCTCGGCATAGCCTGAGATTGCCGTAAGCGGGGTCTTGAGCTCATGGGTGATATTGGCCGTGAACTCGCGGCGCATGCGGTCGTTGTCCGCCAGTACCGCCATCTGGCGTTTGAGCTCCTGGCGTTGCGACTCAATGCGCTCGAGCATGGGAAC
>CALLSU010000011.1:0-2856 GCA_938011935.1 uncultured Collinsella sp.
AACCGGAGGCCAAACGATGCAGAAGCCAGCGCCCATGATCCAGGAGATGATGATCATGATCAGGAACGGGAAGCGAACGCCCGAGAACATCGAAAGGGCAATGGGGAACTGCTTATTCGAGTACTTGTTGAACACGGCACCGGTGATGCAACCAAGAATGATGCCGCCGAACACGCCGGTATCGAGCACCTGAATGCCCATAACGGTGGCCTGGCCGGTTCCGGTAAGACCGAGCATGCCGCTCGCATCGGCAAGAGAGCCGGTGGCGTTGAGCACGATGTTGTTAGCCTGCAGGAACAGGAAGAACGACATCAGGGCAATCAGCGAAGCATGGCCCTTGTTCTTCTTTGCCATGGCGCCGGCGATGCCCACGCAGAACAGAATCGAGAGGTTGTTGATGATAAACATCAGCGACTGATAGACAACGGCGCCCACAAGCTGGAACGGACCGGAGCCCAGTACGGGGACCAAAGCGCAGATGGTCTTGTTGGTCAGAATGATGCCCACGATGAGCAGGATGCCGGCAACCGAGAGATACATCATCGGCTGAACGATCGACTTCGCGAACACCTCCAACGGCGCTTTGAAATTGAACTTCTTTTTTGCGGTCATAGCGGTACTCCCCTTCCTTTTCCGCAAATTAAGACAGATGTGCCCTGGACAAGACCGTGAGCCTTGCCTTATATCAATCGATGTGTGGGCACGTTATGCCTAGAGACCAGGTTCTCCAAGCAGGTTAACAATGTGATATGCGAGATAACTCTTCTCAGCATCGGTAACGACAACGTTATAGGTAGACGACAAGTGGGCGGCTATGGCGTCCACGCACGAGAATGCGCAGGGATACGCCGTTTCATCGATTCGGAACAGCGCGTCTCCGTTGATTTGCCCTGCCGTAGGATCGAGCGCTCGCTGTGCGAAAAACTGCAGGTGACGAACGAAACGTTCGTAAGGCAGCGAGGTGTCATCGAGGGTCGTAGCATAGCGCTTGGAAACAATCGCGAGCACGTCGCGAACAAGCTGGACCGAAACAATCAAACGATCGGAGCGTTGCGGCATGGTGGCGTTGACGATATGCAGCGTAATGAAACCCTGCTCTTCTTCGCTCATCTGAATGCCCATATACTCCTTGATAATCTGCAGCGCACGGCCCGCAAGTGCATACTCCTTGCGATAGAACTGCTGGATCTCGAGCAGCAACGGATTCTCACAGGAGACGCCCTTGCGCTCGCGCTCCAAAGCAAGGCTGATATGGTCTGCGAGAGCAATGAGAATCTTGTCGTTGATATCAACATTGAGCTCTCGACGGAGCATCTGAACAATGTCCTCGGCAATCACGAGGTTGACGGTGGGGATGAACTCCAAAAGATGTGCCAAGCGGTCAATCGTACGCGAATCCTGAGAAGTTCCCTCCTGCAACGCGTAGGTCTTTTCGATCGACGCCTCGTCGATGGCATCGCCGGCATGACGGCCAAAGCAGAGGCCTCGACCGATGACGATGAGCTCGGAGCCATCGTCCGAAGTGACCATTGCGACGTTGTTGTTAAAAACTCGCTTGATAACCACGGTACCCACCACAAGAATTTACTCGGAAAGCCAGACGACAGGCTCTTTAACAGCAACAGGGCCGGAAGCATGCTCACGAAGAGTCGAGTTCTCCGAGCGCTCGCACACGATAACGAAGACCGTGGGATCGAAGCCGGCGGCGCGGACCACGTCGAAATCGACCTCGACGAGGGGCTGGCCCGCGTCAACGTGATCACCCTGAGCAACAAGCGCATGGAAGCCCTTGCCCTCAAGCTTAACAGTGTCGATTCCGATATGCAGCATCACCTGAGCAGAGCTGTCGTCGGACATGATGCCCAGCGCGTGCTCAGTCGGAAACAGCGCCGCGACGGTGCCGGAAACAGGAGCGCACACCGTTCCCTCTTGGGGAACCACGGCAACGCCATCGCCCACGGCACGGCTGCTAAAAGCGGGATCATTGGTTTTTTTTAGATGAACAAGCTCGCCGGAAACAGGAGCAAGGATTTCGAACTCGGAAGCTGCAGTCTTCTGCTCATCCGAACCGCCCGTCAGGCGAGAAAAGAAACCCATGGTGGCATGTCCCTTCATAAATATAGCCCAACCAAAATCAAGCGAATGCGTCCATAGAGACACATCCGTTCAAAGACTTTGGTTAGGCCCACGTCCGAGGGACTCGGTAACCTTCCGCATTTCTTTTGACGGGAGCTATTGTAGACAAGCCCAAAGCCGGAACAACCATTATGACCGATGAACGGTATTTTTTCTTCGATAAACGGTATTTAGGCGGCACTTAGGGACACTCCTTGTTTGGCGCATTGGGGACAGGTTACTTTGCACCAATCATGAGTTGCGGTGAAATAGGGACTGAAAAGCCGCTCAAAAGGCCAAAACAGTCCGTATTCCACCGCAACTTCAAGACGTTGGTGCATATGAACCTGTCCCCCTTGCACCAAAATGGGCTCCGAGCAAAAACATGCCCGGAGCCCTCTGGTCGCCTCGCTCTAGCGCGCGACGCGTATGTTACTTGCGCTTGCCGCCGCCGTCGCCGGGACGACGGGAGCTGCCGCCGCGCTTGCCGCCACGATTGTTACCATAGCTGCCACGGTTATCGCGACCGCCGGCACGACCGCCGCGGGAGCCGGCCTGGTTGCCGCCACGCCCGCCGCGATAGCCGCCACGGCGCTCCTCGCGAGTGTCATCGTAGTTGCGCCAGTCATCGCGACGATCGCGGCTGGCACGCGGGTCGCGACGATCGCGCGACTCATTCGAACGACCGGCGCCGCTGCGGCCACCGTTGCCACGAGCACCCTCGCGACGCTCGCCGCCACG
>CALLSU010000012.1:0-1289 GCA_938011935.1 uncultured Collinsella sp.
GCAATTTCTGCTGCAGTGCTCGCGCCCGATGATGCGACGGCACAAAATAACGTTCTCTCGCGGTTTTTCTCGACGCTGGAGGAGCGTTCGGGCGGCGTTGCCGGTGTGCTCGATGGCGTTATGGATGTTTGGGGTCGCCTGCTTGTGGGGTACGGAGACATCCAGGGTGCGGCCGACGAGCTTATGGGAGAGCTGATCGGTGGCTTGGGAGGGGGTAGCGGCGCGTTGGGCTCCATCGCGTCCTGGCTCGGTGACACCGTCTCGTCCTCCGTGGCGGCGCTGGGACTCGAACCGTGCGATTTGCGTCTGCGAAAACCGGTGCTGACCGATACCGCCAATGTCATCAAAAGTCCGGGGTCCGATATCGCAGGCATCTCCAAAACTCAAGATACCCTGCGAAAAATCCCCTTGGGCGTGACTGACCCCAAGGCACTTTGCGAGGCCTTGGAATATCACGTCGAGCGCACCATCAGCGGCGCGGTGTTCACGCTTGCGGAGATCCCGCTGCCGGGAGGCGGCTCCATCCCGCTCACTGTCGATGTTGCCACGCTGGTGGGAGCTTTTCGCGGTGGGTCGTAATGGGCATTCGCACGGCCTTGCACGAGGAGCGTGCCCAGGCGACGGTCGAGATGGCCGTGGTCACGCCTGTCCTGCTCGTGCTGGCTCTCATCGCGTACAACGTCATGATCTTTGCCGGCGCGGTCGCGCGCTTCGACCGCGTGGTGCCCGACATCGTGCTGGCGCACGCTGCGGCGCCGGGTGGGGAGGGTGACGAGAGCTCCATTGACGCTTCCGCGACCGTTCAAGCTCAGATTCAGAATGCCATGGAGGGATATGACTTACAGGTCGAGGTCTCGAGCGAGCAGGGCACGGCGTCATCGGATGGTGGCCTGCTCTCTCTTTCTGGCACGTTTAGGACTTATACCTGCACCATGCACTACGAGCCGTGGCCGAGTTCGCTGAGCATCGCCGGCGTTTCCCTGGGGGCGCCGGCCGTGCTCACGCATGAACGTGCGGTGACGGTCGATCCATGGCGTCCGGGGGTGGTCATGTGACCGCGGTCTCGTCCTATATCGCCTACGCACGGGCGCTCAACAGGTTGGGCTGGACGCCGGCCGAGTTTGTGGTGGCGGAGTCGTTTACCGTGCGTCTGCGCGGCATGCTGGGACGGCGGCCGATTGCTGCCAGCGGGCTGCCGCTTGTCATGGCGTTCCCACGCTGCTCCTCGGTCCATACCTGCTTTATGGTCTATCCCATCGACATCGCCTTTATCGATCGCAGCGGCAATG
>CALLSU010000013.1:0-2909 GCA_938011935.1 uncultured Collinsella sp.
ATCCAGTCCAATCCGGCGCATGAGATTCCCGAGGCCGAGCATGGCGACGAGATGATCGTTGTCGGCCGCGATGGTGATGCCGAGATTACCATGGACGAGATGGCTCGCCTGCGCGGCACGATTAACTACGAGGTTGCTTGCGGCTTTGGCATGCGTCTCGACAAGGTCTACGTGTAGGAGCCACTATGGGTGTCATGCACATCCCCGGACATAGTCACCAGGCGCCGCGCGAGGTTGCGCTCGAGGAGATTGAGGCTGTTTTAGGCGACTGTCATCTCTGCCAGCTCTATCAGTCGCGCCATAACATCGTGTTTGGCGTGGGAAACCCCCACGCCCGCGTAATGTTTATCGGCGAGGCGCCGGGGCGTAACGAGGATCTGCAAGGCGAACCGTTTGTGGGGGCGGCGGGCGAGGATCTCAACGGCATCCTGTCGCTGGCTGGCCTCAAGCGCGAAGACGTCTACATTGCCAACGTGCTTAAGTGTCGCCCACCGGGAAATCGCAATCCTCGGCCCGAGGAAGTGCTGGCCTGTTCACCGTTTTTGCGTGAGCAGATTCGAAGCATTTGGCCCGATATCATCGTGACGCTCGGTAACCCCGCGACGCACTTTGTGCTTAAGACCGAGATTGGCATCACCAAGCTGCGCGGCAGGTTCCACCAGATGGGGCATTTTGTGGTGATGCCCACGTTCCATCCGGCGGCGGCGCTGCGTAATCCGGCGTGGCAGGAGCTACTGGAGGAAGACTTTAAGATGCTGGGCGACTATCTGGAGCGGCATCCCGCGCCAGAGGGTGCCTCGGAATAATAAGGAGCATATATGTCCCTGGAGCGCCTGGGGGTAGGTATTTATAAAACGGCTTGCTCTGTCGATACGGAGCATTTTGGAGAGCTGGTTGCGCCGTGCCTGGAAGATGGTGATGTGCTGATCTTGACCGGCGGCCTCGGGGTGGGCAAAACCCACTTTACCAAGGGCGTTTCGCGTGGTCTGGGCGACGGCCATATGGTCACGAGCCCCACATTCGCACTCATGGCCGTTCATGACCAGGGGCGTATTCCGCTGTTCCACTTTGACCTGTACCGTCTGGAGCATGCTTACGAGCTCGAGGATACGGGCATTTTCGATGTACTGGGCTATGAGGGTGCCTGTCTGTTGGAGTGGGGCGAACAGTTCCAGGACGAACTGACAGACGAGTATCTTTCGGTAACGCTTAAGCGTGATGAGAACGATAGCGACGTGCGAACGATAACGCTCGAGGCGCACGGCGGGCGCGCAGCGGAGCTTTCCGATTTGATTGATAAGGCTGTACAAGATGAGCTTGCATAACGATTGCGCGCTGGTGGTGGCGCTCGATACTTCGACCGATATGCTTGCCTGCGCGGCAAGCTGGATTGATGGGCAGACGGGCGAGGCGAAGCTGGTGAGTGGCGACCATATGTGCCGTCGCCATGCCAATGTGGAGCTCGTGAATACCGTCGACAGCGTGCTTGCTCAGGCTGGCATGGACCGTGCTGACGTGGGCAGTTACGTCGTCGGTCGCGGTCCGGGTTCGTTTACCGGCGTGCGTATCGGCATTTCCACCGCCAAGGGCTTGGCGCGCGGTGCCAACGTGCCGCTGCTGGGTGTGTCGACGCTCGATGCCTGCGCATGGACCGCGTGGAAGGCTGGCGTGCGTGGCAAGCTCGGTATTCTGGCCGATGCCATGCGCGGCGAGGTGTATCCGGCTTTGTATGTGCTGGGCGACGAGGGCCCCGAGCGTCAGTTTGAGCGCGAGCACGTGGTCAAGGCTGCCGTGGCGCTTGATGAGTGGCGCCAAGCCGCGGACTGGGACCAGGTTCAGCTGACTGGCGACGGTCTCGTGCGCTATGGCAAGCTGCTGGGCGAGGATGAGGCCGCTCGCTGCGTAGAGCGCGGCTTGTGGTGGCCTTCGGGCGAGGGTCTCCTCCTTGCGCATGCCGCGGGTGACGGCGACCCGGCCCGCGTCCTACCGATCTATACGCGCCTTTCTGACGCCGAGGAAAACGAGCGTAAACGCCTCGGTCTTGCCGAGAGCGCGCAGAGCGAAATTACGGGCGTCGCCGATGAGCTCGCTGGTCGCCATCTGCAATTCCGCCCCATGGGTGCGGCGGACGCCGAGGGCGCAAGTGCGCTGGAGGCCGCCTGCTTTGAAGGCGCTGGACACGAGGCGTGGACGCCGGGCATGTTTCTATCCGAGCTGGGCGAGGATGTTGCGGCGCCGCGCAGCTGGTGGGTGGCGCACGACGACGGTCAGCTGCTGGGCCTTGCCGGCGGCATGGTCGTAGACGGTGACGTGCAGATTCTGGATGTTGCCGTCGACCCGAAGCATCGCCGCGGGGGTATTGCCCGCAAGCTGCTGTCGCACGTGAGCTACGATGCCCAGATGCTCGGCTGCACCACGGCTTCGCTCGAGGTCGAGGACGGCAATGAGGGCGCTATTGCGCTCTATGCCTCTCTGGGCTTTACCGAGGCGGGCCGCCGCCGCGGTTACTACGGTGCTGGCAAAGATGCCATCGTCATGACGGCGCCGCTGCCCTTGGTGCTCCCGGTCGACAATGCTTCGCCCGAGCCGACGGCGGCTGAGCAGCGTGTATGGCCGCTACCTGCACCCGAGCGCACCGTTGAGGAGCGCGCCGAAATTGAGCGTCGTCGCCTGGTGCTTGCCATCGAGAGTTCGTGCGATGAGACAGCTGTGGCGATTATCGATGCGAACGGTAATATGCTGGCCAATCAGGTTTCGACGCAGATCGATTTTCATGCCCGTTTTGGCGGCGTAGTGCCCGAGATCGCTTCGCGCAAGCACGTTGAGGTTATCGTGAGCGTCGTGGACGCGGCGCTCGAGGATGCCGCGGCATCGCTTGGTCTTGAGGGCGGAGCCATCGCGCCGAGCGA
>CALLSU010000014.1:0-3051 GCA_938011935.1 uncultured Collinsella sp.
GCCTTGCGGCGGCCTGCGCCTGTGGCGCCTTTGTCTTTTTACTTGGTGGCGGTCCTATTGAGATGGCATGCGCGTTCGTAGGCGCGGGTGTCGGCAACTTTGCCCGCTCCCATATTCTCAAGCAGGGCCTTGGTCAGTTCAGCGCGCTGACGACCGGCGTTGCGCTCGCTTGCGTTTCGTATCTGCTGGCATTGCTCGGCCTTGGCCAGGTCATACCGGGGGCAATGTCGCACCAAGAAGGCTATATCGGCGCCATGCTCTTTGTGATTCCCGGCTTTCCGCTCATTACGGCAGGCCTCGACATCGCTAAGCTCGACATGCGAAGCGGTATCGAACGTCTGTCATATGCCGTATCGATTATTGTGATGGCGACGCTCGTAGGTTGGATGGTTGCCGAGTGTGTTGGCCTGGCGCCGGACGACTTTGCGCCGCTTGCTCTTACGCTCCTGCGCGTGGTGATGAGCTTCGTTGGCGTATTCGGCTTCTCGGTGATGTTCAACAGCCCGGTAAAGATGGCCGCGGCAGCTGGGCTGATCGGCGCCGTGTCCAATACCCTGCGTCTGACCCTTGTCGATGCGCCGACGATGATTCCCTTCCTGGGGCTGAGTGCGGGCATGCCTCCCGAGGCGGCTGCGTTTATCGGTGCGCTGGTATCGGGGCTGCTCGCGAGCTTAGCTGAAATCAAACTCACCTATCCACGTATCGCCCTCACGGTGCCATCGATTGTCATCATGGTGCCGGGACTGTATCTGTATCGCTCGATGTATTACATGTGCACCTTCGACACGGTCAATATGCTCGGCTGGTTTGTGCGTGCAGTGCTCATCGTGGCGTTTTTGCCCGTTGGCCTGGGTGTGGCACGTACGCTCACCGACCCTCGCTGGCGCCATACCAGCTAATTGGTGCAAGGGGGACATGTTACTTTGCACCAAATGAGTTGCGGTGAAATAGGGACTGAATTGCTGCTTAAAGGGTCAAAACAGTCCGTATTCCACCGCAACTTAGGGGGTCGGGGGATTATTGGTGCCCTGCATCTTCATAAACTCAACGCTTACGAAGCGTAACACGGAAAGGACCATGCCCTTTATGCCTATCAACAAACGAGAGAGCCTGCTGTTCACCTTTATCATGTGCTTTTGCATGGTGCTCTGGATGAGCATCTACAACGTTGCCCTGCAGCACGGGGCCATCAACGGCGAGGTCGTTGCCGCTGCGTGGCTCGGCTTCCCCGTTGCCTACATTTTTGCCATGTGCTGCGACTGGTTCGTCGCCAGCCCGCTCGCCAAGGGTTTCGCCTTTAAGTACTTGGTCGCGCCGGGCAAGAGCTCGCCGCTCGCCATGACGCTCGCCGTTAGCTCCTGCATGGTCGTTCCCATGGTCATCATCATGTCGCTGTACGGTGCCTGCGAGGGTCTGACGCACATGCCCGGCGGCATCCTTGCGAACCTGTATTCCGTGCCCGCGATCTGGATGATCAACATCCCGCATAATTTTGTGATGGCGCTGCCGTGGAACCTTTTGGTAGCCGGTCCGATTTCCCACTTCGTCTTCCGTCGCGCCTTCCCTGTGGGGACGGTTTTCGAGGAGGAGCATGCCGAGCTCTTGGAGCAGGCTATGGCTCCTGAGTGCGAGTAGCTCGCTTAGGGATCTGCTGAGCGCGGGCGACTTGCTTGGTTGGAGCCCTAAGCGTGGATAGCTCTCTCGGCGACATCGCGGGCGTGAGCGGTGCGCATGACCGGAGGCCCCGTGCTGCTCCGTTGCCCGACGTGCTAGCGCGCAGAACAATCTGTTGGTGCATTCGGCGGCTGCTGAAGCGTTTCGGCAGCCGCTTTTTATACGGAGTTTAAATACAACAGTCTGTTGTATTACGTAGAGTGGTATATCTCTAGCAGAAAAAATGCGAGAGACGGAGCATTATGGCGTTGCTAGTAGGACTGGACGTAGGGTCGACGACGACCAAAGTTTACGCGATGCACGAGGATATGACCGAGGCGTGGTGGGGATATCGCCGCCACGGGGCGTGTCAGACAGCGAGCGTGCGCGCCATGCTCGGCGAGCTCGCCGAGCGCTTTCCCCATGAGTCGCTGCGCGTTGCGGTGACCGGCTCGGGTGCGCGCGATATCGCGACCGCGCTGGGCGCCTCGTACGTTCAGGAGGTGGTCGCCAACGCGCTCGCGATCAGCAGGTTCTATCCGCAGACGCGCTGCGCCATCGAGCTGGGCGGCCAAGACGCCAAGATGATCTTCTTCCGCACCAACGATAAGGGAGACATCGAGGTTGCCGACATGCGCATGAACGGCTCGTGCGCAGGCGGTACCGGTGCATTTATCGACGAGATGGCAAAGCTCATGGGGGTCGGCACCGAATCGGGCGAGTTCGAGCAGCTCGCAAGCCGGGGAACGACCGTCCACGAGGTCTCGGGCCGCTGCGGCGTGTACGCAAAGACCGATATCCAGCCGCTGCTCAACGAGGGCGCGCGCAAGGAGGACGTTGCCGCTTCACGCGGTCGCCCGCCAAACGATCGGCGGTCTGGCCCAGGGTATCGACATCGAGCCGCCGGTAATCTTCGAGGGCGGTACGCTCGCCTACAACCCCACGCTGGTCCGCGTGTTCCGGGAGCAACTGAATCTATCGGACGATCAGGTTATCGTCCCGCGCGATCCGCAGATCATGGTCGCGCGCGGTGCCGCCCTGTCGCTGACCGACATGTTCGCATCGTCCCAACCGATCGACCTTCCCGACGCTTTTGTCCGGCTGGATAAGCTCGAGACGGTCGCGCCCGCAAGCGGGGAGGGACGTCTTGCCCAGCCCTTTTTTGCCACACCTGCCGAGCAGGCGGATTTTACGGCACGCCATGGCAAAGAGACGCCGGCAAAGGGTCCGGATGCGTATGCGCCCGGAGAGACGGTGCGTGTGGCGCTCGGTATCGATTCGGGGAGCACGACGACCAAGTTCGCCCTGGTCGATGACGCGGGTCAGCTTGTCGATTCCTTCTACGCGTCTAATAACGGCAGACCGCTCGACGTCGCCCAACAGGGTCTTGTCAGCTTG
>CALLSU010000015.1:0-2963 GCA_938011935.1 uncultured Collinsella sp.
TTGCTGTCGAACGCCTATTCCGACACGCTGTTCCCCATGGGTATCGCCTCGCCGTGCGGGTCGATTCTGTCGGCGGTCATCTGTGTTATCGCGTTTACCGTACTCAACCGCCGCGGAGCTTTTGACAAACTGATGGTGTAGCGGGGCGACGCAGGCCTGGCACCTCTCCCCTGCTTTTTACCGAAAGGAGCGGTCCCATGACCGACTCGCCAACTGAACATACCGAGGGCCTGCTCCGCATTGGCGAGGTGGCGCGCTTGTTCAACCTGAGTGTGGGCACGTTGCGCCATTACGAGCAGATGGGCTTGCTGGACCCGGCGCACATCGATTCGGCGAGTGGATACCGCTACTACGGATCTCGGCAACTCTCCACCCTCAACACCATCAGCCACCTGCGTGTTCTCGACTTGCCGCTCGCACAAATCCGCGAGTTTGTGACCACGCGCGATGTGGACCTCATGCAGCGACAGCTGGCTCAGCAGCAGGAGCTCATCGAGCACAAGCGCCACGAGCTCGAACGTGTGTCGCGCAAGATCGATAACCGGCTTGCCCTGCTGCATGACGCCTTGAACACCGAGCTCGATACCATTTGCATAATCGATGCGCCCGAGCTTCGCTGCGCTGTGTTGCGCGAACGCGTCAACCCTACCGACGCCTATGCGCTGGAGTGGCAGATTCGTCAACTGCAGAAGGGCCAGCACGAGACCTTTGTCTTTCTGGGCAACTTGGGCGTTGGGATTAGCGCCGAGCGCCTCGCCGCCGGCGACTTTGATGGCTACGACGAGGTCTTTCTGCTGCTCGATGACACCGATGAGTACTTGGGCGACGTCGAGACGCGACCCGCCGCGCGCTGCCTGACCATAAGCTTCCGCGGCGCGCACGGGCAAGCGGGCCCGCGCTATAAGCAGCTGCTCGGCTATATACACGAACACAACCTGACACCCGCCGGTCCCTCGCGCGAGATCGCCCTGATCGACGACATCATTAGCGACGATCCCGCAACCTACGTGACGCAGATCACGGTGCCGGTTGTCCCGGCAAAGTAAGAACCGCCCGGAAGGCATCGTGCTTCCGGGCGGTTCTTACTAATCATTATCCAGCAACTCGAATCGATTTCTAGATATCACCAATGCGGCATAATCTTGGCTTTGGTGAAAAACATGGGCAACCACAACGTCCTCGTTATCGTAGTAATAAAGCATTACATAAGAATTGACGAGGCAAGCATGGTAGCCAAGCGCTGCAAGCTCGGGTAACTTCGATAAGCCGTAGTCAACTACACCACTTTGAAGAAGCTGGAGCTGACTACGGTATTTATCAAGAAAATGCCGGGCGGTAAAAATACCATGCCCTAATAGATAATCAACGATATCGTCAACCTCTTGTTCAGCTGTAGGCAGAATCTTGACGTTATAGGCCATATTTTGCCTCAAGGTCATCGAGGGCCTCAAAGGCATCACGCGCCGTGCCGGCAGCACGCTCCCGCTCGGCCACAGCTATACGAGCCATCAGGCGAGCCTTAGCCTGTTCCTGAACCATGAGGTCATAGTCTTCAGATCGAAGTACAACAAATTTGCTATAGCCGTTTTTTGTAACAGTCACTGGGCCCGTAGTAGTTTCAACGAGCTCAGAAAACTTTGCGGTGTCCCGCATATCTTTAATTGGAACGCAAACGGGCATGGCACACTCCTAACATAATTGTGTACACAATTATGTTACACCAAAACGACCCCGCTAAAGTCCTAAAGCATCTTCACTGACAATCTGAATGTCATCGCCCTTGGACTGGAGTTCCAAGGCTTTCTTTACCTTACTCCCGTAGTTCTTTGTAGTCCAAGCATCGCTGCCTTCATCGCCCACAACCACGTAGTCGCATTTCTTTGACACGCCACTCAGTACCTGGCCGCCATTCTGCAAAATAAACTGCTTGATACACTCTTTTGAACCATGATAGAAAGTACCAGAGAGGCAGAATTTCTTTCCTTCAATTTGAACCTGTCGATGCGCTACGCCATCGGAGCAGGGATTGATTACCCCCTGCAATAAACCAACCAATTGATTGGATTCGCGCTCATCTATATCACCATCCGCCAAAGCGGCAGTTAGAAGCGAGCAAACTTTGTCGAGCAAAGGGTCGCCTTGCAACTTATCATGTTCTTCGACATACTGCAGTACTGACATTGCCTCCAAGGCATCAACTCGGCCATTGGCGACTATCATTTCGCACAAACTTAGAAAGTCGCAGTAATCGGCAGTCTTTTCCGACTTCACTCTCTGTGCCGAAGCACGGGAAGCCCCTTCATTTGAACGTCGTTTGCAACTAGCACCAAGACTATACGGTGCAAACGTGGGGACACGCCCCTCGTCTTCCATAACCAACGAGTGGAAAATACGCCTGCAAGCATCCGCATCGTCCAAGGCTCGATGATGGTTCCCCATCTCAAGATCTAGGCATCGGCAAACCGTTGGAAGCTTATAGTCTGGGTATTCTGGATGCCACTGCTTGGCAAGCTCTTTAGTGCAGGCGTAATTCCACTCGGGCCTGTCAAGTTCATAGGCGTCGAATAGCTTCCACAGAACCGCCAAATCAAATGAAGCGTTGTGAGCAACCAGAGCGGCTCCGTCAAACAAGCTTTTCAATGAGCGTGACCATATTTCCGGAAATGTAGGAGCACCGGCAACATCAGCGTGGGAAATGCCCGTTAGCCTCATGTTTATTTCCGAAAACGGCTCCTCAGGATCAACCAAATAGGAATCCTCTGCAAGGACGGCACCATTGCAGTCACATCGAATTAGTCCAATTGAGCTAATTCGATCATTGTGTCCATTTGGAGTTTCAACATCCAAAAACAGTACGTCTGCCGCCATGACTGTCTCCCTACTCCACACTGATATCTTCTGTATTGAAGACGTCGATGATGCACCCGTATACCATTGACGTCGACACCATCAGATGCGGACCG
>CALLSU010000016.1:0-29636 GCA_938011935.1 uncultured Collinsella sp.
TTCCTGCGGGGCATTTCCGATGCCTCCCTTTTCTCGAACCTTAATTTCAAAGTCCAAGAAATGGGATGCAGTTCAAATGAGTGAAATCGCTCATTTAAGTCTGTCCCCAATGAGTGCCGGCAGGAAAGGAGCGTCCCCAAGTGCCGACATATTGGGACAGTCCCTGCCAGCCCTGCCGGCGAATCGGCAAAGACTGTCCCCAATGACTAGGTGGCTAGGCGTGGGATTTGTTGTGCGCGAGGGCTAGGCCTACGGCGGCGATGGCCGCGGCAAAGAGCACCGTGACGCCCAGATCGCAGGCGATGTCGCCCAGCACGGTGGACGTCAGGTCCGCGGCGAGCGCCTTGCCGATCGCGTCGTTCACCCAATACGTCGGCACAAAGTGCGCCACCGTCTGCACGGCCGAGCCCATGAGCGACAGTGGCATCCAGGCGCCGCCCAAAAACGTCATGAGCAAGCCAAGCAGGTTGCCCACACCGTTGAGCAGCTCTTCGCGCGCACCCAGGCTCGAAAGGGCAAAGCCAACGGCCAGCGGCGTGCACGCTAGGGCAAACGTTGCCGCCAGCGCCAGGCACACGCGACCCACGCCGACCTCGGCAACCGCGCTGGCAAAGCCCACGACGCCCATCATGCTCGACACGAGCCAGATGCAGACGGTGAGCACGGCGGCGGCCGCGAACACAGCGAGCGAACGCTGGCGCTCAGAGACCGGGCTGGCATCCATGCGGCGCACGCGCTCGGGCTCGTTCATGCCCGAAAACACCAGTCCCACCGACACGATGACCGACGAGATGATCGCGTACGCGCCAAAGTTGAAGTACGACTCGAGCGTGGTAGCAGCAGTCGAGTCGACCTTGACCTGCTCGATCTGGACCTCCGCGCGCTTTGCGGCCGCGTGCTCGGCGGCCCTTGCGACGTCACCGTTGGAGGCAGCGGGTTCAAGCGCCGCCGCAGCGCCCGCGAGCGAGATCCAGCGCGAGGCCTCGGCGGACGAAAGCGCCGCCGCCATGGTGCCGGAACCATAGGTCACGTCGAGCTTGGGCAGGGCCTCCCCCGCACGGGCGGCTGCAACAAGATCGTCCTCAAACCCCTCCGGGATAAAGAACACGCAATCGGCACTGCCCTTGGCGCTGTTGCTCTTGGAGAGCGCGTCGGCAAGGTCGTATGTGTCGTCGCCGACGCCCGTGACCAGGTCAAAGCGTGAGCCCAGGTGCTTGGTAAGCGCCCGCGAAAGGTCGCTATTGTCGCGGTCGACCACGATCACGTTGGTGTCGTAGGGCTTGTACTCGGTAAGCTGCGACGAGTTCCAGCTCACCGAAGCCGCGATGAATACGCCCATGAGCGAGATGAACACCGTATAGATGAGCAGGTAGAACGGGTGCGCCAGCGCCATGCGAAGCGCGGTCTTAAAGGTGCTCATAGCGGCTCCTTCCAAAGATCAGCGTAGCGGCGGCGACAAACACCAGGGCCATCAGGACGAGCGCGCCGGCGCGAACAGCGAAGGGCCCCAGGTCCTCAAAGAAATACAGGCGATTGAACATGTCGCAGATGAGCTTGACGGGGTTGAGCCAGCACTCGACCGGACAAGCGCGGGCGACGTCGTCGGCAAGCGCCATCGCCGGCTCGCCGTAGAGGCCGGCGAACAGGGCGCACGTGGTGGCAAAGCCCGTGAGGATGCCCGACTTGGATGCCTTGCCGCCCTTAACGGGAAGCGTGCCCACAAAAAGCCCCAGGCCCGTGGCGGCAAGCGCGGATGCAGCCCCGCCCAGCAGGCACAACCCCTCGCGCCCGCCAAAGTCGACGCCCACGACCAGGCGCACGTAGCCGATCGCAACCGCCATCGATGCAAAGGAAACCAGCCACGAGCCGACAAAAATGCCGGCCAGCGACGCCGTCTTGGAAAGACCGCCCACGCAGCGGCGCGCGCCGAGGCCGGACAGATTGGGCTGCAAATCGACGACGCTCAAGGCGGCAAACTCGGCAGACATCATCGCGACCAGGCCAAAAAGCGCGTAATAGTAGATGACCGTGCCATCGGGCGTGGCACGAGTCAGGCTCACGCGGCGGGTTCCGCCCTCGAGCGACAGGGCGCGCGCAACCGCCGCCGGATCGGCGAGCGCCGCCGGGTTGTCCTGGGCAATCTGGGACATGAGCTCGGCATTTTGCGTATACGAGCTTGCCACCGTTTCAAGGATGCTGCGGTCGGTAAGCACCGACGAGGCGCGCGAGCTGTCGTAACTCGATAGCAGCGTGAGCCTGGGCGTGCCCGCGGCATCAACCGTATAGATGCCCGCGACCTCGCCGGCCTTGAGCGCTTTGCGCGCGGCAGCCAAGTCTTCGTACTCGCTCACATCGAGCAGCTGATCGTCGCCTGCCTTGGCAAGCGAAGCTGCCACATCCTTAAAGGTCGAGGCATCCCAGGCCTCGTCCGCCACGACGGCAACCGGCACCGGGTCGACCGTGCCGTCGGAGCTGAGGTTCGCAAACATAAACATGAACATCGTGGAAAGCGCAATAGGAAAGAGAGCGCCCCAGACCCACGTGCTCGGCCGGCGCAGCAGCGTCTTGACCGTGGTGATGATGGTGTTGAACATGGCCGCCCCCTAGTCGCGCAGCTCGCGGCCGGTGATCTCGAGGAACACGTCGTTGAGAGTCGGCGGCTCGCTCCACACGCGGCCGAGCGCCACGTCGGCAGCACGCAGCGTGTCGAGGATGTCGACCAGATTGTGCGGGCTCGCCTCGCAGGTGCAGACGAGCTCGCCGCCGGACAGCTCGACCGAAAGCACGTGCTCGAGGGCGCGCAGTCGCTCGACCGTGGCGGCCTCGACGGCACCGACCTCAACAGTCACGCGCTCGCCCATCTGGATCATGCGCTTAAGCTCGTCGTTGGTGCCCTGCGCCAGCACGCGGCCGCCGTCCATGATCATGATGCGGCTGCAGATCTGCTCGACCTCCTCCATGTAATGGCTGGTATACACCACCGTAGCGCCCTCGTCGCGCAGGCGGCAGATGCCCTCCAGGATGGCGTTGCGGCTCTGGGGGTCGACCGCCACCGTGGGCTCGTCAAAGAAGATGAGCTCGGGCTTGTGTGCGATGCCGCAGGCAATGTTGAGGCGGCGCGCCAGTCCGCCCGAAAGCTTGCCGGGACGAAACTTGGTAAAGTCGCCCAGCCCGACAAAGTCGATCGCCTCGTCCACCAGCGCGCGGCGGCGCTTGCGGTCGTTAACGTAGAGGCTGCAGAAATAGTCGATGTTCTCGCGCACCGTGAGCTCGTCAAACACCGCCACCTGCTGCGGCACCACGCCGATGCGGCGCTTGAGGTCGTAGCGGGCGGGCGTCATGGGCTCGCCGAACAGCTCGATGGTGCCTTTGTCGTAGGCGAGCAGCTGCAGGATACAGTTGATGGACGTGGTCTTGCCCGAGCCGTTGGGGCCCAGCAGGCCAAAGATCTCGCCGGGGGCGATGCTCAGGTTAAAGTGGTCGAGCGCAATAAGATCGTCATAGCGCTTGACGAGGTTTTCGACATGGACGATGTCTGTCATGAGGCGGCCCTTCTGTTGGTCGTGGCCCGGTACGATTTCATCATCGCAGGAGCGGGCGGCGCGCACCAGTGAGCTTTGTCACGAGTGAGGGGGGGCGGAGGCGAAACCCCCGCTCGCGCGAGCGATCGACGCCGATTTGCCGCGCGGGAGGAATGTCACGGTTGCCCCGGGCGGCCCCTCCACCACGCGCGGCTTCGCGTACAATACCCGTATGAACAGGCTTTTCGACAAATCGATTGTGCTGGCGTGCTGTATCGCAGCCGCTCTGGGCCTTGCTGTGGACGCTCGCCTGGTCGCGGCGTTTTGCCTTGGCGTTATTGCCACCTCGCTGGCTGAGCTCGCGCAGGGGAAAAGCGCCCGGCGCGCGAGCGAGACCGCGAGCTGCGCTTACATCATCGCGGCTGTCTTCGTGCCGCCGTTTGTGCCGTTTGCGCCTCTCGCCCTCTATGACATCGCGCGGCGGGTGCGCCGTGAGCACGCCTGGGCCGCGCTGGGCATTGGCGCCACCTTTGTCTTTGCGCTTGTCGCGGACCTTCGCACCGACGCGCTCACCGCCCGAACGCTCCTGCTGACTGCCATCCTTTCGGTTGCCGCTACCTTGCTATCGCTGCGCACCGCCCAGTTGGAACGCGAGCAGCAGCGCATGCGCCGCACCCGCGACGAGCTGCAGGAACGAGCCCTCGCGCTCGAAGCGCGCAACCGCGATCTTGCCGATCGCCAGGACTACGAAGTCGAGCTCGCGACGCTCGCCGAACGCGCCCGCATCGCGCGCGAGATCCACGATAACGTCGGGCACCAGCTCACGCGTACCTCGCTGCAGACCGAGGCCCTGTGCATAGTCCACGCCGATGAACCCGGCGTCGCCGCCGATTTCGCCGACGTCAAGCACACCGTTGACGAGGCGCTCCAGCTTGTGCGCACCAGCGTCCACGCGCTCAACGACAACGCCGTCGATCTTTCCGTGCAGCTCGAACGCATTGTTGAAGGCGCACGCTCGGACGGCGGCCCGCAGATTGAGCTTGAAGTTATGACCGAACATGCGCCCGCAAACGTCGCCAACTGCTTTGCGGCGGTCCTGCGCGAGGCGCTATCCAACACCATGCGCCACGCCCGCGCGCAAAACGTTGCTGTGCGATGCATGGAGCATCCATCGTTTTACCAGCTCATCGTTACCGACGATGGCATGGGCGGGACCCAGACGGGCGGTCGCGGCGCCGCCGAGGGCATGGGGCTCGGCTCCATGCGCGAGCGCGTCGAGGCGCTTGGCGGCACCTTCACCGCCGGCCCGCGCGCCGGCGTCGGCGGCTGGCGCGTGTTTGCCACCGTCCCCAAACAGCAAGGAGATGAGGCCCGATGAGGCTCATTGTTGTCGACGACGACCGCCTAGTGGTCGATTCGCTCAAGATTATCCTGGGCGCCCAGCCGCAGATCGAGGTAGTGGGCACCGGCGCCAACGGCAACGACGCGGTTTCGCTCTATGCCGAACACGCACCCGATATTGCACTGCTCGACATTCAGATGCCGGGACGCGACGGCCTATCGGCGGCGCGCGAGATCCTCGAGCGCGACCCTGCGGCGCGCGTGGTGTTTCTGACAACATTCTCGGATGACGAGTACATTGTGTCGGCGCTCAAGCTGGGCGCCCGCGGCTACCTGATCAAAACCGATGTCGCCGCTATTCCACCGGCGTTGGCGCAGGTCATGGACGGCAAACGCGTGCTCGAGGGCAAGGCGATCGAGGACATCGATTTTGACGGGACAGGCGCCGATGCCAGCACGCCTCGCCGACCCGCCGCCTTTGCCAGCCTGACCGACCGTGAGTTCGAAGTCGCCGAGCTCATCGCCCGCGGCCTCGATAACAAGGAGATTGCCGCCGCCGCTTACATGGGCGAAGGCACGGTGCGCAACCACATCAGCTCGATCCTTGCCAAAATGGGCCTACGCAACCGCACGCAGATCGCCATCGCCTACCTGCGAGGGTAATTACCCAACAACCGACCACCCCGGCATAGCAAAATGGCTGCTATCGATTTAATGCCATTTCAAAACTATGTCGGTTTACTACGATGAATCGCCCACCTTCGACCACGGCAAATTGCGCGCTTCCAAAACCGCAGGTAGAACGCTTGCGATATTTAGAAAAATGCAGTCATGGTCGGGAATGTCGAGTTCATCGTAGTAAACCGGCATAGTTTTGTTCGGGCGGCCCTGCACGAGCGCCTCCGCAAGCCTCGCGAGACCAAAATGATCCGTTTTCCTCCGTTCCCAAGGGATCAGCTGGAACCGCTCGCCACGAAACCTGCCCATCTACTACGTTTGACTCGATACCCCCGACCATACCCCCGTTTTCCGGAAAACCGCAGGCGTTCTACCTGCGGTTTTGTTTTCACATTTTTGCCGTGGTTGGGGATTGGCGCCCAAAAGTAGTAAATGGGCCCATTTCGTGGCAGGCGGGTCATTTTCGGGCTGGACGGGTCGCGTGGCGGCCCGCACACGCGTTCACGCGCGGGGCCGGTGGGGCATTTTTGCCCCACCGGCCCCTATTCCAGTTCTATTCCAGCGCTATTCCGGCTTGGTTTCTACTGTGGGAGTCTTGTCCGCTGCGACTGGGGTGCGGGCGGTGTCCATAGTCAGGCAGTGCTTGGGGCAGCTCTCGATGCACTCACCGCACACCACGCAGGCATACGGGTCGATCGACCACGTTCCACCCTTGCGATCGACTGCGAGCGCGCCCGCCGGACAGCGACGCGCACACATGCCGCAGCAGATACACACGTCCATGTCGTTGACGATATGCCCGCGCAAGCGCTCGGGCGCCGCGAGCTTCTCCTGCGGATAGCACACCGTAACCGGCTGCTTGACCATAGAGCCCAAGGCTGTCTTGGCAAATGTCAGCAAACTCATGCCGCGCCTACCTTTCCGTGCAGCTAATGCAGGGGTCGATGGTCAGGATAATCATGGGAACGTTGGCAAGGAGTACGCCCTGCAGCGCATGCGTCAGACCCGCCAAGTTCTGCGACGTCGGCGTGCGCACGCGGAAACGGTCCAGGTTCTTGGTGCCGTTGCCGCGCACATAGTAATACGCCTCGCCGCGCGGCTGCTCAATCACAACCTCGCCGCGCGCGCCGTCGGCCGGTGTGAGCTTGGTACGCCCGCCGATGCCGTCGTGCGGAATCTTGCCGACAAGCTCCTTGATAATGTCCATGGCCTGCGTGACCTCGGCGCAACGCACCTGGCAGCGGGCATAGCAGTCGCCATCGGTAGCAACGATGGGCTCAAATGCAGCCAGGTCCGCATAGGCACCGTCACCGAACATGCGCACGTCGTAATCCACGCCCGAGGCGCGGCCGAACGGGCCGACCATCGAAAGCTCCAGTGCATCTTTCTTGCTGATCACGCCCACGCCATGCAGGCGCTCGCCGCAGCTGGCGTCGTCCAAAAACGTATGCACCAGGGTCTCGTAGTCGGGGCGCATGGCGTCGAGCGTCTGGACAATGCCCGCCAGCTCGGAGTCCTCAATGTCGTGCTTAAGGCCGCCGATCTCGTTAATCGAAAGGATCACGCGGCCGCCGCAGGTGCTCTCGAAGATCTTGAGAATCTGCTCGCGCAGGGTCCACGACCGATAGAACAGCGCCTCGAAGCCAAAGGCATCGGCGAGCAGGCCCAGCCACAGCAGGTGCGAGTGAATGCGCGAAAGCTCGTGCAAAATGGTACGGATATGCTGCACGCGGCCAGGCACCTCGATGTCGAGCATGCGCTCGCAGGCGCTGGCATAGCCGCAGCTGTGGCCCACGGCGCAGATGCCGCAGATGCGCTCGGCGATGTAGCCAAACTGGTGCATGTCGCGCTTTTCGGTGAGCTTCTCGAGTCCGCGGTGCACAAAGCCGATCTGCGGAATTGCCTCGAGAACGCGGTCGTCCTCAATCACCAGGTCCAGATGAAGCGGCTCGGGCAGCACCGGGTGCTGCGGGCCAAACGGAATGACGGAGCGATGTGCCATGGGCCTTACGCCTCCTTTTTCTGCTTGTCGCGGGCGGCCTTGGCGGCAAGCGCCGCGCGGACCTTGGCTGCTTTCTCGGGATCCATGGCAGCGAGCTTTGCCTCCATCTCGGCAGCCTTGAGCGCGGCCTTCGCAGCAGCCTCATCGTGCTGAGCATCGGAGCCCGCGGCATCGCCGGCGCTCGCAGCGCCCTCCCCTGCAGCAGCCGCAGCAGCGGCGGCCTTTTCGGCAGCGGCCTTGCGCGCCTTGGCTTCGGCGGCGGCACGGACCTTCATGGCCTTCTCGCGCGCGGCCTTCACCTCGGGCGTGATAACGCTCATGGGCTCGGCAGTCGAGACCTGGTAGAAAAAGCCCTTAAAGTCGATCTGCATGTCGGTGATGGCAAGCCCAAACAGGTCGTGCGCTTCGTTCTCAAACGGAAATACCGCCGGATAGTACGAGCTGATGGACGGAATCTCCTGGTACTGGTCGATACCCTCGACCACCAGGCTTTCGATCGCATAGCTGCCGTCCTGCGCAATCTGCTCCTGAGCAGCACGAACGTTGATAAACGTATAGACCAAGCGATACGTGCCGTCGTCGACGTTGCGCTCGGCGTGCATTTGCACAAAGCGCGCGCCGACGCCCTTGAGCACCTGAACATGCGGCAGGAGCTCGTCGATCCCGACGGTGGTATAGATAGCCTTTTGCATTACTTGGCCTCCTTTGCAGCGGCGGGCGCACCGTCAGCCGCGCCTGCGTCGACACCGGCCCCGGCCCCCGCAGCAGCTACAAACCCGTCCTCGCCCAGCTCAACGCCACCATCCCAGGTAGCGGCGCCGCCCACGGTAAGCGGATCGCCGCCGGCGCGCATCACGGCCTCCTTCTGGTCCAGGATGCCGCACGCCTCCACGATGGCATCGATCACCGTCTCGGGGCGAATGGCGCACCCGGGCGCGTACACGTCCACGGGAATCGCGCGGTCCACGCCACCGATCACGTTATAGGCATCGCGGAACACGCCGCCCGAACACGCGCAGATGCCGCACGCCACCACGCACTTGGGCTCGAGCATCTGGTTGTAAATCTGACGCACGACGGGCAGGTTTTGGGCATTGACCGACCCCGTCACCAAAAAGATATCCGCATGCTTGGGGTTGCCGGTGTTGACCACGCCAAAGCGCTCCGCATCGAACAGCGGCGTGAGCGAGGCCAGCACCTCGATATCGCATCCGTTGCAGCTCGAGCCGTCGTAATGAATAACCCACGGCGAGCGCGACATTTTATGATCCATGGATGCCGCCTCCTAAATAAACACGTCGACGAGGATGGGCATAAGGTTGAGCAGGCCAAACACCAGCGCCACGCCCCATCCGAGCTTAAAGCAGCTGCGCCAGGTGCTGCGTGCGAAGGTGTTGTCGATCAGGACCTCGACAAAATACGTCGCGGCCATCACGACCAGGGCTACGACCCAGCTCACGGGGTTGTCCCAAACAAAGAACATGCCCACCCACATCAAAAACAGCACGGTCTCGCACCAGTGCATAAGGGTCATCTTGGCCAGCGTACCGCCGCACATCTCGGTGGCAACGCCCTGGACGATCTCCTGATGCGCGTGATGCGAGTACGAAAGGTCAAACGGCGACTTGCGCAGCTTGATGGTAAGCACCGCGAGCAGCGCGAGGAAAATGGGCGCACTGTACACGATGATGGGGGCCGACTGCCCCGTCACGGCAATGGAATCGAAGCTGTCGGTGGCAAGATACAGGCCCACACTCATCAGCAGAACGGCGGGCTCGTAACTCATAACCTGCAGCAGCTCGCGATCGGCGCCAACCTGGGCAAACGGGCTTTGCGTCGAGGCGGACGCCAATACCACAAAGATCGCGGCGAGTGTCACCATAAAGGCGCACAGCAGCGTGTTGGAGCCCGACACAAAGATGCCGCCGCCCACCACGGTAAAGATGAGCGCGCACGCCATGTAGGTATCGTCCATGGTGTTTACGCTGGCGGGGGCCTTGCGCAGCAGCTTGACAACGTCGTAGAAGGGCTGCAGCAGACGCGGACCCACACGGCCCTGCATACGGGCGGACAGCTTGCGGTCGATGCCGTCGATCAGGCCGCCCACAAGCGGCGCCAGCAGGGCAAACGCCACGGTACCAATGAAGATGCCCACGACGCCCGAGCCTTCAAAATACTTGCCGCGCAGCACCGAGGGTGCGCTCATGGCAAGTCTCTCGGGCCCAATCCACGCGCAACACAGCAGGGCAAACAAGATAATGCTGCAGCACACGACGCTGCCCGCGGGGCCGATACGCTTCTCGCCAAGGGCGTCCTCCGAGTACCAATTGCGCTTTTCGGCCTTCACCTCGCGTCCCATCGAGCCGCGGAAATGGCGATATTTGTCGGTTCCCACGCCCGAAAGATATACGTTTACGTGCGGCTTGTTGCTCACGCGGAATGAAGTCAGCAGCACCACGGCGATAAACGCCACGATAACAACCATCAGATACATGGCGTCCTTGCCGATAACGTACGGCACGCGGCCAAACACCATGGCCAAGTAAGGCGACACCAGACCGCTCGAGATAACCGGGAACGCCACGCAGCACAGAATCAGCAGCGCGGCGATGGCGTTGAGCGCCATCCATTCGGTCTTATGGACATTGACCTCAACGTTTTGAGCCGTGGGGTCGACGCCCGAAAGCTTGGCGAGCCACTTGCCCCAGAAGTAAAACGTCGCGGCCGAGCCAAAGGCCAGCACCATGATCATGAGCACGTTGCCAGTCTGCGCAAACGCCACCAGGGCGCCCCACTTGGACACGAGCATGCCAAACGGCGCCACGAACATGCCCATGATGCCCAGCATCATCAGGCGCGTCAGGTGCGGCATGCGGCTGAACATACCGTCCATGTCCTCGATATTGCGGCTGCCGATATGATGCTCGGCCGTGCCCACGCACAGGAACAGCAGCGACTTGGCCACCGTGTGGAACAAGATCAGGAAGATGGCCGCCCATACGGCCTCGGGCGCGCCGACACCCAAGCAGGCACTGATGAGGCCCAAGTTGGAAATGGTGGAGTACGCGAGGACGCGTTTGGCGTTGCTCTGCGAGATGGCCATGAGGGCAGCGAGCAAAAACGTGATGGCACCCACACTCGTAACCATAAAGCCGGTCACGGGATAGATGGCATAGAGCGGGCTGAGCTTGACCATCAGGAACACGCCGGCTTTGACCATGGTTGACGAGTGCAGCAGGGCACTCGTGGGCGTGGGGGCAACCATGGCACCCAATAGCCAAGTGTGGAACGGCATCTGTGCGGCCTTGGTGAGCGCGGCAAGCGACAGCAACAGGACCGGCATCACCAGCAGCGCGGATTGCGCGGTTCCGGCGCTGGAAAGCTCGATCATGCCCGAGATGGTCAGCGGCATGCCGTTAACGTGCAGGTACATGAGTCCGGCCAAAAACGCGATGCCGCCCAGCATGTTGAGGATGATCTGGGTGAAAGCGTTTTTTATGGCCTCGGGCGTGCGCGTGTAGCCAATCATGAGGAACGAGCACACGGTGGTGATTTCCCAGCCACAGAACAGCCACTCAAGGTTGTCGCTTGTCACGATGACGAACATGGCCGAGAGGAACAGGAACATAAGCGCCAGGAACTGCGGGCGTCGGTCGGGCGCCGCCTGCCCGCGCAGCGCTGCCTCGTGCTCGTCGTGGGCCTGGAAGTCCTTCATGTAGCCCAGGGCGTACACGCAGATAAGGCTGCCGACAATGCCGACGGCAAGCACCATGATCACACTCATGTAATCCAGGTAGAGCGGCGTGGCGGTGACAACCTCGGCCGCGGGCAGCGTCATGGCAGCGAAGGCAACCGAACCCACCAGCTGCACCACGCCGAGCACCGTGGTGAGCGTGCTCTTATATTTACGCGCGTTGTACAGGATGACGGCGCACAGGATCACGTCGATGACGGAGCTGATGATCGAGAGCACATGCGAGGTGCCGGGGGCAACCTCGAAGCTCTGCGGGCCCGTGCCAAAAAACATGACGGCGACTACAACCGTCACCGCCATAATGATGCCAGAGCCTACAAGCCCTACCGCATCGCGGGCGCGGTCACCGCGCGCGAGCAGCATGCCCAGCGCCGGTACCAGCGGAAACAGGGTAAGGAAATACAGTAGCGTCATACCATCACTCCCCCATGCAAAAACGCTGCAATTGTTTAACGTTATAGCTCAGTTGAGGAGTAGCGGCGGCGGGTTTTCGGTCAACTGGGGAGTTTTAGGCGTACGGGGTAACGAGTCTGTCCGCTTTGGAGCAGAGAGGCGACGCTCCCCCTATCGCGGCGGCGGGCGCACGGGCCACTGCGCGCGGTTTATTAACCACTTTGGAGGATGTTCCAGTAGGCTCACGACGGTCCAAAAAGTTGGCGCGGCAAGAAAAATGCGCCCCTGTGGGCGCACCATCCCGTTCGCTATTCCGCCTTTTTAACGCGCGGCTTGCGACCGCGCGGCTTATCAACCAGCGCGGACTCACCGCTCTCGCGATACTGGCGGCACCAAGCCTTGACCGAAGACTCGCTGGGAATCTTGTGCTTGATCATGGCCTCGCGAACCGTTAAGCCGTTTTCCAAGCGGTCCTTGACCACGGCGAGCTTAACTTCGTACGAATAGGTGTGATGATGCGAACCGGCGTTGAGAACGGCGTCGGCACCGCCTACGGCATACGCGCGGGCCCACTGACGAGCCGTGGCCTGGGGAATGCCAAGCTCCGCGGCGAGGGCGCGATGACCGACCCCCTCTTGAAGGATCTCGACGGCGCGCTGCCTAACCTCGGGCGCATGCGTGCGAGTCCTAGTTGCTTCCGACATACCTGCCACTTCTTAGCCTTAACCGTTAATCTGCTTTCTTACGTGCAAGTTAGATAGTAGCATTTTACTGTTTGCTCAAAGCAGTTAATTAAAATAGACGCGGCGTTATCTGGGCATTTGGCACCAATTTACGACATTTCTTTATCGATTATTTACGCTGGTAGCTGACTCGCAGCCAATCGTCATTCGCCTGTCAACAAAATTGACACCTCTTTATGTCCTTTGGCATAGAGGATATAGTTATTAACCCCTCCCCCAATAATTTTGAGTAATCGGCAAGGCAGTAGACGTCCTTACTCCTCATGATTACCGCGCGTTGCCATCCACCGAAGCAAAACAAAAAGGGCGGGGCCTGCTGCGCTTGCAGGCCCCGCACCGGTTGACACCCGACGGGACACAGCCGGGCGAGGCGGATCCGTGCTACCGCCCCGCCTGGCCGCGATGTTCAACTACAGCTCGTTGGCCGCGTGATACGCCGTGCGAATGGCGCTCGCAATGTCGGCGGTGCGCTCGCCCGAGCAGTCGCCCACGCAGGTCACGGGCACCGTCACGCCATCCAGGTCAAACGCGTTGGCCTTGGAGCCCACGGCCATCACCACGTAATCGCAGGCGATCTTCACCGGCTCCTCGGGGCCGTCCTCGGTGGTGTGCACGGCCTCCACGCCCTCGTCGGTAACGGCGGTCAGGCGGGTCTTAACGTGCTGTTCCACGTTGTGGGCGGCGAAGTCGCTCATGATCAGCGGCAGAATGGTCTCGGACTCGCCCGCGGCAATCTTGTCGAGCATCTCGACGATCGCCACCTCGCAGCCGTGCTGCAGCAGGTACTCGGCAGTCTCGGTGCCCACCAGGCCACCGCCAATGACGGCGACGCGCCCGCTGAGCTCCACCTTGCCGGCCAGCACGTCCCAGCTCGAGACGACCTTGTCCGAGTCGGCACCCGGAACGGGGATGACCACGTCGTGTGCGCCCACGGCCACAATCGCGGCGTCGGCGGCGTTGAGATCCTCGGCCGTAGCGGCATGGTTGAGCTCGACCTTCACGCCCAGGCCGGGCAGAATCTTCTCGTAGTACTCGACCGAGCGCATGATCTCGTCCTTGCGCGGAGGCGCGGCTGCCAGCACAATCTGGCCGCCCAAGTGATCGCTCGCCTCATAGACGGTCACGTCGTAGCCGCGCTTGGCCGCCACGCGCGCGGCCTCCAAGCCGGCAATACCGCCGCCCACCACGGCGACCTTCTTGTCGCCCTCGCCCGGCTTGATGGCGATGGTCGCCTCGTCGCCGTTCTCGGCATTGAGCACGCACGAGATGTACTTGCGGTTTTGAATCGCGTCGACGCAGCCCTTGTTGCAATTGAGGCACTCGCGAATGGGCTCACCCGTGGCGGCCTTCAGCGCAATGTCGGGGTCGCACATGAGCGAGCGGCCGTACGCGATGATATCGGCCGAACCGTCTTCCAGAATCTTCTCGCCGGCCTCGACCGAAACAACACGGCCGACAGTGGCCACCGGCACGGAGACCAGGGCCTTGACGCGCTCGGCCACGGGCAGCGTCCAGTTGTAGGGCATGGCGCCCATGGGCGGAATGGTGTCGCCCATGTTGCCGGTATGGTTGGCCTGTGCAACCTGGATCATGTCGATGCCGGCGCCCTCGAGCAGCTTGGCAAACTCGCAGGCCTCATCGGGCTGCAGGCCGCCCTTGCCGCGCGGCGTGCCGTCGGGGTTCTCCATGATCACGGGGAGCTTGTACTCCACCATCAGCTGCGGCGCGGCTTCCTTAATGGCGGCGACAACCTCGAGCGCATAGCGAACGCGGTTCTCGAACGAGCCACCGTACTCGTCGGTGCGCTGGTTGAGGATGGCCGAGCACAGCGAACCCACCAGACGGTCGCCGTGAACCTCGATGGCGTCGATGCCGGCCTGCTGCGCGCGGGCGGCCGAGGCAGCGATGGCCTCCTTGATCTGGGTGAGCTGCTCTACGCTCGCCTCGTTCACAAAGTGCTGCATGTCGTGGTGCAGCTTGGCGTAGGCCTGCTTGCGGATCTCGTTGGACTCGGCCATCTTGGCGGCAAAGGTCTCCTCGTCGCCGGCGGCCTTGGCCTCCTGCGCAGCCTTGGCGGCGGCCATGGAACCCATGACCATGCGGCCGACGCCGGGCACGTCGTACTCGGGGTGGAACAGCTGCAGCGCGACCTTGGCGCCGTGCTTGTGAACGGCGTCGGCCAGCGCCTTAAACGTGGGGATCTGGGCGTCGGTCGCTAACTTGGGCGTGGGGCTTGCGGTCATAACAGGAGCAACGTCGCCGATGACGATGTAGCTCACGCCGCCACGGGCCAGGCGCTCGTAAAAAGCCAGGCTGCGCTCGCCAATGGAACCGTCGCGCTCCTCGTAGCCGGTGGTCAGCGGCGGGAACATAATGCGGTTTTTAAGCTCAAGGGGGCCAACCGTAATGGGCTGGAGCAGTTTGGATGCGGGTGCGGTCATGGACATTCCTCTCTTGTAGGCGCGGCGGCGATGTTGCCGCGTAGTTGTTTAGAGGATATGGCATGGGAGCACAGTGGCGCAACGGAAATCGGCAGACAGCAGGTAGCGGCAGGTGGATGGGGCGGGGCGGCCCGTCGGTTTGTCTCAATCCGTAACAGTTAGGCCCGCTTTTGACCCCTACCCGTTACAGATTGAGATTTTGTTTGAGATTTGCCGAGGGACTATATCCACGCGTCATCGAAGCCACTGCGACAGAAGTGCGACATTACTGCGACAGAAGTGCGACATTACTGCGACAGAGGTGCGAAATAGATCGACCACCTTACCTTATCGTGTAGAACTGTTTTGGGTCGTTATGGGATGAGCCGTGCCATTCGAGCAGCCCGTCTTCCTCAATTAACTTACCAAGCACCCGGCTTGCTGTGCGGCGATTTCTCCCGATGTGCGCTGCAAGCTCCCTTGCTGTCACCCTTCCGTTCGCAAAGGCCAACCTGACGGCGGCGAGCTCATACTCCCCCAATGAGGCGATCACCTCCGGTGATACCTTGTCCTCGAGAGCCTCGCTTCTCCTTACGGTTCTGGCAACGATATTGTTCTCAAGCGTTAGCTGAACCCTTGCCCCATCAGGTTCCGTGTAGACCGGATCATTGAGCAGAGAGTTTTGCATCTCGGTATAAATGCGCTTGACGCCCTCGTTTAGTTCCCGAACCCAACCAAATTCAACCAGCGTGCGCGCGATGCGTGGGTTGCGCGAGTAACGAGTGGTCCTCATGTTGTCGAGCGTCACGATATTGGGAAGCGCGCCTGGACTGATGATTTCCAAACGGTCGTCGAACATCGAGACCCGGATGTAGTCGCCGCGGAACGAGTAGTCGCGATGTGTCACCGCGTTGACCAAGCCCTCGAACCAGGCGAACTCAGGATACTCAGGCACGGTCTGGAATTTCCCGTCGGGCCCCAGGAACTGAAATTCGCGGAGCATGCTCGAGATGAGTTCGTAGGCGTCTTGGATCACCTTAGGCAGCGGCCCACAGAAGCTTCGTTCTTTCGTGATGTTGAGACGCTCGCCCGTCTCCATTTTGACGCCGTCGTAGCGCAGGACACGGACTCGCGCCTGTGGCATCATCGCGGACGGATCCAGCGCGAATAGCAGGGCTCCAGCAACGGTCAGCTTTCCGTCACGCATAAAACGACGACTTCTAAGGACCTGCTCGTCGGAAACTTCGGTTCCAAGAATCCCTTTGTAGCGATCAAGCACTTCATGGTCCACGTCATCTAGGGAGGAATCCTCAACAAGCTCGTCCTCGAAGATTCTCTGCCCCTTATCGTACTCGAGGGCAAATACCTGTTCGCGGCTGAGCCTCACGCTCTTGTCGTCCTGCCGCAAGAAAACCTCGCCGTCGCTCACGCGAGCAACAGAGTGGTTGGTCGAGGCATCGATGTCCAAAACGAGAACGAAGTCCTCCTCGCCCGAAGAATTGACCACGGGGATTCGGTCTTTGCGGACAATAGGGGTTGGCGTGCAAGTCGTGAGCGCAGCGCGCTCGAATTTCTCAATGTCGCGCGCGCCGTTACGCTTGAAGCCCGTTACCTCACCATTATCCTCGATACCGATAACGAGCTTGCCTCCCGCCGAGTTGGCGAATGCACTAATATGCTTCGCAATCTCCTTGTCATCCTTGCGGGCGCTCTTTCGATCGAAGTACTGATTCTCCCTGAGAGTGGAAAATAGAATCACATCGTTTGTCGCAATGGGTTGCTGCATTGCCGCCTCCTTACATGGCTCCATAAAGAAGTGTAAGTCAAAGGCATCGTATAGACGGCCCCTACATAGCGGCCCCTTTATTGTTTTTAAGACGTCACTGTTTCTAGTTAAGGATCGTTAAGGGTCGTCGCAGCTCCTTCCAATTGGAGTCTATCAATCGACAAGTCAATCCATCCGGCCCGTGATTATCGATAGCCCGTCCGCCTCACATAATAAAAAGAGTCAAGATTCACTCATAAAGGAGAGCAACAACAAAATCTCAATCTGTAACAACAACTCGGCAAAATCCGTCCCTCGTGTTACAGATTTAGACAAACGGGACCCAACCCACCGGTATATCTCGATCTGTAACACCTGGCCGCCCAAATCGGGTCTAGATGTTACAGATCGAGATTTTGTTTGAGATGTTGGGAATTGGGCTGAGAGAACAGTCCCGGAATAACAAAAAAGCTCGCCGGCTAGGCCGACGAGCTGCAAGTTCTTGGTCGCGGGGGCAGGATTTGAACCTACGACCTCCGGGTTATGAGCCCGGCGAGCTTCCAGACTGCTCCACCCCGCAATGTCTGGGCGCCTCATGTGCGCAAGAAAGAATATTACGTGGGAGTTCGGTAAACGGCAAGGAAAATCTCGTAGAGCATAATTCCTTCATATTTAAAACCCCTCAGCCCATATCGCCGTGAACGAACCGCAGCCGAGCGCCGCCGACGGCACGTATACAATGGTGCGCGTCCTTTTACGCCGACACCGGGAGTAGACATGCTGCTCGCTATCGATATGGGAAACACGCAGACGGCCATGGGCCTGTTTGACGGAGATGAGCTGGTGCAGTCGTGGCGCATGCCCACCGACCGCTCCTATACCGCCGACGAGATCCATGTGCGCCTGATGGGCTTCTTTAAGATGCACGACCTCTCGCTCGACGCGGTCGACGCGATCGCCTTCGCCGGCGTGGTGCCGCAGCTCTCGCGCGAGTGGCACACTGTGGCCGACCGCATCGCGGCAGACGCCATCGTTATCGGGCCGCAGACGGCCGCGGTGACCAAACTGCGCGCGGCGCGCCCCCAGGCCGTAGGTGCCGACCGCGTCGCCAACGCCGTTGCGGCCGAGACTTTCTACGGCGCGCCGGCAATCGTGGTGGACTTTGGCACCGCGACCAATATCGACGTCATCGATGAGGACGGCTATTACATTGGCGGAGCGATCGCGCCGGGCATCCGCATCTCCATGGACGCACTTGCCGCCCGTGCCGCCAAGCTCGCCAGCGTGCCGCTCGAGGCGCCCGAGCACGCCATCGGCCGCGACACCGAGGAATGCATCAAGGTCGGCGCCGTGATGGGCGCCGCCTCCATGGCCGAAGGCCTGGTCGCTCGCATGAAGCGCGAGCTGGGCCGCGAGGACGCCACCGTTATCGCCACAGGCGGTCTCGCCGGCATCGTCGCCGATTCGACCGATGCCTTCGACGTGGTCGACGGGCAGCTCACCATCAAAGGCATCTGCGAAATCTACCGCCGCATGCAGAAGCTGGGGTAAGGCGGGGTTTAAGTCGAGCGCGAGCGGCGAACTAGGCAACGCATCGGTCCTATTCCTCAAAAACGAAAATTTTTCGGTTTTGAGGAATAGGGCGCCGGCAACCCATTCCCCAAACAAGCGAAACCCTCCCCGGCACAGCCGAGGAGGGTCTTGTTGTCATCGCTATCTTTGGGCGCGAACGCCACGCGTTACAGTCCGCGAATCCGTACGGCCTCGGGCGGAAACTCCTGCTCGCCGGCATCGGTCTTGATGGTCGCGCGGCCCCAGATGTCCAGGCCCGCAAACACGCCCACCGCGAGCGGCAAGCCGTTGGGTGACACCGCCGCAACCTGACGGCCCAGCAGCGGCACCATGTCGAAGTACTCGCCCAGCACCGGAGCCAGCGGGCCGGCGGCACCCTGCGGCGTGTTGGCGGCAACCGCCCAGGTGTCCACGCGGACCAGCACGGCGGCGGCCAATGCCTCGATCAGCGCCTCATCTGCCATATCCACGCCAAGCTCGCCCAGCGCCGCACGCTCAATATCAACCGTCACCGCGGCAAACATGCCCGCAGCACCGGCACCGCCGTTCACGGCAACACGCGCGAGCGACGTCTCAAACGCAGGCGCACCGCACACGATATTGCTCGGCCACTGGATACCCACTTTACCGGCAAGGCCCAACCCCGGCGTCGAAGCCGTGCCCACAAGCGCATCCATCATGCCCATCGCGGCCACAAACGGCAGGCCGTGGAAGGCGTGCATGTTCACATCGGGACGCACAACCAGTGAAAACGTCAGCGAAGCATCACCCACGCTCCACGCGCACCAGCCCGCGGACACGCCCTCGCGGCCCGCGTCACGCGCCGCGTCGAGCTCGGTGCCAGCGGCAACAGCATTCATCTCGATCATCTACATACGCCCCAATTCGCCCACGATATGGCCCGCGCGGTCCTCGGGCTCCTTGACCTCGACGCCGTTGTAGCGGAAGAACCGTGCCGGGTCGTGCATCAGGTCCTCGAGCGGCACCAGCACAAAGTCACGCTCACCAATGAGCGGATGCGGCAGGCGCAGCTTCTTGCCGCCGTGGGTCTCGCCGTCCATCCACAGCAGGTCCAGGTCGATGGTGCGCGGGCCGTTTGCCTTGGCCTTTTTGGAGCGGTCGCGGCCCAGCTCGGCCTCGATCTTCATGAGCTCGTCAAGCAGCACCAGCGGCGCCAGCTCGGTCTTAATCTCGATGACGGCGTTGGCAAACGCGTCCTGACGCGTCTCGTAGGCCGGTTCGCTCTCGTAGATGCGAGAGCAGTTGGACACGCAGGTGAGCGGGATCTCGGCAATCATGTCGCGCGCAGCACGGATGTTGTCGCAACGATGCCCCAGGTTGGAGCCCACGGCCACAAACGCGCGACGCGGCTGCGGCTTAGCAACAGCCCAGTAACCGTTCAGGAACTGCGCAAAGCCCGCGACATCGTGCACGCGCACAATGTTGGCGCCGGCCTGGATGGCGCCCAGGCACACGCCAAACGTGGCGGCATCGCGCTCGGCGGCCTCGGTCACGCCCGAGACAGCGCCCACAAAGCGCTTGCGTGACACGGCGCACATGAGCGGATAGCCCAGCGACGCCATCTTGGCAGTCTCGCGCTGGATGACGATATCCTCGTTGGCCGTCTTGCCAAAGCCCGGACCGGGATCGATGCAGATGCGGTCGCGCGACACGCCGGCGTGGATAAGCGCGCGGGCCTGATCGGACAGAAAGCCCATGACGCGGCGCATGATGGGCGCAGAATCGGGCAGGGTAAAGCGGCGGAGCTGCGAGGTGGGCACATAGGCTTCCTCACGGCGGGCACTGCGGCGCATCATGGCGGCCAGGTGGTCGTTGGGCTCTGGTGCAGCTTCGGTAGCTGCGGGCATGGTCTCAGGCGCAGCGGCGGCGGGGGCAGCCTGCTCGGCAGCCGGCGTCTCTGGCTCGTCAACAGGCTCGGGCGCGGGCTCCGATTCGCCAAACGGCAGCGAGGGCTGTACCACACCGCCCGGAAGCTTAGCCTCAACCTTGGGCTCACCCAGCAACTTGCCGCGACGGCGACGGGCCGGTTTCTCGGCCTCGCGCGCGGCCTCGGCAGCCGCTTCGCGTGCCTTCTCGGCAACAAACGCCGCAGCCGAGGTATCGAGCTGCACCGTCGCGTGCGTGCGGGCGGGTGCGGCGACCTCGCCGGCGTGCATTACGATGACGCCGCAGGTGCTCGTCTTAACGAACTCAACCATCTTGGGATCGGTGAAGCCCGTCACGTCGTTAACAATCGAAGCACCGCAGCGCACAGCCGCCTTGGCAACCGCCACATGACGCGTATCGATCGAGACGATGGCGCCCTCTTTGGCAAGCGCACGCACGACGGGCAGCACGCGACGCGCTTCCTCGTCGGGGTTGACCGGGGTAAAGCCGGGGCGCGTGGACTCACCGCCCACGTCGATGATGTCGGCGCCGGCATCGAGCATCGCCAGGCCGTACTCGATAGCGGCATCTTGGTCAAAGTGCTCACCGCCGTCGCTAAACGAATCGGGCGTCACGTTGAGGACGCCCATGATGCGCGGACGGTCAAAGCTGAGCTCGTACTTTCCGCACCGCCATGTCTTGCTGTCGTTCGCCATGAACATCCTCCTAAAATGCCCACGCCGCCGAGCTTGGGGAGCTGGCGGCGGGGTCGCTTTGCAATCAGTCTTTCTATTGTATCCGCGCACACGGGCTAGAACGCAAACGCGGCAGCGATGTCGCAAGAAATCAGCAGGTCGGCATTTGCATCCTGATCGGTGGGAGCAAGGTTGCATATGGCCAGCGTATCGCCGGTAAAGTAACGCGTAAGGCCCGCCGCCGGATACACCACGAGCGAGGTCCCGCCCACAATGAGGGCATCGGCCGCGGCGATGGCGGCAACGGCGCCGGTCAACACATGCTCGTCGAGCGGCTCTTCGTAGAGCACCACATCGGGCTTGATGCGACCACCGCACGCGGGGCACACGGGCACGCCCGCGGCGTCCTCGTGCTCGCGCGAGCAAATCCACTCGGCGCTATAGACCGCTCCGCACGACTGGCAAATGTTGCGATGGACCGATCCGTGCAGCTCGAACACGCGCTGTGAGCCGGCCATCTGATGCAGGCCGTCGATATTTTGCGTCACCACGGCATTTAGCTTGCCGGCGCGCTCCAGCTCGGCCAGCTTGGTGTGGCAGCGGTTGGGCTTGGCGCCAAGCGCGATCATCTTGGTGCGGTAGAAGTCGAAGAACTCGGCCGGATGCGCCTCGTAAAAGCTATGCGACAGCATGGTCTCGGGCGGATAGGCAAACTGCTGGTGATACAGGCCGTCCACGCTGCGAAAATCGGGAATGCCGCTTGCCGTGGAAACACCCGCGCCGCCAAAGAAGACCACGCGCTTGTGGGTGCCGAACAGCTCCGCCAGCGCGGCGGAGGCCTGCCTGGGATCTGTTATCGCTTGCGTCATGTTTGTCCTCCGTCCATGTTGGTCGGGGCGGCTGCAATTGCGCCGTCGCCCGCGGAGCCCGCCCCGCCCCTGTTGCGCTAATCTTAAGCCTGCCAACCCCGTCGAAAGGACACCATGCCTCAGACTTACACTTTCGCCTCGTGGAACGTCAACGGCCTGCGCGCCGTGCTCAAAAAGGACCCGAGCTTTATCCAGATCGCGCAAGAACTCGACGTCGATATCCTGGCGCTGCAAGAGACCAAGCTGCAAGAAGGCCAGGTCGATATTGACCTGCCCGGCTATCACCAAACCTGGAGCTACGCCGAGCGTAAAGGCTATTCGGGCACTGCGGTCTTTAGCCGCCAGGAACCGCTGCGCGTGCTGCACGCCGACGCGCTGCTACCCTACGCCGGCGAGGGTGAGGTGGCCGCACTCGTCGCCCAAGCCGTAACCGAGGGCCGCGTCTGCGCGCTCGAGTTCGACAAGTTTTGGTTTGTCGACGTCTATACGCCCAACGCCCAAAATGAACTCGCCCGCATCGACGTGCGCATGGCCTGGGACGATGCTTACCGCGGCTTTTTGAACGCGCTCGAGCACGAGTGCGGCAAGCCCGTCGTGACCTGCGGCGACTTTAACGTGGCGCACGAGGAGATCGACCTTAAGAACCCCAAGTCCAACCGCGGCAACGCGGGCTTTTCGGACGAAGAGCGCGGCAAGTTTACCGAGCTGCTCGACGCCGGTTTTACCGATACCTGGCGCGCGGCAAACCCCGACGTCGAGGGCGTCTACAGCTGGTGGAGCTATCGCTTTAATGCCCGCAAGAACAACGCAGGCTGGCGCATCGACTACTTCCTGGTAAGCGACGCAATCGCCGACAACGTACGCGACACCGGCATCCGCGGCGACATCTTCGGCAGCGACCACTGCCCCGTCACCCTTACGTTGGAGCTCTAACTCCAGCTGCCCCCGGAGACGAAGGAAAACGGATCATTTTGGGCCTCGTGAGGGTGTCCGCGTGACCCATCCGCCACGAAACACGCCCATCTACTACGTTTAAGCCACCACCCTCAACCACAGCGAACAACGCAAAAAGAAAACCGCAGGTAGAAAGCCTGCGGTTTTTCATAAAACGCGGTCATGGTCGGGAGTATCAAGCTAAACGTAGTAGATGGGCCAGTTTCGTGGCAAGCGCCGTCAACTGATTCCCTGGGGACATCTGGGGACGGAAGAAAATGGATCAATTTGGCTCTCTGAGGGCCACGATGCCCGTCATATCAGCCGGCCATTCCAAAACTATGCCGGTTTACGGGGCTGAATCGCGAACCCCCAACCATACGCAATTCCGAGATAATAAAACCGCAGGTGAACGGCTTACTCTATTTCGAAAAAAGCCGGCATGGTCTGCCTGCGCCAATCTAGCCCCGTAAACCGGCATAGTTTTGAAATGACACTTCGGCAGTATTGATTCCCGCCCCGACGCAACCAGCCCTACAGCCTGTATTTCACGACGACACGGTTAATGCGACGGCACCAAGGCTTGTACAAGGCGGCCAAAAACACGCAGGTCGCAAGGCCGTGCGTAATATCGAACGGCACTGCCGTGGCAAGACGCGCCACGGCACCCGCCCAAGTAAGCGGCTGTACAAAACCAATGATGTCATATGCGTTGATCACGACGCCATAGAGCAGGCCCGACGCAAAGCCGTACGCCAGCAGTACTGGCATGCGCACGGTGCCGTCGACGCGGTCGAACGCACCCGCATACGCTAGCGCGCCGCCAACATAGCCAACCAGCCCCCAGGCATACATCTGCCACGGCGTCCACATGCCTTGTCCAAAAAAGAAATTGCTGGTCAGCGCCGCCAGCGCGCCAACCATAAAACCATTGCGGCGACCAAGCGTCGCCCCCGCGATAATGGCGATGGCACTCACCGGTTTAAAGTCGGGAATGGGACCGAACAAGATGCGCCCCGCCGCGGCCAACGCCGCCAACACCAGCGTGGGCATAATCTGGCGCAGGCCCGGGCGCGAAGCCTCGTAACCCGCAAAGAACAGCGCAAGCACCAGCGCCACCACAACCAGCATGGCCAACGCTGCCTGCTCAACGCCCGCCAGCAACGCCGCAGCCATCACCGCAGGAACCGCCAGCAGCAGCGGGATTTCCATATGTTGCAAGACGCGTGACAACGGCAGCCCCCATCAAACGAATGTCCGTTTATGGTAGCACGGGCAAAATGAGGCCGACCAATCCCCCGGCCGACCTTGGCTGCCAGTCGATCAGGCTTTCGCCACGCGACCGGTCTTGGCGCTATTCGCCCGTAACTTTAGCGGCAATGGCCGCGACAAAAGGATCAAACAGCAAGCCGCCCACAACGACAAAGGCCCATCCGCCCACCACGAGGCGAACCCAGCGCGAGAAAAACGGCACACCGTCGATAACGCCAACGCCTGACTGAAACGCGACTTCAAATAGCCCGATAATGCAGAAGAGCAGAGTAGCGCCCACAACGGTTCCGCAAATCCGTGCGCCCGGAGTGTTCCGATCAAAACCAAAAAACTCAACGCACGTCTCAATTGCTTTGCCAAAGAGCGGCAAAAAACCCACGAACTGTGCAATACCGATGGCCAGAATAAGCTGCCCCCAGAAACCAGTAAGTCCCTGAAAATCTAAGCCAGGCTTTCCCTCAACAATCGGCAGAAATGAACACATGAATAGAGGATTAACGATGCCGTTGAGAATGGTCACAGCGGTACTCTTTTTTAGTGTCAAGTAGACCAACTCCTTTTGCCCTTGTCGGCCAGGCCCAAAGGGCGGAAGCGAATATTACATAAGTGAATCGGGAGACGGCAGGAATGGCGACACCAGCGCCGTCGCGCCAAACAGAACAGCGCACCCAAAAAGCAGCGTTTCGTAGCTCTCGCCAATGCAGAAGGAGAGGGCCACGGGAATCAAAAACGTAAGTCCCAGTGAAACGGTGCTCACCACGCCGTCGGCGCTTCCCGCAAGTCCCTCGCGCACCTCGGGCAGCATGTAGGGCAGCGACTGAACGACCGGACCAGCGACGGAGCTCGAAACGCCGATCGCAAACATCAGCCCCACAGAAGGATGGGAGACAAAAGCCTCTCCTGCCCACATAAGGGCACTTCCCGCCATTGCGGAGATGGCCATAAACACGCGATAATCGCCAAATTGCGCCCGCACATAGGGTCCAGCCACGCTGCCGACAATCGATCCAAGCGTCACGAAAGAGGCGAGAAGTCCAGCAGCCTTGGGTTCAGTTGAAGCCTCAAGCGCTGAAACAAGATAACCCGAGTACGCCGTAGCCGATGCAAGGGCAACTCCAAGCAGTATCGCCACGAGCCAAACTATCGGCATCTTGATTACCGCCGCAAACGCACTTGCCGACGATGCAGCAGGCTCCGCGCCCTGAACGCCAAAGCCATCTGCAGCCTGCAGAACATCTGCCGACGGCGCAACCAGCAGCCACAGCAATCCAAACACGGCAAACAAAACCGCGGCAAGGGCATATGCTCGTCCGGGCGTTGCAAAGAGAGGAGAGGTTGCAAGCGAGCAGGCGATTCCGCCCGACCCCGCAGCGTAGAACCATCCCATGGCCCTATCGGTTTCTCCGCCAAAAGCGGAACCAAGCACTTTTAGAACGATGGCATTCACGACGCATGGTGCCGCACCCAGAAGCATGGTCGCCGTGAACAGCGTCGCAAACGATGCGCACTCCGCGCGAGCAGCCGCTGCAATTGCAGAAATCGCCGACGCGATGAATACGAGCGCCTTCACGCCATATCGATCGGCGCAAACGCCGACAGGCATGCCGAATACAACGGCAGGAACAAACGGGGCAAACAGGACGGCTGAAAACTCGGCCGAGGTCAGATGCAGGTCCGACACAACCAGATGTGTCAATCCCGACACCTGATACTGCGCGTAGTTCGCAGCAAACACGATGCCGCACACCACAAACAGCAGGGCATATTTTTCGACCGTCCCTTTGCTCACGTTCATCACCCTATCTATGCTTCATCCTTGCGATAGACGACGCGTCCGTTAAAGATCGTCGTCTCGACTTCGAGATCGCGAAGCGCCATCGGGTTCATTTCAAACGGATTGCCCGACAGGATGACGATATCGGCAAGCTTGCCGGCGGCAAGGCTGCCCAAACGGCGCTCAAAGCCCTCGACATATGCTGAGCCGAGCGTGTGCGCTTGCAGCGTCTCGCCGAGCGTCAGGGCATTCTCGCGGAAGTATCCCTCCGCCGGGTGCCCGTCAAACTCGCTACGCGTCACCGCAGCATACACGGTATCGATAGGATCGATTGACATCACCGCAGGCCAGTCAGTACCAAGCCCTAAGTGGATTCCGCCATCGGCCTCTTCCCTATAGCGCCACATGTGGCTCATGCGCTCTTCGCCAAGAGACTCCTCGTACACGCCCTGCCCAAGGCCTCCGATGGGATGTTGCGGCTGGACCGCAGCATTAATGCCCAGGCGCTTCATGCGAGCAATATCCTCGAGCTTCAGGTTATCTGTATGCTCGATAGCAAAACGCGCCCCCTTGTTGCCGCACACCTCCTCGGCACGCTCGACGGCATCGATAATCATCGTGGCCGATGCGTCGCCGATGGCATGAATACGAACATCGAAGCCATTCTTGCTGGCCTCGAGCATCATGCGGTCAAGCGTCTCCTGGTTGCATGCTGGTTCGCCGCGAAAGTCCTTCCCCGTAGGAGCGTTAAGATACGGCTCATGCATGTAGGCCGTGTACGCCTCGGGACAGCCGTCCAAAATGTACTTGAGACCCGCCATTCGGACGCGCTCGCCGTGATGACGCACACGCAGGGCCTGCGACTCTGCCATCGGAGCGTCGAGCGCAGAATAGTAGCTAATACGCAGCGTACTCAGGTCCTCGCTCGCCAGACGGTCATAGATGTCGTACACGCCGGGCGTGGTCACGCCCAAAGGATACATATCACCGATCGAAGTTATGCCGAGCTTGTTGAACTTGCGCATCGACTTGAGCAACGACGCATCAAGGTCCGGTTTGTTGAGCACAACATCGAGCAAGATGTTCGTCGCCTGGGGCTCAGACAGAAAGCCATTGGGCTCGCCGTTGTCAAAGTGGCGGATAAGGCCACCTTCAGGCGTCGGGGTATTGCGATCAATACCAACCGCCCTAAGCGCGGCGGTATTGCACCACACCACGTGCATCGAAAAATCCGAAAGCACGATTGGGCGGTCGATATCGAGCGCATCGAGGCTGCGGCAATCAGGGTCAATCGGGTTTTCCCATGCAGGCGAATACCAACCCTGGCCGTAAATCCACGGATTGTCAGGGTGTTCGGCAGCAAACTTTGCCACAGCATCCACGCAAGCCTGCTCACTCGGCAGGAACATCAGATCGCAACAGAAGTCTTCATCCTTCTGGATTGAACCAAGCGCAAAATGCATGTGTGAATCGTTGAATCCGGGCATGACCAGTTTGTTGCCGGCGTCAATAACCTCAGTATCGGGACCGATAAACGGCTGCACCTTGTCGGGAGAGCCCACGGCCACAATCTCGCTGCCGCGAACTGCAACGCACCCAGCGCGAGGCTCAAGTTCCTCGGCCGTAAACAGCGCCGTCGTCTTAAGGACGATATCGGCGGGAACCACCGATTCCATGGCTACTCACCGTCCTTGGCGGCGGCAGCCTGCATGGCCTTGCGGCCGAGCTCGGGCAGGAAGAAAACCGGAACCACGGAAAGCAGGAAGCAGAGGCTCTCGAGACCCATGTTCATAGTGTAATCGGCACCGGCAATGGCGGAGATACCGATAGGCAGGAAATAGCTCATGAGCAGGGAAATGGTGCCTACGATACCGCCAGCGGAGCCAGCATACTTATCACCAATCTCGGGAAGGAGGACAGGCATGGACTGCATGATCGGGCCGTTGATGGCGGTAAAGAAGCCATTGATGACCAAAATCGTCCACAGAAGGAAACCAACCGGGGTGTACCACGTCACGAACATCGATATGGCACCGATGAGAGTAGTGACGATGAGAAAACCCTTGAACTTTCCAAGCTTATCGCAGAACGCAGGCCCAACGATGCAGCCGAAAAAGCTGCCAACGGTAACAATTGCGGCCATGAAACCAGCAGTGGCGACGTCTATGCCCTTGCCAAGCTGAAGCGCCTGAGGCAGGAAACCGGCATAGGCAGTGGTAGAGGCAAGTCCAAAACCGACGCCGATGGAGATTAGCCACACGCCAGGACTCTTGATAGCAACCTTGAGGTAGTCGAGCACGGGCTCGGGCTCGGGGAGCGATTGCCCCTCGGGCACATCTCGGTCAAGCACAATCCAAAGAACCCAGGAAATGGTCATGACGACAGCAGCGACCATATAAGAGTTAAAGACGCTGCCGAACAAGCCAGCGCAGATCTGAGCGACAACGATGGCAACGCACGAAGCCGCGTAGAACAAGCCCATGGCGAAACCAGTCTGTTCACGGAACCAGGTGCCGAGCACCTTGATGAGGTTGGCGTTGAGTGCCGAGATTCCCATGCCAATCAGGAACATCGATGTCATCTGCATCGTGAACGAATCGAGCGTAAAGCAACGGAGAAAACCGCCGGCAACCGAAATTGCGGTGCAAACCGTGACAACTTTCTTAGAACCGATACGGTCACCAAGGGCACCCAGCGGAATTGAGAAGAAAACGGCGGTAAGCATAGGAACGAGGAACAGCATCGAAAAGCCGACGGTATCGATATTGAGCATAGGCATGACCTCGACGGCGAGTGCTGAGACCTGGTACTGCATGTAGTTAGCCATAAAGCACAGCAAGCAAACGACTGAAACAATCGCCCAACGCCATGAAGGAAGCTTCTCTTCCATGATGACTCCTTTAATAAGTCGGAATAATCAAACAGCTTGGAGAACCGGGCCCTGGCTCTTAGGTATTCATATTTTGCGATTGGCCCCTCACCGAAACCATTCGGCTAACGGCTTATCATCATTCGAAAAAAGGAGTAGTATCTCTACGCAAATTAACTAAAATGCCAGCTAAACCACTACGCAATCTCATCGGAGGTCATCTTGAGCTTTTTGTCCGATTCTGAATGGCTCTGCTTAAACGATCTCGTGCTTTCGATTAATTCCATCGACAGCGACCGCGAGTTTCGCTCGACCGTCCTCAAAAAGCTGCGTTTTCTCATCCCCTACGAGTCGGCTGCATTTTTCCTGAGCGACCTTTCCAGGGATCTCGTATCCACCCCGCAAGAATGGAAAACGCGCGTCTTTCTTGACCCTCTTGGCATCGATGTCCCCGCTGGGATGCTCGAGCTCTACACCGAAAAGTACTGGCAGCAGGACATGATCGTCGCCCACCGCAATCTTACGCGCTCGACGGTGCTGCGCGAGTCCGATCAGCTCAGCCCTGGCGATATCGACAGCAGTTATATGAAGGATTATCTTGGCGGCCGCCACGTCGTCAACGTCAGTTTCTTTAATGACGAGGGCTTTTTGGGATCGCTCAATCTTAATCGCAAGAAAGAAGAGGGCGACTTTAGCGATCGCGAAGTTCAAATCCTTGAGCTCATCGAACCACACCTCACGAACCGACTATCAAAATGGCGTGTGCGCGCCGACCGCAGCTCGTCTGAAATCGTATTTGCTCACGACTACGACGTCTCAGCGCGCGAAATCGATGTGTGTCGTTGCGTGTTATCGGGCATGGACAACGCGGCCATCGCCGAAGAGCTCTCCATCAGCACTGGCACCGTAAAAAGCATCTGGAGAACATCTTTCGAAAAACACAGGTCAACAGCCGCGTTGGGCTCATGGCGCTCCTTCAGCAGTACACGGCGCTCAAGCAGTAAGACCGTTCTCGCCCGCGAACCCGCTCACGCCCTATAAAACACGTTGTCGGCAAAGAAGTCGGTCGGCGGCTCCATGCAGGCGATCTCGCCGTCGAACATCATGGCGACGTCGTCGGACACCTGCTCGGCAAAGTCTAAGTCGTG
>CALLSU010000017.1:0-2726 GCA_938011935.1 uncultured Collinsella sp.
CAACGGGGCTCGAACCCGCGACCCGAACCTTGGCAAGGTTGTGCTCTACCAACTGAGCCATGTCCGCTTACGAGGATTAATCTTACGTGATGCCCGCATCCTATGCAAGAACTTTTTTTGAAAAGTTTCGCGACGCCCTCGCGAGCCTCATGAAGGCATCAGACACCACGGAAGGCGCAGGCAAACGCAAACTCGCCGCAAGAGGCCCCTACAACTCAGCGAGCATGATCCAGGCAGAGCTGTCCTGCACGAGCCTGCCGTCTGCGAGCGGTGATGAGGTGAGCAGGACCCTGCCCGCCGGCAGCTCCACGGGCGCTGCACCGAAGTTCGTCACACACGCCCAGCCGTTGTCGCGGCGATAGGCGATGACGCCGCCCTCAGCGCCCTCGGCACCATCCGCAAGGCCGGTGCGCCCGTCAAGATCGAGCCACGCGAGATCGTTGGCGCACCCGCGCAGCTTGCGCCGCAGCCAGAGGGCGTCACGATAGAGCGCAAGCATCGATGTCGGGTCCGCTTCTTCCCTATCGGCAGCGTAATCGGAAAACCATGCAGGCTGCGGCAGATGGGGCGCCGCATCGGCGTCCGCCGGTGAAAACCCAAACGATCCGCCCTGCGCGGGATCGTCCGCCGCCACCCACGGCAGGGGCACACGGCAGCCGTCGCGCCCCTTCTCGCGCTTCGGTCCGTGCGTATTGGTCGCAGTAGGATCTTCGAGTACAGCCCACGGAATGTCAGCCACCTCAAAAAGGCCGAGCTCCTCACCCTGATACACGTATGCCGAGCCCGGAAGCGCCAGCTCGAGCAAAAGGGCCGCCCGCGCGCGGCGCTCGCCGAGTTCACGTTCCTCGTCATAAGACGACCCGTCGCGTAAGAGCCAGTCGAGCGCAATCTGGTGGTAGCGCGTCGCCTTGATCTGCGGCAGGGCATAGCGCGTCGCCACGCGCGGCACGTCGTGGTTGGAGAGCACCCAGGTCGAGGCGGAATCGGATTCTATAGCTGCCTTCAAGCCCTCCTCGATTGCAGCGTGCATGTCATCATAGGTCCAAGTGGCCTTGGCAAACTCAAAGTTGAATGTCTGGCCAAGCTCGCTGGGACGCGCGTAGAGATACTGGCGATCGGGCAGCACCCACGCCTCGGCAACGGCGCTGCGTGGCGGATCATAGCGGTCGAACACGCGGCGCCACTCGCGATAGATCTCGTGGACCTCGTTGCGGTCCCACAGCGGATGGGTGCCGTCCTCAACCATGTCATCGCCCTCGGCGAGATGCCACCGGTCGAGGTCATCGCGGTCGAGATCCTTGGCGAGACCGTGCGCCACATCAATGCGAAAGCCATCGACGCCTCGATCGCTCCAAAACGCCAGGACGTCGCAAAAGAACGCATGAACCTCGGGGCACGACCAGTCAAAGTCCGGCTGCTCAGGCGTAAACATGTGCAGATACCACTGACCGTCCGCGACACGCGTCCAGGCGGGGCCGCCAAAGTTGGCATTCCAATTGGTGGGAGGCAGCTCGCCATGCTCGCCGCGACCATCGCGGAAGATATAACGGGTGCGCTCGGGCGATCCGGGGCCGGCGGCAAGAGCGGCTTTGAACCAAGGATGCTGGTTAGATGAATGGTTGGGCACGATGTCGACGATGACCTTGATGTCGCGCGCATGAGCCGCAGCGATCATGTCATCGAAGTCATCAAGCGAGCCGAGACGTGGGTCGACATCGCAGTAGTCCGCCACATCATAGCCGCCATCGACAAGAGGCGATGGGTAAAACGGGCTCAGCCAGATAGCCTCGATGCCCAGCTGCTCAAGATAGTCCATCTGCTGGGTAATGCCCGCGATATCGCCCAGACCCGAACCAGTCGAATCCTTAAACGAGCGCGGGTAGATTTGATAAATCGCGGCATCGGACATCCATGGGCGCGAAGAGGACTTTTCTGTAGCCATGGGATGAGTCTCCCTTGCAACGAGGTTTTGCGAGATGCCCACGATGATACGCCCAAAGCGGACATTCGCGGCAAACAACGCCACAGCCACGCCCCAAACGCTCGCTCCCTCTCGGGTTCGAGTCTCCTGGGACGAATCGATCGATCAGTGAAAAGAACGGAAGGCCCACTCCTCCGGCCACGACAGCGAGCGGGCTCCGGGTGCCCCATGTTGCCGCGAAAGTGGAGGGAAGCGTACTTTATGTACGCGACCGACGATTGAGGGGCAAGATGGGGTGCCCGGGGCTCGCGCAGCGTCAACAAAAAACGCGGTTCGTTAGAACCGCGTAAGATAGTTGGAGCGGACAACGGGGCGTCTGCGTATCCGCTTCGCGGATCCGCACCGGCTTCGCCCGCCTGCCGGCGCGCTCGCCCGCTCGCTTTCGCGCTTGAGCATCAGCTTCGTGAAAGCGTCCACAAGCCCGTCCAGCGTGAAATCTTTATACTTCACCTGCAATTCGCCGATATCTTTATCGGGCGCCTTGAAAAAGTATCCCACCGTATCGCGCTCTTTCAGCTTGTCCGCCTCTTCCTTAATCATTTTGTATTCGTTCAATGCGCGAATTAAGGCGTCTTTCGGGTCCTCTTCGTAGCCGTAATCGTCCTCGTCGAAATAATCTTCTAAGGGCGGCACAAGACTTCTGGCTTTGATGTCGATAATCGTGGCGGCGATGTTTAAATATTCGCTTGCCTTTTCCATATCGAGATACGGCAGTCCCTGCATATATGTAAGGAATTGCTCGGTT
>CALLSU010000018.1:0-1108 GCA_938011935.1 uncultured Collinsella sp.
CGCTCGCGCGAGATCAAGCCCGAGGTCCACGGCGGCTTTGCGCTCATCGCTCAGATGGGCAAGGCGCCCGTCAACCCGCTCGCCATTTGCGGCTGGTCCGACATCACACCCAAAGGTAAAAAGCTCATGCGCCCCAAAAAGTGCTGGATCCGTGCCGGCAAGGCCATCTCGCTATCCGACGCACCGGCCGAGCTCAAGCGCAAGGAGCGCCTGGCATGGTTTGAGTCCGAGGCCATGAACCGCGTCTACGCCATGCGCGACGACCTGTGCGCCGAGCACCCGGGCAGGTTCTAGCCATGGGTGAGAACGTCTTGAATACCGCCGCGACCGCCGCTGAGGAGGCTATCCCCACCATCGAAATCGCTGCCCACGCCGGCACCTGCTACGGCGTGCAGCGTGCACTCGATATGGCATTGGCGGCCGCCCCGCAGGCGGGGGAGAGCACTCAGGTCCACACGCTGGGTCCGCTCATCCATAACCCCATCGTGGTACGCGAGCTCGCCGAGGCAGGCGTCGGTCTGGCCGACACCTTGGACGACGCCGCCTCGGGCACCGTAATCATCCGCGCCCACGGCGTGGTGCCGCAGGTCATTGACGTCGCTCGTGAGCGCGGCCTTACCGTGGTCGACGCCACCTGCCCCTACGTCAAGAAGGTCCATGTGGCCGCCGAGCGCCTGGTGCGCGAGGGCTACCGTGTGATCGTCGTGGGCGAGCCGGGCCATCCCGAGGTCGAGGGCATTCTAGGCCACGCCGGCGATGACGCGCAGGTCGTGAGCTGCGCTGCCGATGCGGACGCGCTGTCGCTCAAAGGCAAGGTGGGCCTGGTTGTGCAGACCACCCAAACCGCGCAGAACCTGGCCGAGGTTGTGGCCTCCATCACCCCGCGCGTGCAGGAACTGCGCGTGATCAACACCATCTGCGCCGCCACGAGTGAGCGTCAACAGGCAGCCGCCACACTTGCCAACCGCTGCGACTGCATGGTCGTGGTGGGCGGCAAAAATTCGGGCAATACCCGTCGCCTGGCGCAAATCTGCGCCGACGTCTGCGAGCACACGCACCACATCGAGGAAGCTTCCGAGCTCGAGGCCGCATGGTTTGCCAGCGCGCG
>CALLSU010000019.1:0-27077 GCA_938011935.1 uncultured Collinsella sp.
ATGGCAATGCGCTCCTTAAAGTCGTTTTTTGCGCGCCGATTGGTAAACATGGCCTTGGCCTGCGCATCGATGGTGATTTTCTCGTTGGAGTCGATGGGGTAGACGCCCATGGACGGCCAGAATCCCACACCGTCATCATACTTGGCCACGGCCTGGCGAACGCGGCTATAGATCTGATGGACGGTGTCGTGTTCAAAGGGGATGAGTATGCAAAAGTCGTCTTGGCCCCAGTACCCTGCGACGCCCATGTTGGCATTCTCGATGTCCTTGAGGACCGTGCCCACATCGGCGAGCATGCGGTCGCCCTCGGCCTGTCCGTGCCATTCGTTGAACAGTCGCATGTGTCCCATATCGACGGTGGCGATACACCAGGCGCCGTTGCGCCTTGTCTCGAGAAATTCGTTGGCGCGGCGCATAAACTCGCTGGGTCGATAGAGACCCGTGAGCGGATCGATGCGTTCGGCGATGGCGCTTTTGCGCTCCACCTCGGGTATGGGGAGGCTGTCGTTGGGAACAAGCCCGCCGGCCGTGCGAATGCGACGGTCGAGTTCGCCTAAAACGGCGGCCGTTTGATTGGTCAGGTGCTCGTAAAAGGCCGGAACGACAAGACAGACGGGGGTAATGGTGTCGTCCGCGATTCGAACGGGAGCGAAAACGGCCTCTTTGAGATGTTGGATCAGTTGCTCGAATGCTTCGTGATCCAAATTGTTGCTAAGCACGACGAACTGGGCGTTGCGTGAGCGGAAGACGCGACTCCTGCCGCGAGTAATCGACAGCATGCGGCCTGCGTATTCGGCGAGCATGTTGTCGACGGCCTCGGCCCCGTAGAGCTCGTTGAGCTTTGCCGTGCCGCGAACGCGCACTGCTATAAGCCCCGTCTCGCAACGGTCGCGACGGCAGGCATCGATAGCGTTGATCAGCGTGCGCTGCGTTCCGAGACCCGTGGCGGCGTCGACGGTCTCGGCAAGCGAGTGGTTGACGAGCTCGCCGACATAGAGCGAGGGGACATTTCCGTCGCCGTCGATACGAAACCCGCGAGCACGGCCGAGGATGTAGTCGCCGGCGGCATTGCGCACGCGGTACTGCATGACGTGACGGTGTTTGGAGCCGCTATAGATCTGATCGATGTCGTTGGTGTAAGCCTCAAGGTCATCGGGATGGACGCGCGTTTTCCAGTAATCGTGGCAGTTGTCTATATGCTCCGAAGGAAGACCAAGATCGCGCAAGGCGCCTTGTGACCAAAGGGTTCGATGTTTGTCCAAGTTCTCGATAAAGAAATATCGGCCTTCGTTGAGCATCGAAAGGGCGTCGAAAATGCGATCGCTTATTTCGAAGTCGTCGGTGTGGGCTTGTGCGATATTGCGTCGATCAAGGTGCACGGCATGACGTAGCTTGTAGTCGTACATGCGATGGTCGGCATCGTTCGTCAAGCGATTGGGGGCTTCGCCCAGGGCGGGGTCGGCGTGTGCCACTCCGTAGCTAAACGAGTGAGGCATCTTGGAAGCGTTGTTTTCGAGCAGTACCGTTCGGCAGTGTTCCAGACGTTCGGCGAGGTCGTCCTCGGTTGCAATCGTAGATAGGATGGCAAACTCGTCGCCGCCTATGCGAAATGCCGCCTCGTCCACTTTCATATACAGCTTGAGATAGAGACTTACCTGCAAGATGTAGCGGTTGCCCTCGTCATGGCCAAAGACGTCGTTGCAGTGCTTGAGATTGTCGATATCGATGAACGCCATGGTAACGGGGGCGTCCTGCTCCCAGAGCTCCTCGAGGGAACGGGCAAAGCCGCCACGGTTGCCAAGCCCGGTAAGCTGGTCGGTAAAGGCGGTCCTGATCAGATCGTCCTGACGCTCCAGAAGGTCACGGATGGTCTTTTCGAGCGTTTCGGTATTATTGCTGGCGTTATCCATACTGTAAGCGGCTTTCTGAGGTCGGGGCGGATTGCGTCGGGCGAGCTCGTTGTGCACATGCGTTGCTGCTCAACGCCTTGCGTGTTTCCAAGCCCCCGCCTTGCTGCGTCGTTGGGTTTATTTGTCGGTTCGTGCTCTCGGCTGATAACTACTGAGTAGTATAAACAAGTGTATGGAATTATGTAGGGGTGCCCATGTTGCGGGCGGCCATTATTCGCCAAACGGTAACGCGACGATGTTCGATGAAAATGCGACTGAGACGATATTTGTTGATGGGTATACTTGTTCCGTTTTAAAACGCAGGAACGGAGATGGTCGCATGGCACAGTCAAATATGACGCGCACGGTGGGGCTGGCGCTCGAGGGAGGCGGCTACCGCGGTATGTATACGGCGGGCGTGCTCGACGTTTGGATGGAGCGCGGTTTGACCTGCGACCATATGGTGGGTGTCTCGGCGGGTGCGGCGTTTGGCTACAACTTTAAATCGCGCCAGATCGGCCGTGCCATTCGTTACAACAAGGCCTATTGCGCCGACAAGCGCTATGCGAGCGTGACCAGCTGGCTGCGAACCGGCGATATGTTCAATGCCGATTTTGCCTATCACGAGGTGCCTATCGAGCGCGATCCCATCGACTTGGAGGCGTATCGCGCCTGCCCCATGCGATTTACGTGCGTGTGTACCGATATCGAGACGGGCAAGGCCGTCTACCACGATCTACCGTATGGCGACGAGCGCGATATCGAGTGGATCCGGGCGTCGTCTGCCATTCCTGTGGCGACGCGTCCCGTTGCTATTGACGAGCATAAGTATCTGGATGGTGGCGTGGCTGATTCTATTCCCAGCGCATGGCTGTTTGCGCAGGGGTATGACCGCAATATCGTGGTACTCACGCAGCCGGTAGGCTTTGTGAAGCAGCCCAACAGCGTGATGCCCATGCTGCGTCGCGTGTTCCGTCACTATCCGGAGTTTGTCGCAGCGCTTGAGCATCGGCATGAGGTCTACAATGCCACGCTCGATGACCTGGCACGTCGAGAGGCTGCCGGCGAAATCTTTGTGGTGCGGCCGAGCGAATCGGTGAAGGTGCCGTCGCTGTGCCGCGAACCGGATGAGCTCGAGCGCATCTACCAGGTCGGCCGCCACGATGCAGAGGCGACTTTGCCGGCGCTGGAAGCGTATCTGGCGGGGTAAGGGTCGCATACGGAAAGCGCATCCCGGAATGGAGGCCCAAACTGGGATGCGCTTTCCATTGCTGAAGATATGAGGCTGCGAATCAGCTGTTCGGCCTATGCCTATGCCTGCTGCCAGGTGTCGACAAGCTCCTTGGCTGCGGCATGGGGGTCGTCGGCGCTGCAGACGGCGCTTACCACAAAGAAGCCGTCGACGCCGGTGGCCTTAAGCTGCGGCAAGTCGGCCGTCTTAACGCCGCCGCCCACCACGATGGGCACGGGGCTTGCCGCGTGGAGTGCGGCAAGGTCCTCAAAGCTCTTGGTGATGATAGAGCCGTCGGCCGCGCGTCCGCAGTCGCGCTTGGTCTCGGTCTCGTGGAGCGGGCCGATGCCCAGGTAGTCGACCAGGCTCATGTCGGCGGTCTTGACGTATTCGAGCATCTCCTCGCAACGGGCCGAAAGGCCCACGATGGCGTCGGGGCCCAGCAGCTTGCGGCAGACCTCGACGGGAATGTCGCTCTGGCCTACGTGCACGCCATCGACGGCAATGCCCTGCTCGCGCGCGGCAAGCACACAGTCCAGACGGTCATCGATTAACAGGGCGACCTGACCGGTCTTGCCGGCCTGTGCGATTGCCTGCGCGGCGTCGTCGGTCAGCGCAATGATCTCGCGGGCGCTTGCCACCTTGGAGCGCACCTGGATGCAGGTAAAGCCGGCGTCGAGTGCCTGGGCCACCACATCGCTCACGGGGCGTCCGAGGGTGTTTTCGGGGCCGAGTACCAGATAGGCCGAGATATCAAGGTTGTCGCGGATGCTCATTGTGCTTCCTCCTGCTTTTTGATCTGTGCTTCCATGCGCTTGAGTTTGCCGGTCATGGTGTCGGTAAATCCGGGTCGAATATCGGCTTTGAGCACGACTTCGGTGCGGATGCCCTTGCTCGCCAACACAAAGGTCGCGTCGCGCACGACCTGCATGACCTCGTCCCAGTCGCCCTCGATCTCGGTGAACATCGAGGTGGTGCGGTTGGGGAGGCCGCTCTCGCGAATGACGCGCACGACCTCGGCGACCTCGGCGGACAGCTCGTCGCCGGTGCCGCATGGGGCGATGGCCACGGCGACGAGCGTGTTCATGCCGGCATTGGTTGCGGGTTCGGACATCGCTTATGCCTCCTCGAGCTCGAGTCGGTTGTCGGCAATATCCTGGGCGGTTGCGCGGTAGAGCTCGTCGATAAAGGCGACCTTAAAGCTTGCCGGGGCATCGGCGACGGCGGCGGCACGCGTGCCGGCAACGTTGTAGACGGCGGTGCCGCAGACTGCTGCCGTAAACGGATCGGTAGCACAGGCGTACACGGCCAGCACGCCGCCCTGCGAGCAACCGCAGCCGGTGATCTTGGACATGAGCGGGCTGCCGCCGTGGGATTTGGCCACGGTCGTGCCGTCGGTAATCAGGTCGACTTCGCCCGAGACCACAACGGCGCCGCCGGTGTAGCGAGCGAGCGCCACGGCGGCATCGCGGGCGGCGTCGACCGTGTCGGTGGTATCGACACCGCGCACGCGGCTCAGATCGGCCGACTCGCCCTCAAGACCCCACAGGCCGGAGAGTGCGATGATCTCGGAGGCGTTGCCGCGTACGATGGCGGGCTTGTACTGCTTGAGCTCGTTTACCAGCTGGGTGCGCAGGCTACCGATGCCCAGACCCACCGGATCGAGCACCCAGGGCTTGCCGGCGTCGTGTGCCGCCTTGGCCGCGCGGGGAATCGTCTGCTCGTAGATGGGGAAGAGCGTGCCCATGTTGAGATAGATGGCGCCGCCGCCGGCAACGAGCGCCTCGCCCTCGTCGGGCAGATAGACCATGGCGGCCGAACCGCCCACGGCGAGCTGCGCGTTGGCGACAAAGTCAATCGTCACCGTGTTGGTGATGGAGCCTGCCATCGGATTGGTGGCGTGAATCTCCTCCACGGCCTTGATCACGTTTTGCTTAAGCTGTTCCGAATCGATCACTGCACATGCCTCCTTGGCATAGAAAAGGGGCGCTGTGCATAGACAGCGCCCCTAAAAAGGCGGCATGCTCCCTACGCCAGCATTAACTGACAGGTTCAAAGGATTGGGCCCCATGCCCTCTCAGCCTTGTGGTTTGCACCGCCGGCACTCCCGCATCGAATCTGTTGTTCCCTATACTAGCGCATCGGTACAATGGTTACGATGAAAACGACTGGGGGACCCTATGATCAAACTTGTGCTGACCGATATGGACGATACGCTGATTCCGGCCGGGCATGACGGCGCCAGCGACTATGCCATCGAGGGCATTCATGCCATGCAGGCGGCGGGTCTGCACTTTGGTCCGGTTTCGGGTCGTCAGCCGTCTGCGATGGGCTGGATGTTTAAAAATCGTTCCGAGTGCTATTCGACCGGCGCATTCTGTAACGGCCAGGTCATGTTTGTCGACGGCGAGGCGGTCGCCTCGCGTGCGACCGATAGCGACGCACTAATGCGTTTAGCCGCCTATCTGGAAGAAGAAACCGACGATACCTATCTGAAGGTCTACAGCTTAGGTGATGACTTTTGGGATAACGATGCCTATTGCGTGACACGTGATGCCGAGCGTGTGCGTCGCGCTATGGAATCGGGCGGCAATGCGTGGCTCAAGGGCGAAGAGGCCCCGTGCCGCCCTGTCGTCGATGATGCGCCGGTGTTCAAGGCGAATATCTGGAGTGCCCGTTCGCGCGAGGAACTCGCCGAGCTGCGCGAGCGTGTTGCCGCCGAGGTGCCGGAGCTCTCGCTCGTGTTTCCCAACAACCGCGTGCGCCTGTTCGACGTTCTTCCGACCGGCTGGGACAAGGGCTGTGCTGCGCTGGAGCTGGCGCGCGCTTTGGGCCTGACGCCCGACGAGGTGGCCGTATTCGGCGATTCCGATAACGATTTGCCCATGATCGATGCCGTTCCCAATTCCGTTGCAGTCGCCAATGCCAACGAGGCCGTCACGGCTGCCGCGCGCTGGCATATCGGCGCTGCGGCAGATGATGCGGTTGCCGGGGCTCTGCATCAGATTGCCGCCTGCGCCGCGACGGGGGAGATGCCGTCGTTTATGCGTCAGATGGACGCGACGGGTTTCGACGTCACGAACGTCTAGGGAGAAAGCCATGAAGCTCCAGCAGCTCAGATATGTCGTCAAAGTTGCCGAATGCGGCAGCATCACCGAGGCCTCGCGCCGACTCTTTGTGTCGCAGCCTTCGATTACCGCGTCAATTCGCGATCTCGAAAACGAGATGGGTGTACACATCTTTGAGCGCACCAACAAGGGCGTCATTGTGTCCGAGGAAGGCGAGACCTTCTTGGGCTACGCGCGCCAGGTGCTCGACCAGGCCGACCTGCTCGAGGGCAAGTACAAAGGCACGTCCGAGCAGGTGCCGCACTTTAGTGTGAGCTGCCAGCATTATTCCTTTGCCATTAATGCATTTGTCGATGTGATCCGCGAGTTCGATGCCGCGCGCTACGACTTTACCCTGCGCGAGGAGCAGACCCACGAGATTATCGAGGACGTCGCGCATATGAAAAGCGAGCTCGGCATCCTGTACTTATCCGAGCATAACCGCGAGGTCATCGAGCGCATGCTCGCCGCCAACGAACTCGTATTCGAGGGGCTCTTCTGCGCCACGCCGCATGTCTTTGTATGCGCCGACCATCCACTGGCGGACCACGCCAGCGTGACGCTCGAAGATCTCGAGGACTACCCGTTCCTGTCCTATGAGCAGGGCAGCTATAACTCGTTTTACTATTCCGAGGAGCTGACCTCGACCTTTGAGCGTCGCAAGAATATCCGCGTGCGCGACCGTGCGACGTTGTTCAACCTAGCTATGGGCCTTAACGGCTACACGGTTTGTTCGGGCGTGATCAGCCATGAACTTAACGGCCCCGGCATTATCTCCATTCCGCTCGATGTAGACGAGTACATGGAGATCGGCATCATCACGCGCAAGAACACGACACTTACGCGCTACGGGCAGGCCTATATCGAAGCGATTCGTCAGCACATCTAGACTGCTGCGTTCTGCACGGGTCAAATCTCTTTATGGCAGTCCTAGCTGATATAGGAAACATCTATATCAAACTGTTATAAACATATATTTTACGATGGCCATATGAGCGCTCATACTCTGTCCCAGTAAAGCAACCAATGCAAAGGGAGATATCCATGAGCACTTCGATTCAACCGAACGCGCCGTTTCGCGCCGATATCGTCGGCAGCTTTCTTCGTCCGCAGGCCGTAAAGGACGCCCGCGCTGCCTATGCGGCAGGCACGCTTGATGCCGAGGGGCTTAAGGCCGTCGAGGACGATGCCATTCGCGATTTGGTGGCAAAGCAAAAGGCCGCCGGCCTGCAGGTCATCACCGATGGCGAGTTTCGCCGCAGCTACTGGCACCTCGATTTTATGTGGGGGCTGAACGGCGTCGAGCGTCGCACCTCGCGTACGGGCTATATGTTCCACGATGAGGAGACTACCGCCGACACCGCCGTGGTAACCGGTTCCATTAGCGGCGAGAATCATCCGTTCGTCGAGCACTTTAAATTTGTCAAGGCGCTCGAGGGGGAGGGCCAGGTCGCACGGCAAACCATTCCGGCGCCGATCCAGACGTTCTCTGAGGTCACGCTCGATCGCTGCGATGGCCAGCAGGAGAGCCTGCGCGCCGTCTACAAGACCGACGAAGAGCTCGCCGATGCCATCGCCGCAGTATATCGCACCGTGATTGCCGACCTGTATGCCGCGGGCTGCCGCAACATCCAGTTTGATGACTGCACCTGGGGCATCTACTGCGATACCGATTTTGTTGCCAAAACCGGCATGAGCCCGGTCGACCTGCAAAAGGTAAGCGAGCTGGGCGTGGCGCTCAACAATGCTGCCATCGCGGGCAAGCCCGACGATTTGGTCATCAACACGCATGTATGCCGCGGCAACTACCACTCCACCTACGCTTTTGAAGGCGGCTACGATCCCATCGCTCCATATCTGTTTGCGCATGAGGACGTCGACGCTTTCTATCTGGAGTTCGACACGCCGCGCGCCGGTGGTTTTGAGCCGCTCAAGTACGTTGCCCCGGGCAAGAAGGTCGTGCTGGGCTTGGTAACCACCAAGGCGGCAGAGCTCGAGAACGAGGATGTTATCGTCGAGCGCATCCGCGAAGCCGCAAAGTACGTGCCGCTCGAGAACCTGTACCTGTCGCCCCAGTGTGGCTTTGCCAGCTGCGAGATTGGCAACAAGCTGACTGAGGACGAACAGTGGGCAAAGATCGCGCTGGTCAAGCGCATTGCCGAGCGCGTTTGGAAATAGCGCTAGCGTTTGCAGGTGGCGGCGCGTGCGAGACGTGGCGTATCGCGTACAATGGTTCGGATCGTATCGTTCGGGCAGGTTATCCGATATGCCTGATCGCCCTTCCATTCGAAAGGACTTCCATGTCCCAGTCTTCGACACCCGCCGTCACCGATGCCATCTACGATGCATCGTCGCTCGGTCGCCCGCGCATGTTTTTGCTCGGCCTACAGCACCTGTTTGCCATGTTTGGTGCCACGGTGCTGGTGCCCGTGCTCACTGGTCTCTCGGTTTCGGCAACGCTTTTGTTTGCCGGCTTGGGCACGCTGCTGTTCCATTTCCTGTCGCGCGGTAAGGTCCCCGCATTCTTGGGCTCATCGTTTGCCTTTATTGCCGGTTATGCTGCCATTGCACCCAACGGCGAGGCCGAGCTATTGCCTTACGCTTGTCTGGGCGTTGCCTGCGCCGGATTGCTCTATCCGGTGCTCGCGGCGCTCTTCCGTGCGTTTGGTGCCAAGCGCGTCATGCGCTTCTTCCCGCCGGTGGTGACGGGCCCCATCGTCATTTCGATCGGTCTGATCCTGGCAAGCTCCGCTATTGCCAACTGCCAGACCAACTGGCTCGTTGCCGTGGTTGCCGTCGCCGTAATCGTCATCTGCAATATTTGGGGTCGCGGCATGGTCAAGATTGTGCCGATTTTGCTGGGCGTTGTGGTGAGCTATGCCGTTGCGACCGCGCTGGGCGAGGTCGATTTTTCGGGCGTTGCCGCCGCTCCCTGGGTTGGCTTGCCCGTCGTGTGGGACAACACAGTGTTTGCACTCTTTGGGCCGCAGTTTGATAGCGGCCTCGCCACGACGGCCATCATCACTATCATGCCGCTGGCCTTCGCAACCATGATCGAGCATATCGGTGATATCTCCGCTATTGGCTCCACTTGCGAGCGTAACTACATCGCCGATCCCGGCCTGCATCGCACGCTGCTCGGCGATGGCCTTGCCACGATTCTGGCTTCGCTCTTTGGTGCTCCGGCCAACACTACCTATGGCGAGAACACCGGCGTGCTTGCTCTGACGCGTGTGTTCGACCCGCGCGTGATTCGCATTGCCGCGTGCTGCGCCATCGTGCTTTCGTTCTGCCCCAAGTTCGCGGCCGTCATTGCGGCCATGCCGGCGTGTGTAATCGGCGGCGTGTCGCTCGTGCTCTATGGCATGATCAGTGCCGTGGGCGTACGCAACCTTATCGAAAACCAGGTCGATTTCCAGAACAACCGCAACGTGCTGGTGGCAGCTCTGGTGCTCGTGCTTTCGCTCGGCATTGCCTATAGCACCGCCGGTGCCATCGTGCTGGAGCTGGGCGGCGTGACGATTTCGCTTTCCGGCCTTGCCGTGGGCTCGCTGGTGGGTATCGTGCTCAACGCGATTCTGCCGGGTAACGACTTTGAGTTTGATGTCTCCGAGCTCGAGGAGTCCACCGAATAGCGGCTGTGTCCAAATCAGTTAAAAAAGCCGGCCATGCGTCCGATGCGCATGGCCGGCTTTTTAGTGCGCAAGAACCCAGTGGATGCCGCGCGCCATGCGCAGGTCGGTTTGGGCAAAGTGGTTGCCGGGGTTGAGCTCCAGCATTGTTGGAATGTCACGCTCGATAAACAGCTCTTCCATCGCGCGCGTATCGTCGAGCACGTGCCGCATCATGCGGTTGGGCGTCTTGGTTTCCTTTTTGCCGAGTGACAGATAGACGGCCTGTGGGTTGCCGGCAAAAGGGGCCGTGCTGGCGCGATCGACAAAGTCGGGAAACCACAACGACCCCGATGCGCTTGCAGCGCGGTCAAAGGCATCGGTCTGCCAGAGGGCCCAAAGCGAAAAGAGGCCTGCCAGCGAGTAGCCGGCAATGCCGCGCCAGGTGGGCGGCCGAGGAAGCGACGACTCGACCTGGGGGATTATCTGATTCAGCAGCTCATCAAGAAAACCGGATGCCTGACCGCCAAAGGGCTCGGCATCGCGCACGGTTCCGTCGCATCCCCAGGGGCTCAGCTCGCGATTCCAGTTGAGGCTGCCAATGCCGACAAGCGTGAAGGGCGGGCAGTTGAGCTCTCGGCAGCGTTCATAAACCTCCGTGCCGTCGCCCATGACCACGGGAAGATAGATGACTGGTGCGCTTTCGGCATGCTGTGCATGAATGGTTATCTGCTTTTGATGCGCTTCCATGACGGGCTTCTCTCGGCGTTGTGATATCGACGGCCCCCATTGTCGCACGCCGGCTCATGCGGGTTGGGTTAGACCAAAGACAATCTCGTGCATACCCTGCGGACGCATATGGAAAACGCCACCGCCGGAGGGGAGCTCGGCGGTGGCGTTGTTAAACGGTGCTGGGGCTCGGGGCCTTCGCGGGAGCTGCCATGTGCGCAGATGCGTCTAAGAGCGCTTGCGGCTCGCCATGGTGCCTGCGGCGATAGCGGCTGTTCCCGCAAGGACGGTTGCCACGATGGCCGCACCCGAGGTGTCGCCGGCCGCCGCGAGCACGCCGGTAGTCTTGGCTTTCGTGGTTGAAGCCGCAACGGCCTTGGTCGGCTTTGAGCCCTCAGGCTTGGGGTTCTGCTTGGACTCCGCGGGCTTGCTTTCTGCGGGCTTGGTCTCGTCGGGCTTGGGGTCTTCCGGCTTGGCTACCTCGGGAGGTGCGATGGTCGTGCTTTTGGCGACTGCTTTGATATAGAGGGAGTCGACCGTGGCGTCGCCCGTGCCGATGGCTTGGCCTGCCTCGTAGATGCCGTCACGGAGCTTGCGATAGTCAATGACCTTGCCGCCTTCGGGCGTCTGGATGGCGGCGTTCTCAATCTTGATGGTGCCGATTGTCTTGCCGTCAGCGCTCATGGCACGGGCAAAGATTGCCGCTGTATCTCCTTCGGCCGTTACCTTGCTGCGGATGATCGAGATGACTGCGGGTGTGACGCCCTCGCTGGTCTGGGCGATGATGCCGATGTTCTCGCCTTGGGGTTCGCGCCTCGTCTCGCCATCTTGGTTTTCGCTGTAGGGGATGGGGCCGTCGCCGTTCTCGACATAGCGGGCTATGGCCTTGACAACGGAGTCGCTGATGTAGATATGGCCGCCCTTCTCGTTGGGTCGATCGTTTCTGGTGGAGAATGCAGCCGAAACCTCGCCTTCCGCAAACGCGTCCACGGTGGAGCCGTTCTTGACGACGATGTCGTCCTGGTAGGTGAAGAGGGCGTTGGCGCCACCGTATCTGCCTTTACTTGCACGGACCGTCACGTTTGCATGATCGAGGGTGATGCCCTTGTGGGCATAGACGCCATATTCAACACCGTTTACGTTGAGGGAGGCGTTTGTGGCTGCGAGGCTGCCCTTGGCCTCGACGGCAGCGTCTTTCTCGGAGCTTGCCTTGACCTGGCTGCCGTCCGAGATGTTGATATTGCCGCCGCTCCAAAGGGCCTCACCATCAGCTGAGCTTGCCTTGACCGTCCCGCCACCCTTGATGGTGAGGTTCTTGTCGGTTCCAATACCCTTGTCCTCGGTAGCCCTGGCGGTGACGGCTCCGCTGTCGTCAATCGTGATATTGCCGTTTGCCCTGATGCCATCCGATACGCCCGTGGCGTTGACGTTGCCCGAACCCTTGATAGCGAGATCGCCCTCGGCGTCGATGGCATCAAACCCAGTGCTCGTGGCGTTGACGGATCCGGCTCCGTCGATGTTGATATTACCCGTGGAGAGGATAGCGTCCTCAGTAGATGTCACGCTGAGCGTGCTGTCCGCGTCGCCTTGGATATTGAGCTCGGCGTTCTCATTCTTGCCATGAGAAGCCTTGATGCCTTCGATCCAGTCGGCAGTGACGATGTTGTTTCCCGAGTAATTCACGTTGAGCTTGCCTGCGGCCTCGATCGCGCCGCCGTTATAGTTGTTGAGCTTCAAGTCGTCGGCGCCGTCCCACGACCAGGTACCGGCCTCGTCGCTCGCCGCGGTGTTGTACTTGTTGCCGCCGACCTTGACCCATTCCGCCGCGAGCGAGACGCTCGGCATGAGCAGCGAGCTCACCGTGAGCGCGCACACGGCGCCCGCGACGATGCGGCGCGTCACGCGGCGCCAGCTGCCGTGCGCGAGTCCTATGCGACGGCGAACGTCGGGTTCGGCAACATGGGTTCCGGCGGTAGTGTCATTGCGTTTGGGGGTCGTGAACAAGGCTGCCATGGTTGCTCCCGTTCTCATAGGGCCTATATGACTAGATTCAGCGTATCTGCTGGATGTTGCCGGCGGTAGTGCCGTTTGGAGGGCAAAATGGCCAAAATGGGGGAGAAATAGGCCGCACGCCGGCGCAGGGACCGGCGCTAAAAGAAAAGCGCGGGGCCGCATGGCGACTCCGCGCTTTATTGTTCAGTTTTTGCAGCCTTGCCCTTACGCTACGAAGAAGTAGACGAGGAAGGCAAGGGCCGCGATCCACCCGTCCTGTGCGAAAAAGTGTTTACGAGCGCTTGCGGCTCACCACGGCGCCCGCGGCGATGGCGGCTGTTCCCGCAAGGGCGGCTGCCACGATGGCTGCGCTCGAGGCGTCGCCGGTTGCCGCGAGGATGCCGGTGGTTTTGGCTCCCGTGGCTGCAACTGCAACGGTCTTGGTCGTCTTCGTGCCCTCGGACTTGGAACCCTCGGGCTTGGTCTCGCCTGGCTTCTCCTCGGGTTTGATCTCCTCGGGAGGCGCGATGACCGTGCTCTTGGCGACAGCTTCGTTATAGGGGGAGTCGATCACGTCGTCGCCCGTGCCGATGGTTTGACCCACCTCGTAGAAGATGCCGTCGTCGCGTTCTTCCTTGTTGCGATAGCCAATGATCTTGCCGCCTGTGGGCGTCTGGATGGGAGCGCCTTCGATCTCGATGGTGCCGATTGTCTCGCCGTCCGCGCTCGTGGCAAGGGCGAAGATTGCCGCCGTGTCTCCCTCAGCTGTGACCTTACTGCGGACAATCGAGATGGTCGCGGGCGTGATGCCCTTCTCGGTCTGCGCGAAGATGCCGATGTTCAGGCCCTCGGACTCAGGGATGATTTCGTCGTTTTGGTCTCCACTGTAGTGGTCGGGGCCGTCGCCGCCGGTCTCGGCATAGCGGGCTATGGCCTTGACAACGGAGTCGCTGATGTAGATATGGCCACCCGCTTCGTCGGAGTAGAAATTACTGGTGGAGATTGCAACCGAGAACCTGCCTTCTGCGAGCGCATCCACAGTTGAGCCGTTCTTGATGACGATGTCGTCCTCATCGGTGAAGAGTGTGCTGGCTTCCCCGCCATCTGAGCTTGCGCGGACCGTCACGGTCGCGCCATCGAGCGTGATGCCCTTGTAGACATAGATGCCATACCCAACGCCACTTGCGTTGAGGGAAGCGTTCGTGACCGTGAGGCTGTTTTTACCGTCGATGGCGGCGTCTTCCTCGGAGCTTGCCTTGACCTGGCTGCCACCCGAGATCTCGATGTTGCCGTCGGCCCAAATCGCATTGTCTTTGATAGAGCTTGCCTCTACCTTGCCGCCGCCCTTTATGATGAGGTTCTCGTTAGCATCGATACCCTGATCGTCGGTGGCCTTGGCGGTGACGGTTCCGCTGTTGTCGATCGTGATGTTGCCGTCGGCCCTGACGCCATCCGAATCGCCCGTGGCATTAACGTTTCCCGAGCCCTTGATGGTGACATCGCCCCCGGCATCGATGGCATCGTGCTCGGTGCTCGTGGCGTTGACAGTGCCAGCGCCGTCGATGTTGATGTTGCCGACGGAAGTGATGGCGTCACGAGAAGATGTCACGTTGAGCGTGCTGGACGCGTCGCCCTGAATATTAAGCTCGGCGTTCTCGTTCGCGCCATCCTTAGCCTTGATGCCGCGGCCGTTGTCGTTAGTGACGGTGTTGTTGCCCTCGTAGCTCACGTTGAGCTTGCCCGCTGCCTCGATCGCGCCGCCGTTATAGCCGTTGAGCTTCATGTCGTCGGCGCCGTTCCAGGCCCAGGTGCCGGCCTCGTCGCCTGCTGCAGTGTTGTACTGAGTGCCGCCGACGTTGACCCACTCCGCCGCGAGCGAGACGCTCGGCATGAGCAGCGAGCTCACCGTGAGCGCGCACACGGCGCCCGCGACGATGCGGCGCGTCACGCGGCGCCAGCTGCCGTGCGCGAGTCCTATGCGACGGCGAACGTCGGGTTCGGCAACATGGGTTCCGGCGGTAGTGTCATTGCGTTTGGGGGTCGTGAACAAGGCTGCCATGGTTGCTCCCGTTCTCATAGGGCCTATACGACTAGATTCAGCGTATCTGCTGGATGTTGCCGGCGGTAGTGCCGTTTGGAGGGCAAAATGGCCAAAACTTGGGAAGTAATGCATCGCGCGCCCGCGCGGTGCCTGGCTTTAAAAGAAAAGCGCGGAGCCGCTCGATGCGACCCCGCGCTTTGGTGTTTTGCTTTGGCAGCTTTGTGCTTACGCTACGAAGAAGTAGACGAGGAAGGCAAGGGATGCGACCCACATGAGCGGCTTGATCTTGGAAGCCTCGCCCTTAAAGAGCGCGACGATCACGTAGGCGATAAAGCCCAGGCCAATGCCGGCAGAGATGGAGTAGGTGAAGGGCACGCCCGCGGCGATCATAAACGCCGGGAAACCCTCGGAGACATCGAACCAGTCGATCTCGGTGGCCTCGCTCATCATGAGGTAGCCGACGTAGACCAGGGCACCGCAGGTGGCGGCGCTGGAAACGATGGAGACGACGGGGGAGAAGAACGCGGCGAGGATAAACAGCACGCCGGTGGTGACGGAGGTGAGGCCCGTGCGGCCACCGTCGGCGGCGCCGGAAGTGGACTCGACGAAGGTGGTGATGGAGGAGACGCCCATGAAGCCGCCCACGGCAGCGGCGGCGGAGTCGACGACCAGGATCTCCTTGATGTTCTCGACGTTGCCGTCGTCGGTGAGGAACTCGCCTTGCTTGGCCACGGCCATCGCGGTACCCATGGTGTCAAAGAAGTCGCTCATGAGCAGCGAGAACGAGATGACAAGGAGCGTGGGGTCGGTAAGGACCTTGACGATGGCGGGCACGCCGCCGGCGTCGGCGATGGGGCCACCGATGCTCGAGAAGTCGAGCGGGGCGATGATACCGGTCGGAGCCTGGGTTACGCCTAGGGGGATACCGGCGATGACGGCTACGACGATGCCGATGAGCAGCGAGCCGGGGACGTTGCGGCAGGCGAGGGCGACCGTCACCAGGATGGAGATGATGCCGACGATGAAGGTGGGCGAGGTGATGTCGCCCAGGCCGACAAGCGTGCCGTTACCGGCGGTGATGATGCCGGCGTCGGCAAGGCCGATCATGGCGATGAACAGGCCCAGGCCCACCGAGATGGCGTGGCGCAGGACCACGGGGATGGCGTCCATGATGGCCTCGCGCAGGCCACAAAGGACGAGCAGCAGGATGACGACGCCCTCGAGGAAGATGACGCTCATGGCCACGTGCCAGTCGCCGCCGCAGACGGTGGTGGTGATGCCGGCGATCATCGCGTTGACGCCGAGGCCCGACGCACAGGCGAGCGGGCGGTTAGCGAAGATGCCCATGCAGATGGTCATGATGCCGGCGCCCAGGCAGGTGGCGCAGGCGAGCGCTCCCGCATCGATGCCAGCGCCCGAGAGCACCGCGGGGTTGACGGCGATGATGTAGGCCATCGCCAGGAATGTTGTCAGTCCAGCGCGGAGTTCGGTCCCGATTGTGGACTTGCGCTCACTGACGTGAAATAGTTCGTCCATGCATACCCTTTCCTTGTTCGGCCCCGAGTTTAGGCCGATTGACACGAACTCACCCACTATATCGCCTTTGTGAAGTTGGTGTTCCTCACATGTTGATGTTCGGCGGTTTGTAACGGACGGGCGGTATCTTTCGCATGAAATTGTGTAGGTACCGTATACTTAAGCGGTTACAACGACCCCTATGGAGGAACGTATGATTAAAGAGCTCTGCCGCGACGAGGCTATCCTGTCTCAGCGTTGCGAGGTTGCGACTGTCGAGGACGAGTCGGTCGCTCAGGATCTGATTGATACCATCAAGTCGCTCGATGATGCCGGCTGCTTGGCCGCCAACCAGATCGGCGTCACCAAGAAGGTCTGCGTCTATCTGGACGACGCCGGCGAGCCCCACGTACTCTACAACCCCCGTCTGGTGTTTGGCCTGGGTGCCAGCAAGATGGAGGAGAGCTGCCTGACGCACGAGGAGGTCACCAAGTCCACGCGCTACATCAAGTGCAAGGTTGCCTTTGACGTGATCGTCGACGGCAAGATGCGCGAGCGCAAGCAGGACTTTGTGGGCTTCGAGGCGCAGATGGTCCAGCATATGATCGATCACTGTCTTGGAAAGTTGGTCTAAGGGGACCAAAGCACCGCACTTCGTCTCTTATGGTCCGGGCGTGACATTGTTGTCATGTCCGGGCTTTTGTGTTTAGCGCCTTTTTGTTTGGTGACAATAACCTTAACAGGAACGTAAAGCTAGGAGGCGCTATGTGTACGAGCATTCGATTTACCGATAATTCTGGCCACATGTATCTAGGCCGCAACCTCGACTGGAGCTTTGACTATGGCCAACAGGTTCGCGTGATGCCGCGCGGGTTCCACATTCCGTATTCGTTTATCGACGACGCGACAGCGGCACACGCGGTGATCGGTATGTGCATCGATTACAAGAACTATCCCATGTTTTTCGATTGCGGTAACGATGCGGGTCTGGCTGTGGCGGGGCTCAACTTTCCCGGCTATGCCGAGTATGCCGAGGGCCCTGTCGACGGCAAGAACAATATCGCGGCCTATGAGTTTCCCCTGTGGGTGGCAGCGACGTTCTCGACGGTCGATGAGGTCGAGGCCGCGCTGCGCGACACGGTGATTGTCGCTAAATCTGCCGGAGAGGGGCTGGGCGTGTCGCTGCTCCATTGGATTATCGGCGACAGCCAGCGCAGCATCGTGGTCGAGATGATGGCTGACGGCCTGCATGTATACGACGATCCGGTCGACACCCTTGCCAATCAGCCCACCTTCCCGTGGCACATGGAAAACCTCCGCACCTATATCACCGCCACAAGCGATTTTCCGCAGACGGCGACATGGCGTGGTGCCGAGCTTAAGCCCTATGGAGCCGGTGCCGGCATGCGCGGCATTCCGGGCGATTGCTATTCGCCGAGCCGTTTTGTAAAGGCGGCGTACCTCAATGCCAATTACCCGCAAAAGGAGAGCGAGACCGAAAACGTCGTCCGCATGTTCCGTTCACTCGAGGGCGTGGTGATGATCGAGGGAGCGTCCAGGATGGGCGATGGCAAGTTCGAGAAGACTATCTACACCGGATGCTTTAGCGCGCGCACGGGCAATTATTACTACGCGATGTATGGGGATCCGTCGATTCGCTACGTGAGCCTGATGGATGCCGAGGGCGCGAGCCCCGATAGGCTCGTGGTTCCCGAGCCGCGCCGTTCGTAGCTCACTGGTTCGTTGCGACATAAAACGGCCTCGCACCTCTTATGAGATGCGAGGCCGTTGTCGCCAATGGCTGGTGGCGCGTTAGAAGTTGGCGTCGTTGAACTGGTTGCTCTCGAGTCCGTCGAGTTGCTGTTCGGGCGTATCGGCGACGCTCTCGAGCAGCTCGGTGGGATCGACGTTCATGCTCTTGCCGGCCTCGTTGCCGTTGACCAAGTCGTTCGAGAAGATATCGACTTCCATTTCCTCGGCTTCCTCGATCTGGACTTCGAGCGGCACATGGGTGCGTACGAGTTTGACCGCCGGGCGCATGCGGGCAAAGAGGGGCACGTACTCGATGATGATGGCCGAGTTCTCAAGACCGTACCAGCGTGCCGGGCTTCCGCAGGCGCGGCGGACGGCGTACTTGATGGCCATCACGCGGTGGTCATTGCGGTTGATGTCCGTTTCGGGGGCAAGCATCTTGCGCAGCATGCAAAAGCGGAAGTCACCTACGTTGCCGCGCGTCTCGTAGATGGAGTAGGTGTGATGTTGCGGCGGCAGCTCGCCCGATGCCATCAGGTCGCCGACGATCTGACGCAGATAGGCGTTGACGCGCTGGTTGACCTTAAAGCCCAGGTCCAGGCGCACGCGGAACAAAAAGTCCGTGCCAAAGGTCTCGACGGAATACTCGTGCGTATAGGGTTCGTCGGTAACGTGCACGTTGATAAACCAATATGCCTTGGCGCGCTTGGGGTGCTTGTCCAGGATGGAATAGAGCACGTCGCGGTCGAGTGTGAGCGGGTCGGGGCTGTTGGTGAGAAATACCAGATTGTCGGCGAGCACGGGATAGGTCTCGTCATTGCGCAGGCGATTGAGCTGGTCGATGTACTTGGAGACGGGCAGCAGGATCGTCTGCGTGCGCTCGATGGCGGTGCCGCGACGCCACACATACATAAGGCCAAACAGCAGTGCGGCCAAGAAGATCATCACATAGCCGCCGTCAAAGAACATGGTGAGGCACGAGGCGAAAAAGCACAGCTCAATGGCGCCGAAGAGCAGGGCGAAGACGCAGGCGCCCAGCTTGTGCTTGAGAATGCCGGCGATATAGCTCGTCAAAAGCGTGGTGGTCATAAGCATGGTCACGGTAATGGCGAGGCCGTAGGCACTCTCCATGCGCTCGGAGTTTTGGAACAGCAGCACGATGAAGATGCAGCCGACCCACATGATGTTATTGACGAGCGGAATATAGAGCTGGCCCTTGGTGTCGCTGGGGTAGTGGATGCGCGGGTGCGGCATAAGGTTGAGGCGCGTTGCCTCGGATACCAGCGAGAACGAGCCGGTGATGAGCGCCTGTGAGGCGATGATGGCCGCCACGGCCGAAAGCACGATGGCAAAGGGGCGTAGGGGCTCGGGGAGCATCATATAGAACGGGTTGACGATATCCATCGCGAGCATCTGGGGGTTGGAGTTATTGGCGAGTAGCCAAGCTCCCTGACCCAGATAGTTGAGGATAAGGGCCGCCTTAACAAATGGCCAGGATGCATAGATGTTTGCCTTGCCCACGTGGCCCATGTCCGAGTAGAGTGCCTCGGCACCGGTTGTCGACAGGAAGACAAAGCCGAGCACCATAATACCCGAATGGTTGATGGGCGAGAACAGGAACATAATGCCGCGGATGGGGTTGAGCGCGCGCAAGATGGACAGGTTGCCGAGCATGTTGAACAGACCGGCGCCTGCCAGGAACAGGAACCACAGCGTCATGAGCGGGCCGAAGAGCTTGCCGATTGACGAGGTACCGGCGCGCTGCATGGCAAATAGGCCGCAGATAATGATGATGGTGATGATGATGACGTTGGTTTGCCCGTCACCCAAAAGCGCGTGACCCCACTCGATGGTGCGCAGGCCCTCAATGGCCGTGGTGACCGTGACCGCGGGGGTGAGGATGCCGTCGGCGAGCAGCGCCGCGCCGCCGATCATGGCGGGAAGGATCAGCCACGGTGCCACCTTGCGCACGAGACTGAACAGGGCGAAGATGCCGCCTTCGTTGTGGTTATCGGCCTTCATGGCGATTACCACGTATTTGACCGTGGTCACGAGCGTCATGGTCCAGATGACGAGCGAAAGTGCGCCCAGAATCATGTCCTCGCTGACGGTGCCGATGCCGCCGTTGTTGGCGACGATCGATTTCATGGTGTACATAGGGCTCGTGCCGATGTCGCCATAGACGACGCCGAGCGTTACGAGCAGCATGCCAGCGGAGAGGGGGATGGCTCCGTGCCCGCCTTGCCCGCGCTGGTCTTGGAGGTTTGCCTCCAGTTTGTTGTGTGCCACGAGGACTCCCTTAGACATCCGGTTATCTGTCTAGGACAAAAAACTTTATGCCGTCTTTATACATACAAGAGCAGTTTGGCACATCGGGTTATTTTAGACAATAATCCTCAGCTGGGGATTATTTATCTACGCAGGTAGCATTTCAAAGCAGGGGCTTTTAAGCACGTGCTATCTGGGCGATGCCAGCCTTGGCGTTTGCGCGTTTGCCGGCGAGTTCGCAAAAGAGCGCGCCGCCGATGATAAGCGCGGCGCCCATCAGGCGGACCGGTGTTATGGCTTCACCCAAAAGGGCGGCCGAGAACACGACCGCCGAAAGCGGCTCGAGGTAGCCGACGACGGCGACGGTCTGGACGGGCAGCTTGGCGACGGCGCTAAAGTAGAGCAGGCAACCAATGCCGGTGTTGACGACGCCGAGCATAGCGACGGCGCGCCAATCAATACTGGCGGCGACGCCGGCGGACAGGAATGAGGGAGCGCCCTGCGTGATGAGTGTGAGGGCCAGCGCGGTCACAAAGGCGGCGCTCACCTGGAGCGTGGAGTTCTCGAGGCCTTCGATGTGTGGCGCACCCTTGCTAGCGATGACCATCAATGCGTAGCAGAAGGCCGAGACGATGCCGCAGACAATACCCGCAATGGGCATATTGCCGCCTAGACCTTGTGCCGCAATGAGAAAAGCACCGCAGGCGACGGCGATAAAGCCGGCGATTTTGCTGCCGGTCAGCTTTTCGCCAAAAATGAGCGGGGAGAGGGCCATAACGATGATGGGGCCACAGTAATACAACAGCGAGGAGATACCAACGCCGATCGTCTGATAGGCGCGGAACAGGAAAATCCAGCTGGCGCCCAGCGCGGCGCCCGAGACGATGAGCGCTGCGGCCTCGCGGGGGCGAGACGGAGCCTGCAGGTTATGGCGCTTGGTTATGAAGAGGATGGCGGCAAGGGTGAGAGCGCCCAAAAACGTGCGCAACAGTACGATATCGGAGCTCGGCAGCGCGATGGCAGCGGCGATGATGCCGTTGGAGCCAAACAATAGCAATGCTGCTAAGTACGTAAACAATCCGTTGTTCATGTGCTGACATCCCCTCTATATCCGAGCATGTTCACTATGGGTGAACTGGCTTTAGAAGAAAAGCGAATATAATGCATGGATAACATGACAAAAACTCATGTAAAGGTGGAGGGGTGCCGTGGAAACGAATATTCAAAAGATGCAGGTGCTGCTCGAGACGGTGCGTGCCGGCAGTTTTACGCGCGCCGCCGAGCGGCTGAGCTATTCGCAGTCGGGCGTGAGCCGCATGGTGGGCGACCTTGAGACCGATTGGGGTTTTAAGGTGCTCGACCGCAGCCGCGAGGGTGTGGTGCTTTCTGCCGATGGGCGGCAGATCATGCCGGCGGTTGAGGCGCTCTGCGAGGAGTTTGGCCGCCTGCAGCGACACGTGGACGAGATGCGTGGGCTCATGCGCGGCAAGATCTGCATTGGTACGTTTTCGAGTGTGGCGACCCACGTGCTGCCACCGGTCATTGCGCGTTTTCGCGCCGATCACCCGGACGTCGATTATGAGTTGCTGATGGGCGATTACTCAGAGATTGAACAATGGGTGGCAGAGGGCCGCTGCGACCTGGGCTTTATTCCGCGCGAGCCACGCGGCGCCGGCATGGCGTCGCGACCGTTGGTGCAAGACGAGTTGATGGCCGTGGTGCCAGCGGACTCCTCGCTTGCCACGGCGGAGGTCGTTTCTCTTGCCGATTTAGCCAACGAGCAGTTTATTCTGCTAGAACGCGGCACTGATGACGAGATTACGCCGCTATTCCGTCGGGCGGGGCTGGCGGTGCGCTCAAAACTGTCGACTTGGGATGACTATGCGATTATGGCTATGGTCGAGGATGGCTTGGGCGTGAGCATTCTTCCCGCGCTCATCTTGCGTCGCTGCCAGTTTGATGTTGCTGTGCGTCCGCTCGAAGGGCATCCCCATCGGCAGATCAACGCCATATATCGAACGGCCGATGTTTCGCTTGCCGCCGCTCGTTTCCTCGAATACCTCTAAATGCGTGCACGTCGTTATCGCCTTTGGATAAATCTCGAGGTCTTGCTCATTTTATTTTTGAAATTGAACTTTTCGAAATAGCACGGCGCTATACTGCTGCCTAAATTGAACTCAGGTTCAATTCGTGTTGTATAAATTGAACTTTGCCAGCAAGGAGGTTCTAGTGGCCCAAGAGACGTTTAGCGATCGTCTGCGACAGGCTATGTCCGATCGCGACGTTCGCCAGTCGGACGTGATCCGCGCATCGGAGATGCTCGGCAAAAAACTCGGCAAGAGTCAGATGAGCCAATATGTGAGCGGCAAGACGATTCCGCGGCGCGATGTGGCTGAGCTGCTCGCCCGTATTTTGGAGGTCGATGTTACCTGGCTGCTTGCCGGCGACGCCGATCAAGGCGAGGCATCATCACCCCGCAACGATTCCAAGCCCGAACCCCATCCCTCAGCTCAAATTGCAAGGAGCACCACCATGCGTACTTTTTCTAAATCCACCAAGCTCGATAACGTCCTGTATGACGTGCGCGGTCCCGTCGTCGACGAGGCCGCCCGTATGGAGGACGAGGGCGAGCGCATCCTCAAGCTCAATATCGGCAACCCGGCGCCCTTCGGTTTCCGCACGCCCGATGAGGTCATCAAGGACATGCGCCAGCAGCTGCCCGACTGCGAAGGCTATTCCAACTCGCGTGGCCTGTTCTCCGCGCGCAAGGCGATCATGCAGTATTCGCAGATCAAGGGCTTGCCCAACGTTCAGATGGAGCATATCTACACGGGCAACGGCGTGTCCGAGCTCATTCAGCTTTCGATGAACGCGCTGCTCGACAATGGCGACGAGATTCTGATCCCCAGCCCCGACTATCCGCTCTGGACGGCGTGCGCAACCCTTGCCGGCGGTCATCCCGTGCACTATCTGTGCGATGAGCAGGCGGATTGGTATCCCGACCTGGAGGATATGGAGTCCAAGATCACGAGCGCGACCAAAGCCCTCGTCATCATCAACCCCAACAACCCCACGGGTTCCGTCTATCCGCGCGAGGTGCTCGAGGGCATCGTCGAGGTTGCACGCAGGCATCAGCTGATGATCTTTGCTGATGAGATCTACGACCGCCTGTGCATGGACGGCTACGAGCACGTCTCGATTGCCTCGCTCGCTCCCGATCTGCCCTGCGTCACCTTTAGCGGTCTGTCCAAGTCGCACATGATCGCGGGCTATCGTATTGGCTGGATGGTGCTTTCGGGCAACCAGCGCTGCATGAGCGACTTCATCATGGGCATCAACATGCTCTCCAACATGCGCCTGTGCTCCAACGTGCCGGCTCAGTCGATCGTTCAGACGGCGCTCGGTGGCCATCAGTCCGTTAACGACTACATCCGTCCCGGCGGCCGCGTCTACGAGCAGCGCAACTTTGTGTATGAGGCGCTCAACAAGATTGACGGCATCTCGGTGGTTAAGCCGCGCGCGGCGTTCTACATCTTCCCCAAGATGGATGTGAAGAAGTTCAACATCACCGATGACGAGCAGTTCGCCCTTGACCTGCTGCACGAGAAGAAGATTCTGATCACGCGCGGCGGCGGCTTCAACTGGGCCGAGCCCGATCACTTCCGCATCGTGTACCTGCCGCGCATGGAAGTACTCAAAGAGTCCCTCGAAGACCTCGCCGACTTCTTCGATCATTACCGCCAGAGCTAGTGGGATAGAAGTTCCGCACTATGAAAAGCTCCCTGCAGTTGTTTTGCTGCAGGGAGCTTTCTTGAATCGGCGGAACTAAATAACGATTCCGCAACAGTGGTCGATTTCGTGTTGGATGATTTCGGCGGTGTAGCCCGAGAAGTTTTTGATGCGGTGGACGAAATTCTCGTCCAAATACTCAACCTTAATGCGGCGATAGCGAGTACAGGGGCGCTCGCCGGAAAGCGAGAGGCATTCTTCGCTCGTCTGATAGGAATTGACCTGCTCAAGAATTTGAGGGTTGTACATCAGCAGCGCCCTGTTGCCGTCCTTTACGCAGATGATGCGTTTGCGCACGCCAATCATGTTGGCGGCAAGGCCCACGCACTCGTGCTCATGCTCATGGAGCGTATCCAGGAGGTCCTGCCCGGTCACGGCGTCATCGGGGCCCGCGTCTTCGGAAGGCAGGCGTAAAAAGAACTCGGATTTCATGATGGGTTTGATCATGGCGGGCTCCTCATGTCTCGTGCTTTCGTGGACTTTTAATAATAGCGCGGAAGGAAAGCTGCGCGTCAGCGTTACAATCTTTCGACGTTGGACCATGTTGTCAGATCCGTTGCGTGCGGCGTCTGACGTAAGTCTAGGGCTCATGCTCGCCCTGGACTGTTCCTCTGGGGCGATGTGACTGTCGTTCCAAGAGGAAGGAAATGCATGGGGAGCAAATCTCAGCAACAAGTTCAAGTAGCGCCATCGGCCACTGCGGCGTTTCTCGTCGTAATGTATATTGCAGCCTTTGTCGCCGCGTTTAACGAGAACATTATTAACGTGGCGTTGCACGACATCATGGCGGCCTTTTCGGTGAGCGCTACCACGGCGCAGTGGCTCGTTTCGGGATACATGATCGTGACGTCGATCTTTACGGCTATCATGGCCTTTCTGTCCGGTCGTTTCTCGATGCGCAAGCTGCTGTTTTTCGCATGCGGATGCATGGTCGCCGGAGAAGTCCTGTGCCTGGTCGCCCCGTCGTTTACCGTTTTGCTGCCAAGTCGTATTTTGCAGGCTGCGGGATCGGGCATCTTGTTTCCGCTCATGATGAATGTGGTGCTATCTTGTGCTCCGCGCGAGAAGCTCGGTCTGTATCTGAGCCTGGGCGGTGCCTGCATTACGCTAGGGCCGGCGTTTGGGCCCGTGATTAGTGGTCTTATGTGCACGTTGTTTGGCTGGAGGGCGGTGTTCGTAGTGCCGCTGGTGGGCGGTGTCGTGGTCGCCGCGGCGGCAGCAAAGCTCGTTCGGAATGTCGGAGAGCGCTCGAACACCACGCTTGATATTCTGTCGGTTGTTTTGCTCACTGCCGGCATTACGGCGTTCGTGTATTCCGTAGGCGAGTTCTCGACCAATGTGATGGCCGGTATCGCGACGCTTTTCGCCGCTGTTGTGGTGCTCGGCCTGTTTGCGGTTCGTCAGCTCAAGCTCAAGCATCCGGTGCTTAACGTGCGTCCCATGGCGAGCGTTCGTTTTTGGCCTGCATGCCTGCTTGTGGTGGTGTCGATGATGACGACGTTCTCGATGAGCGTTTTGTTGCCGCTCTATTTTGAGGGCGCATACGGCATGACCGCACTTGTCGCGGGTTTGCTCATTTTGCCGGCGATCGCCTGCAACGCCGTGACCTCGATTGTGGGCGGACGCGTGATGGATGCCCGTGGTGCGTGGCCGCTGCTGCCGGTCGGCTTTGCCCTGATCGCTGTGGGGCAGACGGCAATCTCGATGACCGCGGCAAGCATGAACATCGGCGTTGTCGTGCTGCTGACCGTTGTGGTGTATGCCGGCGTCGGTTTGGTACTGAGCCCCTCGCAGACCGCCGGTTTGGAGACGCTTCCCGCCGCTGAGCATCCTCACGGAACGGCATTGCTTAACACGTGGAACATGATTGCCGCGTCGTTTGGTCCGTCGCTGTTTATCGGCCTGCTTTCGAGTTCTGCGGTGGCTGCTGGCGCCGCAGGCGTTGCGTCGGACGTTGCCCAGGCGATAGGATTTGCAGCCGCCGTGCGCGTGGCGGCCGTGATTGCCGTTGTCGGGTTCGCGGTGTCGCTGGTGTACGCTCGCCGCGAGTCGCACATGTCGCATTAATGTGTGCACATAGATTCTGCAGCTAGATTGGATGGCGACACCATAAACTAATGGACGTTTTGCCGAGAGGCATGAATGTATAAAGCGCAAAGAGTGCGCGACGGGCCCCGCGAATGGGGCGATGATGCCCGAGAGGGCCAAGAAGGAGTCTCATGTCTGAGAACGAAGAGATCATGAACGAGACCGAGAACGAGACCATGGCTGCCGAGGTCGAGGCAGTCGAGACCGTGGAGACCGAAGCTGCTGAGGTTGAGGCTGCTGACGAGGTTTCCGCCGAGGAGGAGGCCGAGGTTGTCGAGGCCGCCGTTGATTACGATGACGAAGAGCTGATGGACAAGATGCAGAAGGCCGCCCGCCTGCTGCGTAGCCGTCGCTTTGCTATTTCCAAGGAGGAGGAGGCCAAGGCCGAGCGTATGGCGAACATCGAGCGCGCCATCAAGCTGCTTGACCTCAAGCCCAAGATGGAGCAGAAGGAGATGTCCGACCTGCTGGGCATGCGCCTTCGTGAACTCGATGGCCTGATGGCCGAGGCCGAGGCTGCCGATCTGGTCGGCCGCATCGACGACGCCGAGGGCGATATGCGCAAGATCGTCGTCTTCGCTGCCGAGGATGCCGCTGAGGGCCTGGTCGAGCTTGCCAACAAGAAGGAGAAGCTCCTGCCCGAGCTTTCTTACGAGGAGGCCACCGAGCTGATGGCCGCTCTCGATAAGGTTATCGCTCCGCTCGTCGCCATGGGCCTGGACGAGGACCGCGGTCCTCGCGGCGGCCGTGACGATCGCGGTGGCCGTGGCGGCGACCGTGGCGGTCGCGGCGGCTTTGGCGGCAACCGTGGTGGCTATGGCGATCGCGGCGGCAACCGTGGTGGCTTCGGCGGTAACCGTGGTAACGACCGCGGCGGTCGTGGTGGCGACCGTGGCGGCCGCAACGGCGGCGGCTTCCGCGGTAACCGTTTTTAGTTACGGCGTTTTACCAAACGCCGTAACCACTTGACGCTGCAAGCCCGCCAGGGCGGCAATCTGCCTTTCAGCTTCGGCGGCATGACCAGAAGGTCAATGCCGCCTCGCTTCAAGGCACCTTGCTCGCTCT
>CALLSU010000020.1:0-16678 GCA_938011935.1 uncultured Collinsella sp.
AGGTTCAAAGGTAATTTGCAAAGACTAATTTAAAAATTCCAGTTTGCTGTACTCGTTCCTAGCAGGGTTTGGGGCAGGCACGCCCCAACAAGAAGCTGTCCCAAGGGGCAAGAATGGGGACTGCGGACGATTTCTTGGACCGTTACGCGGCCCTTCCCAGCGCGGAGCGGAACTCGGCCGGCGTGCGGCCACCGAGCGCATCGCTGCGCCTCACCGTATTGTATCGACCGATCCAGCCCCCGAGCTCCTCGATGAAGCGGGCGGGGGTCCAGTCCGACCAGTCCCTGCCGTGCCAGAACTCCTTCTTGAGCAGGCCGAAGAAGCCCTCCATCGCCGCGTTGTCCGGGCTGCAGCCCTTGGCGGACTGGATTGGCTACACTGATGTGGACAGTTCCGGGAGGGCCGCAAGAGACGGGAAGGCCGTGTGCGCGTTCCTGCGCGAGGGCCGCAGGGAGGGGCTGCCTGGGTACGGCGCCTGTGAACTCGTTCTACGTCTTTGATGACCGGGTCGTACTCAATATCAACTTCACGGATGATGCCAAAACGGTCACCCGTGAGGAAGTGTTGGGTTCGAGTGCTATGGACAATGTTCCAGCATGCTGGGATCGAACTCGCTAGCCGGAATCACACGGTACCCGTGACGCAGCAGCAGATCGACAAAAACGCCGTTGCCCGCAGTGAGCGTACCGCTGAACGTTCCGTCGTAGATGCGACCCGCGCCGCACGAGGGACTACGATCCTGCAAGACGCACGCGGCGATCTCGGACGGGCCACCCGCCTGCTCGCACATATCGAGTGCGCGCTGGGCGCCCAGGCGAAACTCGCGATCGACCGACACGCCCTCGCAGGTACGGACCTCGCCGCTCACAATCTCGGACGGCTTGCGCGGTGTAGGCAAGCCACCAAAAACCTCAGGGCATACCAACAGGACCTCGGTCCCCGTGCGCTCGCAAGCCTCGACCAGCTCGCGATGGTAGTTGTCGAGCCCGTTATACTTGCAGCTCTCGCCCATCAAGCAGGCACTTACCACGATCTTCATATACAACTCTCCCCACGCAAAACGCCCCATTTGAGATGGACACTCAAATGGGGCGATTGACACTGCGCGACTAGTATTACTGCTGCTTTGGCATCAGAGGATTCTCGCGCGTGAGGAGATTCATGAACTCCTCGCCCGTGATCGTCTCCTTCTTGTACAGATAACGAGCCAGCTCATGGAGCTTAAACTTGTTCTCCTTGAGGATCTGCAGGGCGCGATCGTGCGCGTCCTCGATCAGCTTAGCGACAATTGCGTCCACGCGCTCGGCCGTACCGGGAGCGCAGGTAAGCGACGTGTCCTGGTTGAGGTACGCGTTCTGAACGGTACCGAGTGCCATCATGCCAAACTCGTCGGACATACCAAAGCGCGTCACCATGTTGCGGGCGAGCTTGGTGGCTTGCTCGATATCGTTGGCGGCACCGGTCGTCATCTCGCCAAAGATGAGCTCCTCGGCTGCACGGCCACCGCAATAGACGGCGAGCTTGTCCAGGACCTCCTGGCGCGTGGTCAGGAAGCGCTCGTCCTCCTCGACCTGCATGGTGTAGCCCAGAGCACCACTCGTGCGTGGCACGATGGTGATCTTGGTGACCGGCGCAGAGCCCTTCTGACGAGCGGCAACAATGGCATGGCCGATCTCGTGGTAGGACACAACCTGCTTCTCGTGGTCGGACAGCACCGTGGACTTGCGCTGCTGACCGGCGATGACAACCTCCACCGACTCCTCAAAATCGTCCTGCGTGGCGCGCTTGCGACCCTCGCGAACGGCACGTAGGGCGCCCTCGTTGATGATGTTGGCAAGGTCGGCGCCCGAGGCACCGGGCGTAGCGCGGGCAATCGCGGTCAGGTCGATCGGCGGCTGCGTCTTCACGCTCTTGGCATGCAACTCAAGAATGTTCTTACGGCCGGTCAGGTCGGGCAGCTCAACGGGGATACGGCGGTCAAAACGACCGGGGCGCAACAAGGCCGGGTCAAGGCTGTCGGGCCGGTTGGTAGCAGCGAGAACGACAATACCCTTGTGGTTATCGAAGCCGTCCATCTCGGTCAGCAGCTGGTTGAGCGTCTGCTCGCGCTCGTCGTTGCCGCTAAAGCCGCCGCCATCGCGCTTCTTGCCGATGGTATCGATCTCATCGATAAAGACGATGCATGGAGCCTTTTCCTTGGCCTGCTTAAACAGATCGCGTACCTTGGCGGCGCCGCGGCCGACAAACATCTCGACGAACTCAGAACCCGAAATGCTAAAGAACGGCACGCCCGCCTCACCGGCCACAGCCTTGGCAAGCAGGGTCTTACCGGTACCCGGAGGGCCGACAAGAAGAGCACCGCGCGGCAGTTTGGCGCCGATCTCCTCGTAGCGCTGCGGCTTCTCCAGAAAGTCGACGACCTCCTTGAGAGACTCCTTGGCCTCTTCCTGGCCGGCGACATCCTTAAAGGTCACGCCCACGTCCTTGGAGGCGATCACGCGCGCGCCGGACTTACCCAGTCCACCGCCGCCAAAACCACCGCCGCCAAAGTTCATCGACGGACCGTCATCACCCATGGCCTTCTTCATGCGGCGGTTGAGCCACCAGCCGATCAGGAAGAAAATCGCCATGGGAAGAATGAGCGTGAGCAGGTAGTAGGTCATCAAACCCGAGTTTTTATCGGGAACGACCGACTCCAGCGAAGCACCGGACTCAAGCACGCGATCGGTAAAACCCGCATCATTCGGCACACCGGTCGTCTTGTAGGCGATGTTCTCGTCCTCGCCCTTCTTGGTGTAATAAATCGTGTAATCGTCCGTGTTGTACTCGACCTTGTCGACACTCTTCTTATCGAGCGCTTTGACAAACGTCGAGTAATCGGTCTTCGTAATCTGCTGCGTGTGACCGATGTTGGGGAACAGAACGGTCGAGAGCACGAGGTAGACGACGAAGGCGATGAGCACGTAGAGGATCATATTCCGTCTACGTTTGTTGTCATCCATCTCCATCTGCTTGAACTCCATCTACTGGGGTTGATAATGCTTTCTAGAATACCCAACCCGGACGGCGATAAACCGACGCCGGGCACGAAAGGACAGATATGGCATCACTGGAAGTCGGCAAGGTTCAGATCTACACGGGCGACGGCAAGGGCAAGACGACGGCTGCACTGGGGCTCGCTCTGCGCGCCACGGGCTATGGACTTAACGTACTCATGCTTCAGTTTGCCAAGAAGCTGCACTGCGCCGAACATGACGCAGCACCTCGATTGGGGCTACGCATCGTACAAGCCGACCGCGTCACGCCCGAAGCCTGTGCCGCACAGATCATGGAGCTGGCGCGCGAGCAGATTAGCCAGGTCGACGTGCTGATCTTAGATGAACTGGGAGAAGCCATGCGACGGGGCTTTGCGACGCGCGAAGATGTCGAAGCGTTGATCGCGATAAAACCGACCACCACGGAGCTCGTGCTCACCGGCCGCGGCTTGCTGCCCCTCGCCGATCTCGCGGACCTAGTAACCGAAATGCGCCCCGTCAAACATTACTTCGACGAAGGCCTCCTAGCCCGCCAAGGCATCGAATACTAATTGATCAGAAGGGAACGGAGGAAAACGGATCATTTCGCCTTATCGCCGGGCCAAGGATCCGTTTTCCTCCGTCTCATACGGATCATTAGGCGGTGGCGCGGCCTAGCCAGTTGCCGCTGTGGTGGTAGATGGTGAACATCGTGGCCGTGATGAGCCAGGTTACGGGGTAAACAAGCAGCAGGTGCTCAAGCGACGGATCGAACGGCATGATCGCAAACACCCAGATCACCCTGAGCACGACAGTGCCAAAAATCGTGAGCAGCATGGGCTGCAAGCTCACGCCGGCACCGCGAATGGAGCCCGACGCGTTTTCGATAATCGAGAAGATCGCGTAGAACGGCGCGATAAAATGAAGAATCGTCGTGGTGTACGCCGAAATCGAAGCATCATCGACAAACAGACGCGACAACGGACCCGAGAACACCAGCAGCACGGCAGACAGGCCACCAATGAGCATAAACGACAGCACGAGCGACGTATGGTAGCCCTTGCGCATGCGCTCGTAGTTGCGTGCGCCAAAGTTCTGCGCCGAGAACGTGGTGATCGAAACGCCAAGCGCCTCGGTAACCATCCAGACAATGCCATCCAAACGGCCCGAAAGACCCCACGCCGTGGTGACATCGGCACCAAACGAATTGACCGACACCTGAATCAAAACGTTGGAAATCGAATACGCAGCAGATTGAAAGCCTAGCGGCAGACCACACGAGATCATGCTCTTACAAATGCCAGGATCAATGCCGAGTTTGGACAGTGAAAGCCGCCACGCACCCGGTGCGTGCATCATACGAATCACGATCATCGTGGCGTTGGAGCAAATGGTCAGCGCCACCGCGATGCCGCAACCCAAAGCCTCCATATGAAGCACGGCAACGAAGATGACATCCAGCACCGCATTAACAAGGCAGCCGGAAGCGATGATCACAGCAGGCCCGCGCGTGTCGCCCACGGCGCGCAGCAATGCCGTTCCCATATTGAGCAGCAGCGCCGCAACCATGGCGGCAAAATAACAACGAGCATAGGCCACGCCCTCGGCCAATAGTTCATGCGGCGTGTTCATAAGCACCAGCATGGGCTCAACGAACACTATGCCAAGAATCGAGAAAACGATACCGCACACCAGCGCGAGCGTCATGGCCGTATGGACCGAACGACTCAGTCGCTCATCATCGTGCTGGCCAAAAAACTGACCCGTGATAACGGCACAACCGGCGCCAACGCCAACGCAAAAACCAATGCAGAGCTCGGTGAGCACCATCGTGGCTTGAATGCCGCCAAGCGCAAGCTTGCCGCCAAACTGACCGACGATATAGGTGCCGATAAGCGTGTAAGCCTGCTGAAAAAACGAACTAAAAAAGATGGGAACGCACAGCGAAAGCAGCTGCTGCCAAATAACACCCTGCGTTACATCGATAGCCGTAGATTTCTTAGCCACACGCCCTCCCCAAAAGCGTACGTCAAACAACAAAACAGCGATTTAGAACCAAAGCCAAAACCAGATTAGCACCGGCCGGCGGCAACCGAAACACCCCGAATTAGAGCGCGGTGCGAAATATTTGCCTAGTGATACAAACCCGGCTGGTAGTGATACTCGTTGCTCACGTGCGGGCACAGCTGCCAAAAGGCGACGGCACTCGCCGCGGCCACGTTGAGCGAATCGACCCCGTGCGCCATCGGGATGCGCACGGCCCGGTCACAGCCCGCGATGGTCTTGGCGCCCAGACCGGCACCCTCGGTGCCCATAAAGATCGCCAGGCGATCAATCTCCTGCAGCACAGGATCGTCCAGCGAAACGGAGTCATCCGTCAACGCCATGGCGGCACAGGAAAAACCGGCATTGTGCAGCGCAGCTAGGCCATCATGCGGCCACACGCGCGCCTCACTGCCGATACGCGTCCACGGCACCTGAAACACGGTGCCCATGCTCACACGGGCCGAGCGACGATACAGCGGATCGCAGCACGTAGGGCTCACCAAAATGCCATCGACGTTCAGCGCAGCCGCCGAGCGGAAAATCGCGCCGACGTTGGTGTGGTCGACAATACCCTCGAGCACGCATACGCGCACCGGGCGCTCCCCCGCCGCCTCGACAACGCCGCCCAGGAACTCATCAACAGGAATCTGACGCGGGCGACGGAACGCCGCGAGCGCACCGCGCGTCACGTTAAAGCCCGTCAACTGCTCCATGAGCTCCATGGAGGCCACGAACACAGGAACCGGACCCGCGCCCTCGCGCACAACCAGGCGCTCAAACAGCGGCATCATCTGGTCGAGCCAGCGTTCACCCAAAAGAAAGCTCACCGGCTGGTATCCGGCACGCACCGCACGCTCGATAACCTTGGCGCTCTCGGCGATAAAGATGCCCTTTTGCGGCTCCAGCACGCAGCGCAGCTCGCGCTCGGTCAGTCGCACGTAGGCATCGAGCCGCTCGTCCTCGAGCGAATCGATTCGCAGAACCTCAACGGCATCAGTCATAGCAGCCAGCCCGCACCCTTCTTACAGCAGCATCAATATCAAACGAGGCGACGCTAGGCGCCGCCCCTCAATCATTCCAACCCGATAATACCGTGGGCAAATAGGAGATTTACGCCTCAACGCGACGATACGTTATGAACTCATAATCGACACCCTCGTCGCCCTCGCCCGAGGCAATCGTGGCAACACCGTAACGCCGCGCAATCTCCCACGCGGGATCGGCATCCAGATCGGGAAAGTACGTATCCACGCCATGCACGCAATGGTTTTGCGTAACCTCGGCCTCGGCGCAATACGGCAAAAACTGCCGATACACCTCGCCACCACCGATCACCCAAGCAACGGGCTCATCGGCTACCGCGGCGAGCGCTTCGTCGACGCTATGCACCACGTCGACGCCCTCGGGAGCAAAGTCCTCATCGCGCGTGAGCACAATGTTGCGGCGGTTCTTGAGCGGACGCCCGCCGGGAAAACTCAGCAGTGTCTTGCGTCCCATAATGACCGGGCAACCTTTGGTGCACGCCACAAAATGACGCATGTCGGCGCGATTGGACACGACCATATCGCCCTCGCAGCCAATGCCCCAGTCGTCACACACGGCGACGATGGCAGAAAGCTTACACGTCATACCTGCCACCTATACCGCAATGGGGATGTTCTTGACCTGCGGGCCGTGCTCGTAGCCCTCGACGATCAGGTCGTCGGTCGTAAACGCGTAGAAATCATGCACATCGGGGTTAAGCGTTACCTTAGGCGCCGCAAACTGCGGACGCTCGATAAGCTCGCGGACGATATCGACATGACGGTCGTAAATGTGTGCATCGGCGATCACGTGCAGCAGCTCGCCGGGAATCATATCGACCGACTGCGCAACCATCATGAGCAGAATGGCGTACTGGCACACGTTCCAGTTGTTTGCGGCCAAAATGTCCTGGCTGCGCTGGTTGAGAATCATGTTGAGCGTCGGTTTGTCATCCTGCGGGCGCTGCGTCACGTTATACGTCACGCTGTAGGCGCACGGATACAAGTGCATCTCGGAAAGGTCGCTAAACACGTACGTGTTGGTCATGATGCGGCGACTGTACGGCGTATGCTCAAGGTCGTACAACACACGGTCCATCTGGTCAAAGTCGCCCTCGGTATAATGGCTCTTCTGGCCAATCTGATACCCGTAGGCCTTGCCGATGGAGCCGGTCTCGTCGGCCCACTCGTCCCAAATATGGCTGTTGAGGTCATGCACGTTATTGGACTTCTTTTGATAGATCCATAGGATCTCATCCATGGCAGATTTGAGGGCCGTACGACGCAAGGTAAGCGCGGGAAACTCCTCGCGCAGGTCGTAGCGCGCCGTAACGCCAAAGTTTTTAATGGTATAGGCAGGGGTGCCATCCTCCCACACCGGACGGACCTTTTGGCCCTCGGTGGTGGTGCCATGGTCCAGAATATCGCGGCACATGGTTACAAACTGTTGATCAGCCTTGCTCATTGACCCTCCTGTCAGTCGCCTATAAGCAATTTTTATTGTAGCCCAGGCGCACGCGGCCCCACAGCCCAAACATAAGCCCTCATTTTCTGACATATGCCAGAAATTCCTTGCACAAATCCGCACGTTCGCTATTCTATTGTTGACATATGTCAGATTTGGAGCACGTATGGCAGGAAGACGCGAAAAATTACGCCGTGTTGGGATCATCCCCGAATATCGCGGCTTTACCCCCGACGGCCTTGCCAGCGGAGACGCCATCGAGATGACGGTCGATGAGCTCGAAGTACTGCGCCTGTGCGACCTGGAAGGCCTCAATCAGGAGGCCGTCGCCCAGCAAATGGGCATCGCCCGCGCCACCGTGGCGGCCATCTGCAGCCGCGCACATCGCAAGGTGGCAAACGCTCTGGTCAACGGGCGGGCGCTCGTCATCGAGGGCGGCAATATCGCGTACTCCCCCATCACCGCAACGACGGCCGCATGGCCAGCAAAGGAGGTCGACACCATGAGGGTGGCAACCACGTACGACAACGGCAACATCTTTATGCACTTTGGCCGCAGCGAGCAGTTCAAGATCTACGACATTCAGGATGGCAAGGTACTCAACGAGCAGGTCGTGGGCACCGACGGCACCGGCCACGGTGCCCTTGCGGGCCTGCTCGCCAACGGTGGCGTGGACACGCTCATCTGCGGCGGCATCGGCGGTGGCGCCATCAACGCGCTTGCCCAAGCCGGCATCACGGTGTACGCAGGAGCTCAGGGCAGCTGCGACGCTTGTGTCGAGGCCCTTATCGCCGGAACGCTCGCACAGAACGGCGAGGCCACGTGCGGCTGCCACGGCCATGACCACGCCCACGAACATGGCGAGTCCTGCAGCTGCCACGGCCATCACGAGCACGAGGGCCACGAGGGCTGCGGCTGCCACTAACGGCACGGCACCGCGAGCTCGGGGCGCGACGCTGAACGCAGCCCAACTATCAAAGCCAACAACAGAGGCCACCCGGTAGCTTCCGAGTGGCCTTTGCCATATCAAGCTGGAATTACAGCCCTATTTCTTATTGCGCATCTGCGCTTCCATCTGGCGCAGCAGGTCCATATCGGACTTAGGACCACCCGTTCCCAGGCCGCCCATGCCGCCCAAGCCCATGGCATCCAGACCGGGAATATTGGGCATGCGCATCTTCTTGCCCTTCTTGCCCTTTTTGCCCTTCTTGCCGCCGGCCTGTGCCTGATTGGCCATCGTGCGCATGCGGCCCATCATCTTGTTCATCTCGCCCCACTGCTTCATAAGGCTATTGACCTCGGTGGGGGTCACACCGGCGCCCTTGGCGATACGCGCGCGACGCTGGCCGTTGATGATGGAGGGACGCAGACGCTCCTCCTTGGTCATCGACATGATGATGGCCTCGTTCTTGTCGAAGATGCCCTCGTCCAGGTTACCGCCCATCTGGTTGAGCGCGCGCTGGCCACCGGGGAGCATGCCCAGGATACCCTTCATGCCGCCCATCTTTTTGACGGCTTTCATCTGGTCGAGCATGTCGTTCATGGTAAAGCCCTCGCGCAGCATGCGCTCGGCAGCCTCGAGCTGTTCGGCATCGGCGGCCTCCTGGGCCTTCTCGATGATGCCGACAACGTCGCCCATGCCCAAGATTCGCTTGGCCATGCGATCGGGATAGAACGGCTCAAGCGAATCGGGTTTCTCGCCCATGCTCACAAACTTGATGGGCTTGCCGGTCACCTGACGCACCGAAAGCGCGCCACCGCCACGGGCGTCACCGTCGAGCTTGGAGATAATCACACCATCAAAGTCGGTGCGCTCGGCAAACGTCGAGACCACGTTGACGATATCCTGGCCGGTCATGGCGTCGACGACCATCAGCACCTGGTCGGGCTTGACGGCCTTCTTGATGTCGACGGCCTCCTGCATCATCTGCTCGTCGATCTGAAGACGTCCGGCGGTATCGACGATGACCACGTCACGCAGGTGGTCGACGGCCTCCTGGATGGCGCCCTTGGCGATGTCGACCGGGTGCTCGCCGTCACCGCGGAAGACCGGCACGCCGATCTCGCCGCCGAGCGTGGCAAGCTGGTCGGCAGCAGCGGGACGGTAGACGTCGCACGCGGCGAGCAGCGGCGAGCGGCCCTGCTTCTTGAGCAGGTAGGCAAGCTTTACGGCAGCCGTGGTCTTACCGGAGCCCTGCAGGCCCACGAGCATGATGACATTAGGAATGCGGTTACTAAAAACGAGCTTGCTCTCGGTGGAGCCGAGCATCTCGGTGAGCTCGTCGAGCACGATCTTGACGACGTTTTGCGCCGGCGACAGCGACTCCATGACCTCGGCGGTCATGCAGCGCTCCTTAGTCTTAGCAACGAACTCCTTGACGACCTTAAAGTTAACGTCGGCCTCGAGCAGCGCCATGCGAATGTCGCGCATGGCCGAGGTGATATCGGCCTCGGTCAGCTTACCCTTGCCGCGCAGGCGGTCAAATGTGTCGTTGAGGCGATCGCTCAGGGAATCAAACACTGGTTACTCCTTAGTTGGACTCGCCCACCAGGGCGCGGCAGAAATCTTTGGCGTTAAACTCCTGCAGGTCATCGACCTGCTCGCCCACGCCGATGCGAAGGATCGGGAGCTTGAGCTTCTCGGCCACGGCCATGGCTATACCGCCCTTAGCCGTGCCGTCGAGCTTTGTCATGATAATACCGTCCAGGCCAAGCGCCTCATTAAACTCGAGCGCCTGGTTCAGGCCGTTTTGGCCCGTTGCGGCATCGATCACGAGGACGACCGAGACGGGCATGGGGCCGGCGGCCATATTGGTGGCGCGCTTACGCGTCACGTTGACCACCTTGGCAAGCTCGCGCATGAGCTCGGGGCTCGTGTGCAGACGGCCAGCAGTATCGATAAGCACCAGGTCGCTGCCGCGCTTGTCGGCCTCGTCGAGCACGTCGTAGCAAACGCTTGCCGGGTCGGAGCCGCGGTCGCGCTTGATAACCGGTACGCCGGCACGCTGGCCCCACACATCGAGCTGCTCGATGGCAGCGGCGCGGAAGGTGTCGGCCGAACCGATCACCACGTTCTTGCCGCGGGCGGCCATGGCGCTCGCAATCTTGCCGACCGTGGTGGTCTTACCGGCACCGTTGATGCCGACAAACAGCACGCAGCTCGGCGTGTCGGAAAACGGGTCGCGCTCAACAGGCACAAAATGGCCCTCGAGCTGCTCGGCCAGGGCGCGACGGAGCTGCGGAGCGGTCTTGAGGTTTTTCTTGGCGGCCGTCTCGCGCAGGTCATCGGAGACTTGAATGGCGACCTCGGCACCCATGTCACCCATAACGAGGGTATCCTCAAGGTCCTCCCAAAAGTCCTCGTCGACCTCGCCGCCAAAGTAGAAGACCTCGTTGAGTGCCTCGCGGCTGCGCTCAAGTCCGCGCGAGAGAGCGTCAAAGAATCCCATTATGCATTCACGACCTTTCCGGTTTCGCGATCGAGTTTTTGCGAGACGACGCGGCTGACGCCGTCGGCTTGCATCGAGACGCCATAGAGAACGTCAGCATCCTCCATAGTACGGCGCTGATGCGAAATGACCAAGAGCTGTGTATCGGAACGCAGCACATCGAGGGCTCCGATGAGCTTGGACAGGTTGGCGTCATCAAGCGCCGCCTCGACCTCGTCCAGCACATAGAACGGCACCGTGCGCGTGCGGTACACGGCAAAGAGCAGGGCGAGCGCCGTCAGACTCTTCTCGCCACCCGACATGAGCATCATCTTGGTAATGCGCTTGCCGCGCGGCTGCGCCACAACCTCAATGCCTGTCTCAGCCGGATGCTCGGGGTCGGTCATCTCCAGATGCGCCTGACCACCCGGGAACAGCATGGCGAAGATCTCGCGGAAGTTCGCATCGACCTTCTCAAAGGTCACCAGGAAGGCCTTACGCATCTTGCGATCAATGGCCACGGTGATCTTGGTGAGCGCCTTGCGCGCGCTCTCCAGATCGGCCAGCTGCTCCTCGATGTAATCGGCGCGACGCTTGAGCTGCTCGTACTCCTCCATGGCAACTTGGTTCACGGGACCAAGGTTGTTGATCTGGCGCACAAGCTGGTTGAGCTCGCGCTCGGCGGCATCGCGATCCGTGGGCGCAGGAAGCATAAGCGCTTCCTCGAGTACCGTGTTGCCATCGGCGGTAATGGCCTTAATGGCGGCCTCTACCTGCACCTCGAGCTTGCCACGCGCGACCTTAAACTCGTTTTGCGTGGCGGTGGCGGTATCGACCTTCTCCTTAGCGCGGGCAACCTCTGCCTTGGCATCCTCGATGGTCTTCTTGAGCGAAGCGGAGTCCGCCTCCTCCAGAGAGGCCTGGTCACGCAGACGCGCCGCCCAATCCGACGCGCGCTCCAGCAGGGCCGAATAGCGCTCGTGCATGGGATCGACGCGCAGGCGCAGCAGCTCGAGTGAGCGCGAGGCCTGGCGTGTTCCGCGGATACGGCGGTCGATGCCCTCCAGGCGATGCTCCAGATCGGGTACTCGGCCCTTCAGAGAACGAAGGCGCTCGCTCGTCTGGGCCAGGCGGACCTTGGCATCGGCGAGCTTGCCGGCGGCCTCGGAATCGTAACGGCGAACGCGGTCGAGTTCGTCGTTGGCTTCGGCAATCTGAAGGCCAAGATCGCTTGCCTGCGCTCGGGCCTCGTCACACGAGCGGGTGAGCTCGTCCACGCGCGGGCGCGCAGCGCGAACGGCCTCGGCGGCCTGCTCGCGGCGCTTGGAGATGCGCACGCGCTCGACCTCGTCGTTGTTGGCGCTTTGCTCCAGGCGGCCAATCTCGGAGAGCAGCGAGCGGCGCTCGCCCTCAAGACGGGCGATCTCGCCGGCGGCATCGCCCTCAGCGGCACGCGCCTCCTCAACGGCCGCATTGACCTCGACGACCTGATCCGACACATGCTCAAACACAGCAGCCAGATCGGGTTCCAGGCCCTCCAGCTCGCGAATGCGACGCTTGCGCTCCAAAGCACCCGAAGCCTCACCGGCGTCGAGCCCCACACGCACCAGGCCGCCGCAGGCGACGCGGGCGCCATCGGGGGTCACGTAAGTCACGCCGTCAACGACAGGCGCGGCCAGCGCAGCCGCCAAGTCGTCGACAACGTAATAGCCGCCGAGCAGCGCCTCGACAACCGGGCCATAGCCGGCGCGTACGGACAGGCGATCGACCAGACGCGTACCGGCAGCGCCCTTAGCGGCAGCAGAGGCGCTCACACCGCGCGCGACCAGCAGCGCCTCGCCCGAGGCCTTCTTCTGGTCCAGAGCGGCACGACCGGCACGCTCAAGCACGGACGCATCGTCGAACAGCAGCGCATCAATATCGCCGGCGAGCAATTGCTCAACCAGGCCCTCAAGCTCACGCGGGGCCTCGAGCACGTCGCCCAGACGACCCGAGACATCGTCGCCCAGCGCACCCATCAGACGGCTCACCAGCGGCGAGCTGTCAGCCATGCGGGCATCGAGCTTCTTTTGGCTGGCAAGCTCCGAGCGCACCTCGGACAGTTTGTTGCGCGCCTCGCTCTCGCGGGCACGCAGGTCCTTAAGGGCTGCACGGGCGACCTCGGTAGCCTCGCGAGCATCAATCTGGGCTTGACGGGCCTGATCAAGTGCACTGTCGAGCTCCTCGGCGCGGTCGCGACGGCTCTCGAGTGAGGCCGTGACTTCCTCGAGCTGCTCGTCGATCTGCTCCAGGCGTGAGGCGTACATGTTGTCCTCGACCTCGGCGTTGCTCAGCGAGTCCTTCACCTTGGCGAGTTCGAGCGCCGCGTTATCGGCCACACGCTGCACATCGCGTTGCTCACGCGTAAGCTGCGAAATCTGATTGTCGAGCGCCACGCGCCGCTCGTGGAGCTCAGCGGCGGCAGGACCAGCGGCGTCAACGTCCTCCTGGGCCTGCATGTGCGCGCCGGTCACTTCCTCAAGCTGTGCACGCGCGTCCTCGAGCTCCTCGACCACGCGACGACGCTGATGCTCGGAGCTCGAGATCTGGCCACGCATGTCGGACAGGCGCGACACCATGTTGTGGCCCTTTTCCTCGAGCAGGCGCATATCGGAGTTAATGCGGCCGACCACGTCTTGCATATGGCGGCGCTGCTCGCCCAGGTCGCCCACAAACAGGCCCTTTTCCTCGAGCATGACCTGGAGCTTCTCGAGCTCGCGCTCCTTTTCGCCCATGCGGTACTGCGCAAGCTCCAGCTCGGCGGCGCCTTCCTTGGAGCGGCTCTCCAAGTCGTTCCACTGCGACTGCAGCGAACGCAGCTCGTCGACGGCCAGCATCTGCGTAAGTTCGTTCGCGCGCGAGGACAGCTCTTTGTACTTGCGCGCGCGATCGACCTGACGCTCCAGCGGCCGCAGCTGACGGGCGATTTCCTTATTGATGTCGCGGGCACGGGTCAAGTGCTCGTCCATCGATTTAATCTTTTTGAGCGCACGCTCCTTGCGGCGTTTGTGCTTGGAGATGCCGGCGGCCTCCTCGATGAGGGCACGGCGCTCCTCGGGGCGGCTCTGCAAAATGGCGTCGAGCTTGCCCTGGCTGATGATGGAATGCGTATCCTTACCCAGGCCCGAATCGTGCAGGATGTCCTGAATGTCCATCAGGCGGCACGGGCTCGAGTTGATGAGGTACTCGCTTTCGCCCGAGCGATACATACGACGGGTGATGGCGACCTCGTCAAAGTCGACGGGCAGCATATGGTCCGAGTTATCGAGCACCAGAGTGACCTCGGCGACACCCACCGGCTTGCGCGCTGACGAGCCCGAGAAGATGACATCCTCCATGGCCTGGCCGCGCAGCTGCTTGGCGCTCTGCTCGCCCAGGACCCACAGAATCGAGTCAGAGATGTTCGATTTTCCCGAGCCGTTGGGACCGACGATGACGGTCAGGCCCGGCTCAAACGTCATATGGGCGCGGTCGGCAAACGACTTGAACCCTTTGAGCGTGAGGGACTTGAGATACACGGCTCCTCGCTTAAACAGGCTTCTTGTTGAGAATCACGCCGTTGGTGGTGTAGCCCATGCGGTCAAGTGCCTCGAGTGCAGCGGCTCCCTCGGCTTCCTTCTTTGAGGAGCCGGAGCCGCGACCCTGGCGAATACCATCGATCAACACCACGGCGGTAAAGGTGGGCGCATGCGCCGGGCCCTCGGAGCCAACGAGCTTATACGCCGGGGGTTCGTGACCGTCGGCTTGCACGCACTCCTGCAAGAACGATTTGGGGTTCGCGGGGTGCTCGGCACGTTCGGAAGCCAAATGCGGCTTAAGCGTACGGTGGATAAACTCCGCTGCGGCATCCCAGCCGGCGTCCAGGTACAGCGCGCCCACGAGCGACTCGTAGACGTTCTCGAGCGCCGAATGCAGGCCGCGCGCACCGGTACCGGTCTCGGAGGCACCAAAGATGATGATGTCGTCGATGCCCAACTCGTGAGAAACCTCGGACAGCGTGGCGCCCGAGACAAGCGACACCTTCAGGCGCGTGAGCTTGCCCTCGTCAAACTCCGGATAGGACTCAAAGAGCGAACGGGCGACGACGGCGCCCAAAATGGAATCGCCCAAGAACTCAAGGCGCTCATAGCTGGCAGAAACCGGCTGGCCCTCGACTGCCGAGGGATGCGTAAGCGCCGCGCGCAGCAGTACCTTATTATTGAACTCGTGGCCCAGGATTTCCTGGGCACGCGTAAGTCGTTCAGACAAAGCCAAGACCTAGGCCTCCCTGGCGTGTTCGATCGCGTCGACGGCGTCGGCGACAGAGTCGAGCGAGAGCAGAGTCTCGTCATCGATCTCGAGGTTGAACTCGTCCTCGATAGCCGTAACCAGCTGCAGGCGCTCGAGCGAGTTGGCATCGAGATCGTCAAAGGTGGTCTCATCGCTAATTTCGGCAACATCGACGCCCAGAACGTCAGCAGCGACCTCGGCGATCTTGTCGAAGATTTCGGAGCGGTCCATAGCGCTTCCTCTCATAGTGAATGAATACCAAAAGAATGGTACCGCCCGGGCGGTACCAAGACACGGTTCTGATTCTACCCCACGAAGCAGGCCGCGAGGCACATAACAGCGCTCTAACTCGCTCTTACAAAACGATGCCGTCCATGGAGTTGGCGACGTTCTCGACCAGCCCCGCGCGCACGGCTTCGGCCGCCGCGAGCGTACCGTTTTTAACAGCCTCGACCGAGGTGGCGCCATGGCCGATTAGGACCACGCCACGCAGGCCCAAAAGAATCGCACCGCCCTTGGCATCACCAGAGAGCTTGGCCTTAATCTCGCGCATCTGCTTTTTGATGAGCAGCGCGGCGATCTTGGTGCCGAGCGAGGCCATAAAGGCACCCTTGAGTTCCTGCAGCAAAAACTTGGCAGCGCCCTCGGTGGCCTTGAGCGCAATATTGCCCGACATGCCATCGGCAACGACGACATCGAAATTGCCCGAGGTGAGGTCGGTGCCTTCGCAGTTGCCCACAAAGCCGGGAACGGCGGCTTTCATGGCCGGGAAGCAGGCCTTGGTAAAGTTGGAACCCTTCTCGTCCTCGGTGCCATTGGCAAGCAGGCCCACGCGGGGATGCTCGATGCCCAGGACGACGCGGGCATAGGCGCTACCCATCTGGGCAAAACGCACCATGTCATCGACCTCGACATCGGGGTTGGCGCCCATATCGCACAGCACCGTCAGACCGCCGGCGCGATTGGGCAGCGCATTGGTCAGACAGGGACGCACCGGCTGCTTCTTGCCTTCGGCCATATATCTAAACGGCGTCACATAGGCGGTGGCGGCAGCGGTCATGGCACCGGTCGAGCCGGCGGAGAAGAACGCGTCCGCGTTGCCCTTTTTGATGGCGCGGCAGGCAAGCACGATCGACGATTTACGCTTGGTCATCACGGCGCGAATGGGATCGTCATCCATGGCGATAACGTCGGGTGCCTCAAGAGCCTCAACACGTGCATGGGAAGCAGCAAAGGGATTGACGATTTCAGCGGGGCCAGCTGCCAAGACCTCGATATCGGGATCGGCGGCAAGCGCAGCCTCGATACCATCGAGAACAACCTGAGGTTTCTCGTCTCCGCCCACAACGTCTACACAAACGCGAACGTTACTCATATACATGCTCCTTATACAAA
>CALLSU010000021.1:0-1204 GCA_938011935.1 uncultured Collinsella sp.
CAGTTTATCTATGAGGCGTCCGAGCCCATGACGCAGCTGTCGTTTACCTTTAACTCACTGCAGAGCGCGCTGGCGAGCGCCGAGCGCGTGTTCGACCTGCTCGATGAGCCCGAGATGGAGGCCGACCCGCTGCCGGTCGATGCCGCCAAGCTGCCGGGCAAGGTCGAGGGCCGTGTCTCCTTTGAGCACGTGCGCTTTGGCTATGCGCCCGACAAGCCGCTTATGCGAGACGTGTCGTTTACCGCCGAACCGGGCCAAAAGATCGCGGTGGTGGGAACCACGGGCGCGGGCAAGACCACGCTCATCAATCTGCTCATGCGCTTCTACGAGATCGACGGTGGCCGCATTACCCTCGACGGTGTGGACACGAGCCGCATGGACCGCGGCGAGCTGCGCCAGCAGTTTGGCATGGTGCTGCAGGACGCCTGGCTGTTCGATGGCACCATTGCCGAGAACATCGCCTATGGCTGTCCCGAGGCAACGCGCGAGGAGATTGTCGCGGCCGCACGTGCCGCTCAGGTCGACTTCTTTGTGCGCACCATGCCGCAGGGCTACGACACGCGTGTGGCTAACGATGCCGAGAGCATCAGCCAGGGCCAACGTCAGCTGCTGACCATCGCGCGCGTGTTGCTCAACAACCCGGCGATCCTCATCCTGGACGAGGCGACGTCGAGCGTGGACACGCGCACCGAGCTCGCCATCGGCCGCGCCATGGACGCGCTCATGCGTGGGCGTACGAGCTTTGTGATCGCGCACCGTCTGTCGACGATCGTCGATGCCGACCTCATCCTGGTCATGGATCACGGCAATATCATCGAGCAGGGTACGCACAAGGAGCTGCTGGCTGCCGAGGGCGCTTATGCCGACCTCTACCTAAGCCAGTTCGCATAAGGTGACAAAGGGGCAGCCCCGCATGTCACATCGAAAAGAAGGCGCGCCGGGGGCGGATTCCCTGGCGTGCCTTTTGTGTTGGCGTCAATGTTGTCGGTGGCCGTCCGCTTCTAGCGCTCGTCCACGAGCTTGGCGACGAGGGCTTTGAGCTCGGCCACCTCTTGCTCGAGCTCCTTGACGCGACGGGCGTTTTCGGTGATGCCCTGACGGTTGAGGGCGCTCTGCTCGGCGGCGTCGTCGGGCATGTACTCGCGATGCTGCTTGGCGTCGAAGCTCTCCTCGAATACGCGGCAGCCGTTGCGCTTGATGATGC
>CALLSU010000022.1:0-7565 GCA_938011935.1 uncultured Collinsella sp.
ATCTCCGTGTCTTCCACCATGGGCCCTGGCGTCAAGGTCGATCCCGCTATCCAGCGCGACTTCCTGGCTGAGTAACTAACAGTTACTGCCTGAGCAAAGCAAGCATTGCTAAAGAGACCCGGTTCTGCCTCGTGCAGGACCGGGTCTCTTGCTTTTGAGTCAACGAAACCACCACGAAGGGGACAGGCACCCTTGTGGTGGTTTTACTTGTGTTGTACTTTAGCGCGATGTAGTACTACCCGAGGCCGAAGGGAGCCCAACATGTTTAAGAACACGCAACAGCTCCTAGGCCTAGCGCTACTAGATTGGATAGCGCGCTAGGGTTGTAATCTCGCTATAACGATTTGTTGTACCCGGGTGCGCTATCGTCTGCCGCTTTCAGGCGTGATGAGCGACACGGGTATTATTCTATCTCTAGGCCTTCTCTCTCTCCTGAAAGCCATCTGTCATAAAACGGTCAATCAGGAGGAACATATAAGCCGCAAAATCACAATCTTTGACGCCACCCTGTGCGACGGTGAGCAGTCGCCGGGCGCCAGCATGAATACCGAGGAAAAGCTCTTCATCGCCCGCCAGCTGGTGCGCATGAACGTGGACGTTATCGAGGCGGGCTTTCCCATCTCGAGTCCTGGTGACTTTCGCTCCGTACAGGAGATTGGCAAGATTGCAGGCGACCGATGCACGGTATGCGGCCTGACGCGCGCTGTCGACAGGGATATCGAAGTGGCTGCAGAGGCGCTCAAAACGGCCCAGAGGCCCCGTATCCATACAGGGCTGGGTGTGAGCACCAGTCACCTGCGCGACAAGCTCCATATGACTGAGGAAAGGGCAATTGAGTGAGCGATCCATGCCGTCAAACATGCTCGCAAGTTCGTTGACGATGTTGAGTTTTATGCCGAGGATGCCGGCCGCTCCGATCAGGAGTTTCTGGTGCGCATTATCGAGGCGGCCGTAAAGGCCGGTGCCACGGTCGTGAACATCCCCGATACGATGGGCTACAACATGCCGTGGGACTTTGGCGCCCGCATCCGTGACCTGCGCGGGCGCTGCGGGTGCGGCCGGTCAGCGTGCGGTCGACGTGATGGAGTATCGCGAGTACGAGATTGAGCGCATTGCGCGCCAGGCATTTGAGGCGGCGCGCAAACGTCGCGGCAAGGTGACGAGCGTTGATAAGCGCAACGTGCTGGAGACGAGCCGCATGTGGCGCGAGATCGTGCATCGCGTGCAAGACGAGGAGTACTCCGACGTGGAGCTTGAGGACCTGCTCGTCGACAACGCCGCCATGCAGCTCATCAGTCGACCGGCAGACTTTGACGTCGTGGTGACGGAGAACATGTTCGGCGACATCCTGTCCGATGAGGCGGCTCAGATTACCGGATCGCTCGGTATGCTTGCCTCTGCCTCGCTGGATGATGGCGTATCGCTGTTTGGGCCGAGCGCTGGCAGCGCTCCTGACATCGCGGGGCTCGGCGTGGCCAATCCGCTGGCTCAAATCTTGTCGGTGGCGATGCTGCTGACCTACGCGCTCGACATGGGCGAGCAAGCCGCGTGGATCGAGAGCGCCGTGGCGCGCGTGCTCGACGAGGGCTGGCGCACCCGTGACATCGCCGATGTCAACACCCCGGCAGATAAGATCCTCGGCACCACGACGATGGGCGACAAGGTCGTCGCCGCGCTGTAGGCGATGCCGATTCAAGCTGTCAAATATCTCAATCTGTAACATCTAAGGGGCAAAATCGTTCCTACCTGTTACAGATTGAGATTTTCGGCTGAGCATCCGTGGTCTGTCTCGATCTGTAACAGCTAACCGATTATTTGGGCCCTACCTGTTACAGATTGAGACAAACCGTTGGGACAGGTCGGACGAGTCAGCAAAACCACCACAAAGGTGCCTGTCCCCTTCGTGGTGGTTTTTAGCGCAACGAGGTGTTCCCAGCCGACCATACGGGCGGCCTTGCGCTCACGCTGCTCGATGACAGCGCATCTTTAGACGCGAAGTGCGGAACCGGGTGCATATACGAGCCGCGTAGCGTTACGAATTCATGGGAATGACCGTATCGCCAATTTGTACGCTTGCAATCTTGTCTGTGTCACAAACTTGCGAGAACGGCCAGGTCTTGTGGACATCAGTGGTGCCGTTATCCAGTTTATTTGCGAAATAGCCGCTGTGGCTGGTTGCGTCCTCAACATGACCGTCTTTGAACGTCACGATGAGGGGTATGTTGCCAACGGCATCCATAGACTCCTCCATGTTTTGAGACATCTTGCCGCTGTTGTTGTCGTGTTCGATGGAACGATCTATGTTGTAGCGGACTGAAACGCCAACGCAGGATACGGTGGCCTCTTGAATCGTCGCCTTGGTGCCGTTAAAGTTGACCGATTTGGGCGCGGGAATCGTAACGGATGTATCTTCGTAATTCAGCTGGAACTTAAGATCCCATGGGCCCGTAAGTATTTTCTTATACTCGGGAAGCTCTTTGCCAGCACGTGGCACAACGAGAGAGTTGATATGCGTGCGGACGGTCCTGCCCATAAGGCCGGGTGATTCAACGCTGAACTGTGCAAAGTATTGAATGCTGGAGTCATTGGGGTTCTTGTCAATGAGCCATGATTGGCCTTGGCCGCCATGCTCGCCATCAACGTATACGTTTCCATCGACACTTCCGGCGATAGTTCCGTTCTCGCCCGGCTCGGAAAGCTTTTTCAGGGCAGCGGGATCGTCGAACGTAAGCGTATAGGCGATGGTAACCATATCCTTGTCGCCCATGATGGCGTCGGCGGTCACGGTGACTCCGTTGTTGGAGCAGCTAGCACCGACGGGCCGGCCAATACGGTCGATGATCTCGGTTTGAGAAGCAGGTCCGTCAAAGATGTCGGAAAGCATGTCAGAAGGAAGCGGCAGGACGCCTGTTGCCATAGCCGTGCCAGCGCCTCCAATGACGATAGCGAGGACTGCCGTTACAGCGGCAATGCGAGCGACTGTTCTTACGGGATGGCGGGCGATGCGCGGCTTGCGTCGCGTGCCATTAAAGTTGCTTTGAGCGGTCGCCGCATCGCTTGAGGCGACGGACTGAGCAATCGAGTTTGCCATGTGCTGCTTCGCATTATCGGTAAACGAAATGTGCTCCAGGGCGTGGCGATAGTCATTCGAATTCGTAGTCATTGTGGTCTCCTTTCAAGGAAAGCCGAAGTGACGCACGTCCGCGGCTAAGGTGCTGGGCGGTTGCAGCTGGCGTCGCGTGAACGGCGCCTGCGATTTCCCTGATGCTCATGCCTGCGTAGTAGTGCAAAAAGATGGCGATGCGCTGTGCTTGAGGCAGGGCCGTGACAGCGGAAAGAATGGCGCAGTCGCGTTGCGCGAATTCTTGCTCGGTATGTGTTACGGGTGCGCAGAAATCGGGGAGCGAATCGAGGTCGACAACCGGGTGATTCGCGTGCGTACGGCCGATATCGCGACATGCGTTCAGTGCGACTCGGATCACCCAAGCACGTTCGTGTTCGAGCGAGTCGAACGGTTGAGTGCGTTGGAGAATCTTGATCAGCGTGTCCTGGCAGATGTCTTGAGCGTCGTCAGCGGATCCAAGGGCCGAATAGCACAATCGAAGGATGAGGTCGGAATACGTGTCGACCAAGCGCTTTGCTTCCCGCTCGATCTGATCGGCATCGCATCGGAGCGTGCTATTGCGGTTACGGCGTGCAGGCATAGTGTCACCTCCAATTGGTCGTGGTGGATATAGGGAAGGCGTCTCGCGAGGTCCCTCTACATACAACACGGTCGAGACTGCATAAGTTGACAAAAAAAGACGGCACGTGAGCGCCGTCCTTACAAAACAATGAGTGTTCTCGTTAATTACACAAGCACCGTGATGGACAGGTCGGACGAGTCAGCAAAACCACCATAAAGGTGCCTATCCCCTTCGTGGTGGTTGTTGGCAGTTACCAGGGGGTTCTGGCGGTTGAAGACTCGATTGCTTCGTGGCGTTTGAGCTCGCGGCGCATGGTTTGCGAGTTGAGCCAAGCGGCCTTCCAACCGCGCGTGGGGTAGCGCGCCTCGTCAATTTCGATCTTGGTATAGCCGCAGGCGTTGACAATCTTCGTTCCGCATGGGTGTTGGCGCTCGCGTTGAAAGTTGGGGCCGTAGCTTTGGTGCACATGCCCGTGAATCATATAGTCGGGACCCCAAGACTCAAGAGCCGCATTAAAGCACTCGAATCCTCGATGCGGCAGGTCGTCCAGGTCGCCCATGCCTGCGACGGGTGCATGGGTAAGTAGAATATCGCATCCGTCTACCAGTGCGATTTTTCGCGATAGCTTGCGCATGCGTTTTGCCATCTCGCGCTCGGTATACATGTTCGCGCCGTCGCGGTAGCGCATGGAACCGCCCAGACCCGCAATGCGAATACCTCGGTACACATATACGCTGTCCTCAACACAAATGCACCCGCCCGGTGCATGGCGCGCGTAGCGGTCGTCGTGGTTGCCACGAACGTACACAAGCGGTTTGTTGATGACAGTGACCAAAAACTCAAGATAGTCCGGATCCAGGTCGCCTGCGGATAGAATCAGGTCAACGTCCTCAAAGCGCTCCTTGCGAAAACATTCCCACAGGCAGCGCTCCTCTACATCGGCAATGGCTAGGATATTCATAGGGCACGGACCTCCGGCTCGTTATCGAGCTGCGGAATCGAGCCTATAACGTTGTCAGCCAGCCAGTTCATCTCGACAATCTGCGTACTCGGCAGGGGAGGGAAGCCCTCAATCTGAACCACGCCGTCCTGGCTGTGGAGCTCGCCGCCAAATGGGTTGATGGAGCCCTCGACAATGCCGTTGCGAAGCAGCTGCACAAGTTTACGCGTCTGATAGGGTAGGCCCGGAGCGTAGCGAATATCGATGACGCCGGAGCTCATACCGTACCAGTAGTTGACGGCGCGCACCTGCTGGTCATCGGCGGTCTCGTCCCATGTGCCGTGCAGTAGGCTGCGTACGATGAGTTCGTAGTAACGGCCCCAGTTCCATACCGGCATAGCAATACCGGTAACTTCCTTGCCGTTTACCAGACGGTGAAGCCCGTAGGCGGTGGGGTCCTCGAGAGACTTGGACATATCGGCGCCGGTCATGACGCTCACGCCCTCGCGACACATGGCTTCGGCAAGACCGCCGGCGGGAACATCTCCCCAAGTGAGGATAATCTGCGCACGAGGGTCGAGCAGCGAGGCACCGATAGCGAAGGCGTTGATTTCGCTCAGCGCGCCCGAGGCGAAGACCGACGCATGGTAGCCAATACGGTGGTTGTCGGCCATGCTGGCGGCAAGGGCGCCCAGTAGGAACTTGGCCTCGTACATCTTTCCAAAGTACGAGCGGACGCTTTGGTGGGGAAGGCCGATTGAGCAGTTAAGGAACCGCACCTGGGGATACTCGACTGACGCCCTGAGCGTGTATTCCATGAGCCGGTGTGAGGTCGAGAAGATGACGTTCGCCCCGTGCTTTACGGCTGTCTCGACGGCGGCGTAGAACACGTCCGAATCGTGGCAGTCCTCGAACGCCTCGGTGCGCACGATGCCGCCAAAGTGCTCATCAAGATACCGGCGGCCCTGGTCGTGTAGGCTGTCCCAGCTCGACGTGGCACAGGGAAACTCGTGGATAAAGGCGATTCGCATGGGATTGGCAGTGGAGTAGACGGTCTTGCCCATAAAGAAGTTGAGCACGCCGGAGGTGGACTTGGCGGGCGCCTCTTCCTCATCGACACTCGGTGCCTCGACAAGATCGACCTTCTCCTCATCACTTTTGCCGGCAATGACCAACTCGCGCCAAATCTTGCACAGGCGGTTTACGACGATATCCGTCGGCGTATCCAGCAGGCGGTCCTGGTTGTACACATTGAGGTAGACGAGCATAGCGTCGGCGGGCGTAATGTCCAGATGGTCGCCGCCGGCGCGCAGGTAGGCGCGCTTAAAGAGCAGGAAGGTGTGGCGCAGGTAGTCGACCTTTTTCTGCGGCCATTTTTCGATAAGGTTCTGACCGAGCATCTTGGCGAGCGTTTCGTAGCTTCCCTCACGCGAGAACTCGATCTCGTATAGGGGGCAGACGCGCCAAAACGCGCAGAACTCGCCATAGAGGCGGCTTTCGACGGAATCCCATTTTCCGGGGTAGAGGCGGGTGACCTTGGCCGAAACCGTCGGGGCGTCCAGGAATTTGAGGACGCTGACGCGCTTGTTGCCCTCTTGGACGTAGAACCGATGCATGAACTCGGTGACGATGATGGGGTCGCGATAGCCCTCGGTCACCTGGATGTCGTAGAGGTTGGACCACTTGCGGGCGAACTCGGTGCTAAATGGCAACAGGGGCATAAAGTTGCACGAAAAGGCAGACTGACGGCCCTTGGTAACCGTGCCGACGACCATTTCGAGCGGAATATCCCGCAGGCCGACGCTCTCTCGCTGACCTAAGGGGAGCTGGGCAACCAAGCTGTCGAGGTCCGTAAGGTACGGGTGCTCGCTTTGGCTGATGGCGCGACGGCGTCCCTGCTCGCCGCGCTTGCGTGCTTGACGATAGGCCTCTTCCATGGTGTCTACTCCCTTAGTCGTTTAAACAACGATATGAACCATGGTACCACGATGCGAAACTACCACAAAGGTGCCTGTCCCCTTTGTGGTAGTTTAGGCGATGATGGGGGCGATGGCACGAATGCAGGCGTCGGCTGCCGTGAAGGTGGTGCTATCGTCGCTGACGATAAAGATGATTTTGCCCTTGACGCCAAAGTCGCCGATCTCGCTAAAGAGCACATACGGCTCCTTGTCAAAGCCAGAGATGGGCGAGACGGCCGTTTTGGTTGCGCTTGTGAGCTCGTCTGCCAGCGCGTCAAGGGAAGCCCACTTAGACGTGTCCTTTACGGCAACGGGCACGGCCACGCGCCCAAAGGGCATCAGATGCACGAGCGTGTTCTTGGAGATGTTGGAGTTGGGCACAATGATGGTCTGCCCGCAGGCATCCTCGATGGTCGTGTGACGCCAGGTGATGTCTTGGACCACGCCCGACACGCCGCCGACCTCGATATTGTCGCCGGGCTTGATGATGCCCATGAAGGTCACCTGCATACCGCCGATAAGGTTCGACAGCGTGTCCTGAAAGCCGAGCGAGATGGCGATGCCGCCGACGCCAAGAGCGGCGACGAGGGCGTTTGCGTTAATGCCAAAACAGTTGTCGAGGATAAAGCTGCCGCCGATCATCCAGATGACGGCGCGTGTGATGTTGATGAAGATGCTCGATGCTGGGAGCGGGTTATCATCGCGGTTAAGCAGGTGGTGCAGGGTCTTGGACGCGATTTTGGCGGCAACGGCGGTGCCGATGGCCAAGATACCGGCCCAGATGATGTTGTGGACCCATCGTTGTGCAAAGAAATGAAGAATTGGCTCAAACAATTCCATGTAGGGAAACCTCCTCATGATCATCCAACCATGATACCCACCAAGAAGCCCGTCCGATCAAATTCTGAACTGCGTCCCAAATCTTGGACGCCCTAAATAGCGACTAGGCCGCGAGGGCCTGATTCCGGAACTCCTCCGGGG
>CALLSU010000023.1:0-42048 GCA_938011935.1 uncultured Collinsella sp.
TTCCGCTCTGCCCCCGGCACCGTAAGTTGGGCGTTTTTAATTGTTTTTTCCCGGCCCCGCGCTCCGGCGTTGGGACGTCGCGTGCTTGCTACAGAAGAGCTGATTAGAAGTTTGTGTGCCGCCCCCTTTGGGGCGGCACGTTTTTTGTGGGGTCCCTGTCTTCACATTTTCCGTCAAGCTTTTGGTTAGGTTTTGGTTAGTTGGCTTGGTGGTGGAGGGCCAAAAGATTGTTATCGGAAAAAGCTCAAAGAAAGTGCTGGTGGAGGAGTTGTTGAGCTTTTCGACAGCTTTTGGTCAAAAGATTCTTTGTGGCTATTGCCGCGGTTTTTGTTGCTGCGGCTGCGATGGTGCGGGATGCTGGGCGCAAGCGTCGAATGCTCCGATTTTGGAGGCCAGCATGGATCTGTTTCTTGAGACCCCGCAGCAACAAGCCGAGCGCATGTTGCGCCAACAGCAACGGCTTATGGAGATGCAAATGCAAGGGGCGGCCGTCCAGCCTCCTGCGCAAAATGCCGCGCCCGCGGTTTCGCTTGCGGGTGGATCGGTGCCAGAGAACTATTCCGTACAACAAGATTCGTATGCGCAGGAGCTTGCGTTTGACAAACGCCGCACGCGTCACCGCCGCGTGGGCCAGCGCCTGCGCACGTTAGCGATGATCGTGCTCATTCCGTTAGGACTTGCGGCGATTTTCCTGGTCTCGTATGCGCTCACCTGCATTCTCAACGGTGCCTCGCCCAGTGAAGTGCTCCAGCATCTGTCAGCCCTCGGCCAGCGCCTAGGCGATGTCATAACAACCATCCGCGCCGGCTGGGAGAGTTAGCGTTTTGACGCCTGTGGCCCAAAATCCATTTGCCCGATTGCCGTGGAGCGCCCGGTGCGTGTGGCGGGGTAAGATTGATCGCGGTTTTGATTGATAATCGATTGGGTTTGTTGGGCGGAGTTTATGTCTGCTATTGATATTGTGCTTGTTGTGATTGCCTTGGTGGCGGTGGGGGTTGCTGTGGCTTGCGCCCTGCAGCTTAAAGGTCTTCGTGCCGAGCTGCGGGAGCGTGGCGACAGCGACGCCGAGACGCTCGCGGCGCTCGAGCAGGCTAACAGTACACTCGATACCCTCAACGTCGCGTTGGCCGAAACCCGACGCACCGCAAACGCCATCGCGCAGCAGCAGACGACCGACGCCGCCGTGGAGCAGCAGCGCTACCTGACCATCGCGCGTGAGTTCTCGCAGGCGGGCGACCGTATGGATGACCTGCGCCGCGAGACGACCCAACAGCTCGGCGCCAACCGCGAGGGCATCGAGCAGCGCCTGGACAAGGTGCGCGAGACGGTCGATGCCCAGCTGGGCGCCATCCGCAAGGACAACAGCGTGCAGCTCGATCAGATGCGCGCAACGGTGGACGAGAAACTCTCCCGCACGCTCAACGACCGCCTGTCTGCATCGTTTAAGCAGGTGAGCGACCAGCTCGAGGCCGTGTACAAGGGCCTGGGCGACATGCAGTCTATCGCCACTGGCGTGGGCGACCTTAAGCGCGTGCTGGGTAACGTCAAGGCGCGCGGCATTTTGGGCGAGGTGCAGCTGGGCGCGATCCTGGCGGACATTCTCACGCCCGACCAGTATCTGGAAAACGTCGCCACCAAGCCCGGCGCCTCGGAGCGCGTTGAGTTTGCCGTCAAGCTGCCGGTAGACGAGGGAGACCCCGTGCTGCTGCCAATCGACTCCAAATTCCCGGGCGATGCGTATGAGCATCTGCTCGACGCCCAGGAGTCGGGCGACGCGGAGGCCGTCGCCGCTGCGCGCAAGACGCTCGATGCGATGGTCAAACGCGAGGCCAAGGACATCTGCGAAAAGTACCTGAGCGTGCCCGCGACCACCAACTTCGGCATTCTGTTCGTGCCGTTTGAGGGCCTGTATGCCGAGGTCGTCAGCCGCCCCGGGCTTATCGAGACCCTGGGCCGCGACTATCACGTCAACGTTGCCGGCCCCAGCACCATGGCTGCCATCCTCAACAGCCTGCAGATGAGCTACCAGACGTTTAGGCTGCAAAAACGCACCGATGACGTGCTGCGCGTGCTTTCCGCCGTCAAGGCTGAGCTGCCGCGCTATCAGGCGGCGCTACGCCGCGCCCAACAGCAGATCGAGACCGCGGGCAAGACGGTCGAGGGCATTATCACCACGCGCACCAACGTTATGGAGCGCAAACTCAAGGATATCGATGCGCTGGAAGACGCGCGGGAGGCCGACGAGATTTTGGGCTTGGAGTCCGCAGGGTTACTTGCGGGCCAGGAAGACGAGGACTAGCCGCAACGGACGGCGGCGCGCCGGCGTAAACGCGGGGCGCGGGCGCTTTTCGCATTGCACTTGCCTAAAGCGCACTTTAATGTGCAACAATGACCTTTCGCCCTATCAGACGCGAAAGGAAGCCCATGTCTCAGAGAAGCACCAGCCCACTCAAACGCTCAACCGTGCGCCGCACGCTGCAGCGTTTTTGGGATGTCACGCGCACGCAGCCGCTGATCGTCTTTCTCTCGGTGTTCTCGTCGGCGGGCTACATCTTTTTGCTCACGTTTGCCAACACCTACGTGATGGCCCTCATCGTCGACCGCGTTCAGGCCGGCCCCGTGGCAGGCGATCAAGTATTCGAGGTCTTTAGCCCTTACATTCTGGCGCTCGTGCTCGTTAACCTGGTGGGTCAAATCCTCTCCAAGCTGCAGGACTACACCGTCTACAAGCTCGAGATTGCGGGCAACTACCACCTGGCGCGCCTGTGCTTTGACACGCTTTCCAATCAATCCATGACATTCCACACCAGCCGATTTGGCGGATCGCTTGTGAGCCAGACGAGCCGTTTCATGAGTGGCTACACGGGCTTGGTCGACGTGACGGTGTATTCGCTCATCCCTACCATCACCTCGGTCATCTGCACGGTGGCGGCGCTCGCCCCGGTGGTGCCCGCATTTACCGTGATCCTGGTGGGCATTATGGTCATCTACATTGCGTTTGTCTGGCTTATGTACAAGCGCATCATGCCGCTTTCGGCTGCGACGTCCGCTGCGCAGAACAAGCTGTCGGGCGTGCTGTCCGATGCAGTCACGAACATCCTGGCCGTCAAGACCTGTGGGCGCGAGGACTTTGAGCGCGACCTATTCGATACCGCCGACCGTGCCGCGCGCGATGCCGAAACGGTATCGATGCACGCCATGATGCAACGCAACTTTACGACCTCGGGCCTTATCGTCATTACCATGGCCGTGGTGAGTGTGTTCGTCGCGGGCGGCAACGCGTGGTTTGGCATCTCTGCCGGTGCGCTCGTCATGATCTTTACCTACACGTATAACCTCACCATGCGCCTGAACTACGTGAGCTCCATGATGCAGCGCATCAACCGCGCGCTGGGCGATGCGGCCGAGATGACGCGCGTGCTGGACGAGCCGCGTCTGGTGGCAGACGACGAGAACGCCCCCGAGCTCAAGGTGCGCGAGGGCGCGATTGATTTTGAGCACCTGAGCTTTGCATACCGTGATGCCGCGGCGGGCGAGAGCGTGTTCGACGACCTGACGCTCCATGTGGCGGCGGGCCAGCGCGTGGGCCTGGTGGGCAAATCGGGCTCGGGCAAGACGACGCTCACCAAGCTGTTGCTGCGCCTGGACGACGTGCAGGGCGGCTGCGTGCTCGTGGACGGTCAGGACGTCTCGCGCTGCACGCAGCAGAGCCTGCGCCGCCAGGTTGCCTACGTGCCGCAGGAGGCGCTGCTGTTCCACCGCTCCATTCGCGAGAATATCGCCTACGGTCGCCCCGACGCCACTGACGAGCAGATCCGCGAGGCCGCGCGCCTGGCCAATGCCCTGGAGTTCATCGACCGCCTGCCCCATGGCTTCGACACCATGGTGGGCGAGCGCGGCGTCAAGCTTTCGGGCGGCCAGCGCCAGCGTGTGGCCATCGCCCGTGCCATCCTCACCGACGCACCGATTCTGGTGCTCGACGAGGCGACGTCTGCCCTCGATAGCGAGTCCGAGGCGCTGGTGCAGGAGGCGCTCGAGAACCTGATGCGCGGCCGCACCTCCATTGTGGTGGCGCATCGCCTGTCCACCGTGGCCTCGCTCGACCGCATCGTGGTGCTGGCGGATGGCGAGATCGTCGAGGATGGCACGCATGCGCGGCTCGTCGAGGCGGGCGGCGAATACGCAAGCCTGTGGAGCCGTCAGACCGGCGCATTTTTGGAGGCGTAACGACCCCATACGTGGGACAATCGTGCCCGTAGTTTTGTTGTGCCGCTGAGCCGAGGAGTCGTTATGCCACGCGAGACCAATGCCGCCAAACGCGAACGCGCCGTTGAGGTGTGCGAGCGCCTCAACCGCCGCTATGGACCGGTCGAGTGTTTCTTGGACCACGAGAATCCCTTTAGGCTGCTCATCGCGGTACTGCTCTCGGCTCAGACGACCGACGCGCAGGTCAACAAGGTGACGCCCCAGCTGTTTGCCCAGTGGCCCACGCCCGAGGCCATGGCGGGGGCAAGTGTGACCGACGTGGCGGACACCATTAAGTCACTCGGCTTTTATAAGAGTAAGGCCAAGCATGCTGTGGAGGCCGCGCAGATGATTGTTGCCGACTACGGCGGCGAGGTGCCGGCCGACATGAAGGAGCTTGTAAAGCTGCCGGGCGTGGGGCGCAAGACGGCGAACATCGTACTCAACGTTGGGTTTGGCATCGTGGAAGGCATCGCGGTGGATACGCACGTCAACCGCATCGCGCACCGCCTGATGCTGAGCCCCAAGACGCATGCCAAGGAGCCGCTCAAGACCGAGCAAGATCTGCTCAAGATTTTGCCGCACGAGTATTGGGAGTCGGTCAATCACCAGTGGATCACCTTCGGTCGCGAGATTTGCGATGCCCGTAAGCCCAAGTGCGAGGAGTGTCCGCTGGCAGATTTGTGTCCCAGCGTACGGGTGGGCTAGGTTACAAGGGTGGGGCGTCACCACTTTTGCGTATCTCCGGGCGGCACAAATCGAGGTGCGGCCGGTGCCCGCGGCGCTCGCTACGACTCCCGAAGCAAGAACTCTTCTGCCGGCACAACCGATGCGCCCTCGGTATCGTAGCGCTCGGAGCCGTGATATACGACGGCTCGGTCCTTTGCGGGAATGCCAAGTTCGGAACCAACAGAGCGTAGGTGTCGAGCAAATGTGTCGCGATAGGTAGCGCCCGATTTGATTTCGAATGCCTGTGGGCGAGCCGGCTCTGTTAGATCGATAAGGTCGATCTCTCGTTTGCTGTCGTCGCGATAAAAGACAAGCGTGGGCTCGATGCCTCTGTTGAGATATGCCTTCTGGCGTTCTGAGACAACGAGGTTTTCGAATATTTCCCCGCTTAGGGGGTGGTTCATGAGGCTGCGCTCGTCGTGAATTCCAAGCAGATGGCAAAGTAGCCCCGTGTCGTAGAAGTACAGTTTTGGCGCTTTGGTAAGCCGCTTGCGCATGTTTCCAGCATATGGCTGAAGTAGGAACACCAAATAGCTTGACTGCAGGATCGAAAGCCACGAGCCGATCGTCGCCGTGGCGACTCCCACATCAGCGGCGAGTCTTGATAGGTTGAGCAGCCCTCCCACGCAAGCCGCGCACAGCCCGATCATTTTTCTAAAGGAGCTCAGGTTGCGCACGTCGAGAAGGCCGCCCGCGTCGCGTTCCACATAGGTCATAAGGTAATTTTGGTAGAACATGTCGATGGGGATGCCCGCATCATATATGCGCGGGTATCCCCCGCGAATCAGGTAGGTGTCAAGCGAGATTTGCGTATCGCTGAGCTCCTGGTAGGAGAGAGGTAAGAGCTTGAGCATGCCGACGCGCCCGGCAAGCGATTGCTGGATGTTGTGCATGAGCAAAAAGTTTTGCGAGCCGGACAATACATACTGGCCGGCCCTTCCGCGCTCGTCGGAGGCGACCTGAATCATGCTGAACAGCTCCGGTGCATATTGGGCTTCGTCGATGATTAGATGATCGGGGCGCCTGCTGATAAAGCCGACGGGGTCATCGAGTGCGGCGCGACGGACTTCCGGGTTCTCGAGGTTGAGATATTCATATTCAGGAAAGACGGCCTTGATGAGAGTCGACTTGCCGCTTTGGCGTGGCCCCGTAAGCGAGACGACGGGGAACCATTCTGACATGTCGCGTAGCTTATGGGCCATGGTTCGCTCAATCATTTTTAATGCCCTTCGTGTCTTGCATCGCATGCTCGTAGGCATGCTTTTGGTTCGAAAGCTTCGTGACGAGTTTGTCGGTATCCGCCGGGTTTCGTGGCAGGTCTTCGGGATTTGCCACATTGTCAAGGCAAAACAACCATAATTGCTAACTAGAAGTTACCACAACTATAAAGTAGGAATTGCCATAATTACAAAGTAGCACAGGTGGCAGCTGATAATTGATGCTGTCCGTTCAGGCTGTTTTGTGCAGAGGGCGTTGGGCATGCGCGTTTTGGGTGAGCGGACCGGATGCTGATGGCAGCCGTGCAGTTTGCGCGACGCCCGCAAGCCCAAGTGCGACGAGTGCCCGCTGGCAGACCTTTGCCCCAGCGTGCGCGTGACGGGGTAGGGGCCGGCACGTTTTGCCGGCGTCCGAAGGCTGTGGCCAATGTTGCGCAACACATTTGGGCCGGAAGGCTCAATATGATGGCGACAGATGCTGTTTGTTGTGAGGGGATACCCGAATATGTTTTGCACCAAGTGTGGCTCCGAGATGCCCGACGGAGCCGATTTTTGCACGAACTGCGGGGCGCGCATGGGTGTTGCTTCTCCGGCGGCCGCGCCTGCTGAGCCCGCGCCGATGCCGGCGGCAGGGATGCCTTCCGTGCAAAAGAAATCGCATAAGCGGGCGGTGATTATCGGCATATGTGTAGCGGGCGTGCTGGTTGCCGCTGGCGCTGCACTGGCACTGACCGGCGTGCTGGGTCCGCTTGGGCAGGGCAATTCATCGCGGATTACGGTACTTGGGTCCGACGAGGGTTCGGCAGAGCACAAGGACAAGGGAAGCGCCAAGGAGAAGCCTGCCGCCGACGAGGACGAGGCGGATGAGCCCGAGCAGACGGGCAGCAGCGTAAAAGTCGACCTCAACGACCAGGCAACTTATGCCGCGGCGAACCTGTTCCTGTCGAACTTTACGGAGGAACACTTCGATCGGGACTGGTATCAGACAGGTACTTTCGATTCGACTGACGGACTTTATGATGACGAGAAATACAAGCTGGTCAAGTTTATCTGGTGCCATTTTATTGACAACGCGCCGTATCGAATCGAGAAAGGTGACTATGACAACGGTAATCTCCAGCGTATAGCGACTGATGTGGTCAATAGGGAACTCAACCGCTTGACGGGTCTGACGCTCTCGGATGCTGATATGACCTTTGATAGGGCATCGGGTGGGCAGATGCGTGCCGATTCGGCCGAAGCGCATGACGGGTACTTGTATCTGAAGCAGGAATACGGCCAGGGAAATTACAACCCGCCGTGTGCCATCGTTACGGGCGTGACTGACCTTGGCGACAACATCTACGAGCTCACCTATGAGGTCTACAGTGCTGGCGGTTCGTTACTTCCTTCCGACATCCCCGAGAGTACCTACGGCCTGCCAAAGGATCAGTTCATCGCCGCAATTCAAGCGGACGCATCCAAGGGCCGTACTGAGACTTGCACGGTCCGCGTCGCGCAGGGTGACGGCGCCCCGACCTTCACGCTGCTTAAAATGGGCGTCTACGACTAGACTCGGCGTATAGCTCACACTGATCACGCCAGGCGGCTCGTCCGTCTGGCGTTTTTTGCGGGGCTGAGCGTACGCATGAGCTGGAGTCCTCTCCATGCGTTACCATGACAGGCAACGAATTTGACGTACGACCCGCCGAGCTTGCCCCGGCGGGCTTTTGGCGTTGCAATGCCGGAGGAACAGCATGCTCATTCACCGTATAGCCGCGCAGCTCTACACTGCCGAGGCGCTGCAGACCGTCGAGGCCGGGCTCGATGCTGGCGAGGACGTGACGCTGGCCGTGTCTCAGTCGGGCCGAACGCTCATGGCGGCCGCCCAGTTTGCGCGTCGTCCGCGCCCCACGGTCTACATCGTGAGTGGCGAGGATGCCGCCGACCGCGCCGCACGCAGTCTGGCCGCCTATGTGGGCCTGGCGCGCGTGTGCCGCTTTCCCGAGCGCAAGGACTACCCTTGGCGCGAGCAGGCGCCCGATGACGCCGTAGTGGCCCAACGCTGCGAGGCACTCGGGCGCATCGCGCGCGGGGACAACTGCATCATGGTCGCCTCGGCCCGTGCACTGCTGCGCTGCGTGCCGCCGGTCGAGAGTCGCTACTGGGAGTCCACTACTTTTGCGGTGGGCGAGGAGATTCCCTTTGACGAGGTGCCGCAGCGTCTGGTGGGCATGGGCTACACCAATGCCGGCGCCGCCGACACGCCCGGCCTGTTCCGTGTGCACGGCGACACCGTCGAGGTATTTCCCGCGCAGGAAAAGGCACCCGTGCGCATCGAGTTTTTCGGCGACGAGATTGACCGCATCCGCCGCATGGTGAGCTCCACGGGCCAGACCATCGGCAACGAGGACAGCATCGAGATTTTCCCCTGTCGCGAGCTGGCGCTTACCGACGACGCCGTCCACAACATGCATGTGGCGCTCTACCGCGCCAGCCAGGACGACAGCAAGTTAGCGGCGCTGCTCGAGATGGTAGACGCGCGCATCGTCACGCCTGAGCTCGACCGCTTTTTGCCGGTGATGTACGGCCAGACCGTGAGCCCGCTGTCGCACGTGAGCGGCAAGGCGCTCGTGGTGCTGTCCGAGCCGCGCTCGCTGTTCGACGATTGCCTGCGCGCCTACGAGGATATCGAGGCGCGTGCCGGCGAGGCGGGGGTCGACCGTCTGGACGGCCTGTACGTGCGTGCCCAGCAGCTCGACTTTGGTTCCCAGCAACGCCTGAACTATGCGAGCCTCATCCGTGCCGGCGGTGCGGTGACGGCCGAGCTCAAGATTGAGCAGCCTGCCATCGCAGGCTCGGACAACCGTTTTATGACGCGCGTCCAGGAGGTCGTGGGCAAGCGCTATGCCTGCGTGTTTGCCATCCCCGACCGCGGTGCGCGCGAGTCGATGGAGCTCACCTTTGGCGACGAGGGCATTACCTTTGAGGAATCGCTGACCGCGGCGCCCGAAAATGCCGGCGCTATCGGCGACCGCGTGCGCGTGGCAGCGGCGGATTCCGCCGACCGCGCTGCACGCCAGGAGGCCCATGCTTCCATTCGCGAGCGTAAGGCCGACGCGCTCAACGCCCGCTCGCTCGAGGCGGGTGCCGCCCAGGCTGCCGCCGGTGCCGCCGTGCCCACCATCTCGTGCGGACGCGTGACCTTTGTGGATGCCGCTCTGCCGCAGGGCGTGGTGGTGCCCGACGCCAATTTGGCCGTGTTCTCGATCGCCGACCTTAACGCCCGCATGGACGCCAACCGTGCGCGCAGCCGCCGCAAGGTGGACATTACGCAGATCACCTTCCCCTTTAAGCCGGGCGACTACGTGGTGCACGCAACGCATGGCATCGCGCTCTTTAGCGAGATCGCGCGCCAGGAAGTGGGCGGCAAGGAGCGCGACTACTTTTTGCTGGAATATGCCGATGGCGACAAGCTCTACGTGCCGCTCGAGCAGGTCGACCGCATCACGCGCTATGTTGGCCCCGACGGCGACAAGCCGCGCCTGACCAGGCTCAACACCGCCGACTGGACGCGCGCCACCAACAAGGCGCGCAAGAACGCCAAAAAGCTGGCGTTTGACCTGGTCGACCTGTATACGCGCCGCTCCTCGATTGCCGGTATCGCCTGCCCGCCCGACACGCCCGAGCAGATTGAGATGGAGGAGAGCTTCCCCTACGACGAGACGCGCGACCAGCTGGAGGCTATTGCCGACATTAAGGCGGACATGGAGGCACCCAAGCCCATGGACCGCCTGCTGTGCGGCGACGTGGGCTTTGGCAAGACCGAGGTCGCCCTGCGCGCAGCGTTTAAGTGCGTGGACTCCGGCCGCCAGGTCATGGTACTCTGCCCCACGACCATTCTGGCCCAACAGCACTACGAGACATTCTTTGAGCGCTTTGCCCCGTTTGGCCTGGAGGTCGAGGTGCTCAGCCGCTTCCGCACCCCGGCGCAGCAAAAGCGTGCGCTCAAGGCGTTTGCCGAGGGCACGATCGATGTGCTGATCGGCACGCACCGCCTGCTTTCGGCCGACGTGAACCCCAAGAACCTGGGCCTGGTGATCATCGACGAGGAACAGCGCTTTGGTGTGCAGCACAAGGAGCAGCTCAAGAACCTGCGCGAGCAGATCGACGTGCTCACGCTTTCGGCCACGCCCATCCCGCGTACCATGCAGATGGCCACGAGCGGCGTGCGCGACATGAGCCTGATCACCACGCCGCCGACCGGGCGCCGTCCCGTGATCGTGCACGTGGGGGAGTACGACCCCGACGTGGTGAGTGCGGCGATTCGTCTGGAGGTGGGTCGCGGCGGACAGGTGTACTACGTGTCCAACCGCGTCAAGACCATCGACGACGCCGTGGCACGCGTGCACGAGGCCGCGCCTGAGGCGCGCGTGGGCGTGGCGCACGGCAAGATGAGCCCGCGCGAGGTCGAGGACGTGATGATCGAGTTCGCGACCAAAAAGATCGATGTGCTCATCGCCACGACCATCGTGGAGAGCGGCATCGACAACGCGACCGCCAACACGCTCATCATCGAGGACTCGCAGCGCCTGGGTCTGGCACAGCTCTACCAGCTCAAGGGCCGTGTGGGTCGCTCGGCCACGCAGGCCTACGCGTACTTTATGTTCCCGGGCGAGCTGCCGCTCACCGAGGAGGCCACGGCGCGCCTGACTGCACTTTCCGAGTTCCAGGACCTGGGCAGCGGCATGCGTATCGCCATGCGCGACCTGGAGATTCGCGGCGCCGGTTCGCTGATGGGCGCTGAGCAGCACGGCAACCTGTCGAGCGTGGGCTTTGACCTGTTTACGCAGATGTTGGGCCAGGCCGTGGCCGAGGCGCGCGGCGATGACGATGCCGGCGTGGAGGCGGCGAGCGTGGGCATTAACCTGCCGGCCGATTACTTCTTGTCCGAGGAGTACCTGCCGGCGGTGGACCAGCGCGTGCTCGTGTACCGCAAGCTCGCGGCGGCCGAGGACCTGGAGAGCATCGACGAGGTACAGGAAGAGACCGAGGCCGCGCACGGTGAGCTGCCGTTGGCGGGGCTCAACCTGTTCAACCGCGCGCGCATCCGCATTCGCGGCGAGCGCCTGGGGCTCGAGAGCGTCACGCTCAGCGGCGGACGCATCACGTTTTTGGGTGTCGACGTGCCCAAGAAGGTGGCCTTTGAGCTCAAGACCCGCTACGGTGCGGTGAACTTCCCCAAGAGCCGCAAGCTGTCGGTGCCCTACAAGGCGGGCGCCGGTGCGGGCAGCGGCCTGGGTCGCGGTCTCGACGCCAACGACGGCACCGGCCCCGTGGCGGCTGCCCTCATGCTGCTGCAACAGCTGGGTGCAAGCGACGACGACTAATGGGTCGACGCTGCAAACGCCCCATTTGGGCAATCTGACCTCATCGAAAGGAAAGCATGTTCGGATATATCTATAAGAAAGATGTCGCCATTATCGCGGTTGTCCTGTGCCTTTGTCTGGGCGTGGGCAGTTTCTTCGATTATCAGATCTCGAGCGCGCTGTTCAACATCGGCAGCATGTACGGCCGCTTTATCGAGGCCGCCGGCGAGCTGCCGTTCGAGCTGACGGCGAGCATCGCGGGCGTCATGCTTGTGCGCGCGGCGCGTCCCGACTCCAGGGGGAGCAAATGGCTCGCCGTGCTCGGCATCCTCGTCAACGTTGGCCTGGCCGGCTACGAGATCGTCTCGTCCCTGAAGGTTGGCGGCAAACTCATCGCTGTCCAGTTGGTGCTGACGTTTGTGCTGGTCATCGCTGCCAACCTTGTCGTCTATCGCCTCACGCGCGACACCGACTCCGACGAGCTCGCGCGCTGGGCGCTGATGGTGCTTGCCGTGTGGGTCGCTCAGGCCATCATCCTCAACGTGGTTGTCAAGCCGCTGTGGTCGCGCCCGCGCATGCGCGTGATCGAGGTCACGCCGGGGCTCAATTTTCAGCCGTGGTGGGTGATTGGCAACCCCGACAAGTGGAGCTATATTGCGGCCGGCGTGATCAAGGACGGCTTCAAGTCGTTTGCGAGCGGACATACGGCGCACGCGGCGATCGGCCTTATGCTCGCCGGGCTTCCCGCGGCGGCCTTTAAGGAAAAGCCGTCGCGCCGTCGCGTGGTCTTTTGGACGGCGGCTGCGGTTGCGGCGCTCGTCGCCTTTGGCCGCATTGTGATCGGTGCGCACTTTTTGACTGACGTGAGCTGCGGCTTTGCCCTGGTGCTGGCACTTGAGTGCCTTGCCGCGCGCATTGCCTATCCGGGCGGCGTACAATAGCGGCGTTTAAATCATCGGGCCCATGCCCGGCTAGAGAGGATTGCCATGCTCGCGTTCAACAACGACTATTCCCACGGTGCTCATCCGGCAGTGCTGCAGGCGCTCGTCGATACCAACATGGAGCCGCAGCCCGGCTACGGTACCGATGCGCACACCGAGCGTGCCAAGCAGCTGATTCGCGAGGCCTGTCAGGCCCCCGATGCCGACGTGTTCTTGCTGGTGGGCGGCACGCAGGCCAACGCGACGGTGATTGACATGCTGCTCGCGCCCTACGAGGGCGTCGTTGCCGCCGAGACCGGCCATGTCGCTTGCCACGAGGCGGGCGCCATCGAGTTTGGTGGCCACAAGGTGCTCACCATCCCCGGCTACGAGGGCAAGATGCACGCCGAGGATCTCGAGAACTATATTCAGGTGTTCTACGAAAACGAGAGCTACGAGCACACGGTGTTCCCGGGCGCCGTGTACGTGAGCCTATCGACCGAGTACGGCACGCTGTACTCCAAGGCCGAGCTCGCGGCGATTCACGCGGTGTGCCAGAAGCGCGAGATTCCGCTGTTTGTGGACGGTGCTCGTCTGGCCTATGCACTGGCGGCCGATGAGTGCGACATTACCCTGCCCGAGCTGGCGCAGCTGTGCGACGTGTTCTACATCGGCGGCACCAAGTGCGGCGCTCTGTGCGGCGAGGCTGTGGTGTTCTGCGGCATGCACGCTCCGGCGCATCCCATTCCGCGCATTAAGCAGCACGGTGCGTTGCTGGCCAAGGGTCGCCTGACGGGCGTGCAGTTTGAGGCACTCTTTACCGACGGCCTGTATTTTGAGATTGGTCGACAGGCGATTGAGACCACACAGGCGCTGCGTCGCGTGCTGCACGAGCGCGGCTACCAGTTCTTCTTGGAGACGCCGACCAACCAGCAGTTTGTGATTCTGCCCAACGAGGACATGGCTCGCATTCGCGAGCATGCCTCGATCGAGTACTGGGAAAAGTACGACGAGACCCACACGGTGGTGCGTTTTTGCACCAGCTGGGCAACGACGCAGGAGGACATCGACGCGTTGGCGGCTGTCCTGTAGCCTGATGTAATGACGAGGGGCCGCCTTGCGCTGGGTTTGGCGCAGGGTGGCCTTTGCTTTTGGGGGAGAAGGGTTGTATGACCGAGATGTCCGAGCCGACGATTCGCCTGGCGACGCCCGAAGACGCGCCGGCGTTGCTTGCCATCTATGAGCCGTATGTGCGCCAGACGGCGATTACCTGCGAATATGAGGTGCCGAGCGTTGAGGAATTCGCCGGGCGCATCGAGCGCACGCTCGAGCGCTATCCGTATCTGGTGATGGAACTGGACGGGCGTCCGGTAGGCTATGCCTATGTGAGTCCGCTCAACAGCCGCGAGGCATACGACTGGTCGGTCGAGACATCGATCTACCTGGCGCGCGACGTGCGCCACGGCGGGCTGGGCCGCAAGCTGCACGATGCGCTCAAGCAATGTCTGATCGCGATGGGCATCACCAACATGTGCGCGCTCATCGCCGTGCCGCACGACAAGGACGACGAGTACCTGACGCACAACAGCCAGGACTTCCATGCCCATATGGGGTATCGCCTGGTGGGTGCCTTCGACCGCTGCGCCCAAAAGTTCGGTCGCTGGTACGACATGTGTTGGATGGAGCTGGTCCTGGCCGAGCGCGTCCCTAACCAACCCAAACCAACCTGGTTCCCCGACCTCCTCGCCTAAAACCACCACAAAGGTGCCTGTCCCCATTGTGGTGGTTTTGGTGTTGGTTAGCCGATGGGCTCGGTGTATTTGGCGCGGTCGGTGCGTTGGATACGCTTGGAGATGTGCAGCGGGCGGCCGTCGGTGTCGTAGACGTAGTCGGTGATCAAGATCAGCGCCTGCCCGCGCTCGACGTTGAGCAAAAACGCCTCGTTTTGCGAGGCGTAGCACACCTCAAAGGTCTTATGCCCCTGTGCCGGCGCGCGATGAAATTCTTGACGCAGCGTGGCGTAGAGCGAACCGTTGATATCGCGATCGATGAGTGCCTCAAAGCTCGGTGGTAGATAGGTGGTTTCCAGGCACAGTGGCGCATCGTCCAGATAACGCAGACGGACAAGTTTGACGAGCTTGCTGCCCACGGCGGCGTCAAAGAACTTAGCTATGCTGCCGGCCGCCTTGGTAAAGCCCGAGTCCACCGTGCGCGTGGTGGGCTTCATACCCTGACCCTGTACCTGCGCCGTATAGCTCGAAAACACCAGATTGTTCTCGTGGAGTGCCGGCGTGTCGGCCACAAAGGCGCCACGTCCGCGCTCGGTGCGAACCAGGCCCTCATCAACGAGCACCTTAAGGGCATGGCGCACGGTGCTGCGCGACAGCCCCGATTCGTCCATGAGTTCCATCTCGGACGGCAGCTTGTCTCCGCGTGCGTAGGCGCCGGAGGCGATGCGGTCGCGCAGCATGCCCGCCAAGCGCTCGTATTGGGCCAGTTTCTTTTTAGACGAAGCGTTCATGCGATCAACCTGTATCTAACCTGTATGCGAATCTAATCAAGCATGTATTCAATACAACAACAAAACCGCTGGTAGCCAATTATCAAAAACCGCATCAGCAATATTTCTATGACAAATATAGCATACAACTAGTCGACTTAACCAAAACATGTATGTAACTTGTATGCCATCGAGAGCATCAAACGAGAAGAAAGGCTGATGCACGATGACTACTCAGGAACAGGTTAAGGATGTCGTCTCCCAGGTTTTGGCTGACAAGGCAGACAAGGGCGGCATCAAGCGCGTCGTGTGGATTGGCGCCGGCGGATCCAACGGCGGCAACTATCCTGCCCAGTACTTTATGGAGCACGAGGCCACGCAGGTCGTGAGCTCCAGCTACACCAGCAACGAGTTCGTGCACGCCACCCCTGCCTATGTCAACGAGAACACCCTGGCCGTCGTCGTGTCCATGCGCGGCACCAAGGAGACCATCGTCGCCGCCCAGGTCGCCAAGGACCACGGCGCCAGCACCATCGCAATCTATGTTGACGAGTCCGGCCTCACCGAGGTCTGCGACTACAAGATCCAGTACGATAGCCTGGCCGTCGATGAGTCCTGCATGGGCCGCACCAACTCCGCCGTCGTGACCATGATCGCCATGGAGCTTACGCAGCAGACCGAGGGCTATGCCGAGTACGAGACCGCTATGGCCGCGTTCGACTTGGTCGACCCCATCTATCGCAAGGCCGTCGAGTACACCCGTCCGCTCGCTGCTAAGTGGGCCGAGCAGAACGCCGACAAGCCCTGCATCAACGTCATGGCTCAGGGTCCGCTCTTTGGTGCCGCCTACGTCTTTAGCATCTGCAACGTGCAGGAGATGCTGCAGATCGACTCCTGCACCATCAACACCTGCGACTTCTTCCACGGTCCTTTCGAGATCCTGGACAAGCGCACCTCGCTGTTCCAGCTCATCAGCGTCGGTCGCAGCCGCTGCAACGACGAGCGCGGCATCCGCTTCGTCAACCAGTACGGTGGCGAGCGCGTCTATCAGCTCGACGCCAAGGAGCTCGGCCTCAACGACATCAAGGACAGCGTGAGCGAGTACTTCAACCACCTGATCTTTGCCCCGATCCTCAACAACGTGTACATGCGTGCGCTCTCTGCCGTCACCCACAAGGACTACATGACGCGCCGCTACATGTGGAAGCTGGACTACTAGGGGATATTGGTTCCGCCGTTCTACCGAACGGCGGACCGGCCGACGCTGCGCACCCGGCATTTGGCCAATCTGCCGTTCAATTTCAAAGGCGCGACCAGAAGGTCAGCGCCTTTTCATTTCACGGCGCCTTGGCTCAAATGACGGGCGCTCGCTGACATTGCCAAAACGTCGGCGTTGCCGTGGTTGGCACTTGGGGACGTTCCTTTTGTGCCGGCACTTGGGGACACTCCTGGGAATCATTTCCTCGTTCGCCGATTTGTGTCTTGAAAAATGTATATAACGACTATAACGTAGTGTGAAACATATTGGAAACAATATCGAGGAGGCTGCGTTGAAGAAAAGCAATTTGGGCTATGTGCTGGTACTGATCGCCGCGCTTATGTGGGGCAGCATCGGAATCTTTGTAAACGGCATCTCGGCCATGGGCGTTTCGTCCCAGAGCATGGCTGCCTTTCGCTTGTTGGTCGGAGCGCTTATCTTGGCGCCGGTCCTGATGTTTATGGGCTGCCGTCCGGGTGAGGGGTCCACCGTTGCTCAGGGTCCGCTGGCCCTGTTCAAGGCAAGCCCTAAAGAGCTTGTTCCCTGCGCGCTTGTCGGTATCGTCGGTCTGGCCGCCGCCAACACCTGCTATTACGAGTGCATGGGCGAGGTGGGCATGTCCACGGCCTCGGTGCTGCTCTACACCTCGCCGGTGTTTGGCGTCATGCTCGGCCGCGTGCTTTATCGCGAGGACGTGACCCCCAACAAGCTCGTTGCCATTGTCTTTAACATCGTTGGCTGCGTGCTTGCGGTGACCAATGGCGACCTTTCCGGTTTTCATTTTTCGGTTTGGGGCGTCACGTCGGGCGTGATTGCAGGCTTTTGCGGTGCGTCGCTCGCGGTGTTTAGCCGAATAGCAACCAAGACGGTCCACCCGCTGGCTGTCACGTTTTGGGGCTTTGTTTTTGGCGGTGCGGTTATGGCGGCTATCGCGGCTCCGTGGCCGGATGTCGCCGCGGCAATGTCGCCACAGCTGCTGCTGCTGTTCCTTGGCTTTGGACTCATCCCCACGGCCGTGGCTTATATCTTATATATGCAGGGTCTATCCATGGGGCTCGAGACGTCGAAAGTTCCCGTCGTAATGTCATTCGAGACGGTCGTCACCGTACTGGTGGGCATTGGTGTCTATGCCGAGCCCGCCGGCGCGATCAAAGTCCTGGGCATCGTGCTGGTGCTCGCGTCCATCCTGATTATGAACACCGACTTCTCCAAGCTGCGCAACAGTGTGTTTGTCGGTCATGTCATTGAGAGCATGACCTTTAAGCCCAATGCGTGGTGGACCGAAAAATCGCGGGACATGGATTTGTTTAAGGAGCGCACCGGCATCGCGCTGGAGCCCACCGTGCAGGAAAGCCCCTGGTACTTCGTGCGATAGGGGATGAGTGGGGCGCTTGATCGGGCACCGCCAAGCCGGCGTCGACCTACCCAGCCCCAACGTTTCAAGTACGTTAAACCCGTCAACGGTCGATTTTCACCCGCGAACGGTCTTTATACTAATTAGCAATATAAGCAACGTATAAGACGTTATAATGACCATAACGAAAAGGAGGAGGCAAGATGAATCAGATCATTCTCGCATCTCATGGCGGCCTGGCCGCAGGCGCCAAAGACACGCTCGAGATGGTTCTCGGCGACGTGTCGAACGTCCACGTCGTGTCGCTTGCTCGTGACGACAAGGAGCCCATCACCAATAAGGTGGACGCCATGATCGCCACGTTCAACGCGGACGACACCGTCTATGTGCTGACCGATATGCTCGGCAGCTCGGTCAACAACAACATGGTCGAGCTTTCCAAGAACGGCACGAAGTTCACGGTTGTCAGCGGTTTCAACATCCCGCTGGCGCTCACGCTTGCTATGAGCCCCGTCCCCGTCAAGGGTGCCGAGCTCGCAGCCCTCATCAACGAGGCCCGCACCGGTCTGACCAACCCCAACGCACCGGTCGAGGCCGCCGCGGCTCCCGCCAAGAAGGCCAAGGCGTCCCGTCACAGCTCCGGTCCCGCCAAGATCGTCCTCGCACGTCTTGACTACCGTCTGCTGCACGGCCAGGTCGTCTTTACCTGGACCACCAAGGTTCAGGCCGAGCGCATCATCGTCGTCGACAACGCTGCCGCCAACGATGACATCAAGAAGGGTGCTCTTAAGCTGGCCAAGCCCCAGGGCGTGCGCCTGAACGTCTTCACCGTCGAGCGTGCCCTCGCCAAGATGGACAAGCTCAACACCCTCGGCGAGCGCGTCATGTTCGTCTTTGGCAACACTGCCGAGATGCTGCAGTTCTGCCAGGGCTACAAGCTCGACGCCATCAACCTGGGTGCCACCGCCAACCACGACGGTGCCGATCAGGTCGGCGGCAAGGACAGCTCCGTCTTCCTCGACGCCGCCCAGAAGGCCGACGTCAACCAGCTGCTCGACATGGGCATCAAGCTCTACGTCCAGCAGACCCCTACGTATCAGAGCGTCGACATCGACGCCAAGCTGTAATCAACCAGGCTTTTGCCTGACTGAAAGGAGAAGGGTATGAATACGTTCATCAGTGCGGTGCTCGTCGGCCTCGTCGGCGTGTTCTGCATGTGGGACTCCCGCCTGCTCGGTCGTCTTAACTTCGAGCAGCCCCTCGTTGGCGCTACGCTCGTCGGTCTGCTGCTGGGCGATGTGCCCACCGGCCTTGCCGTCGGTGCCGCCGTCGAGCTCGTGTCCATGGGCCTGGTGCAGGTCGGCGCCGCCGTTCCGCCCGATATGGTCCTGGGCGGCATCGTGGCCGCTGCCTTTGCGTGCCTGACCGATGCTTCTGCCGAGACCGCCATGACGATCGCCATCCCGGTCGCCGTCCTGGGTCAGCTCCTCGGCATCGTGTTCCGTTCCATCATCGCCGTCCTCACCCATGTGGCAGATAGCGCGATTGATAACGGAAAGTTCAAGACCGCCTACCGTATGCACATCTGCGCCGGCTCCGGTCTGTACGCCGTCATGTACTTCCTGCCGATCTTCCTCGCCGTCTTTGTTGGCACCGACCTGGTTCAGGCCATCGTCAACATGGTTCCCGAGTGGCTGTCCACTGGTCTTAACGTTTCGACCAAGATCATGACCGCCTACGGCTTGGCCCTGCTGCTCACCATGATGATCAAGAAGGGTATGACTCCGTTCCTGTTCATCGGTTTCCTGCTCGCCGCTTACCTCAACCTGTCCGTCATCGCGGTCGCTCTGATCGGTGTGTGCCTGGCTGTCGTCTTCATGGGCTTCAAGTTCAACGGTTCCCATGCAGCCGCCGGTGTCGATTCCGACTACGATCCGCTCGAAGACGACGAAGACTAAGGAGGAACACACTATGGCAACCGCAACCAAGGACGTGTCCCTGAACAAGAAGGTCAGCCAGTTCTTCTGGCGCTCCTGGGCCATCCAGGCCTCTTGGAACTACGAGCGTCAGATGAACATGGGCTTCCTCTACGGCATGGTTCCCACGCTCGATCGCCTCTATCCGGATGAGTCCGACCCCAAGCAGCTCGCTGCTAAGAAAGAGGCTTACCACCGTCACATGGCGTTCTACAACTGCACCCCGCAGACGAGCGCTTTCATCCTGGGCCTCTCCGCCTCCATGGAGGAGGAGTACGCCAAGGATCCCGAGAACTTCGATCCCGATTCGATCAACGCGGTCAAGACCTCCCTCATGGGTCCGCTTTCCGGCATCGGTGACTCCTTCTTCCAGGGCACCATCCGCGTTATCGCCTTTGGCCTGGGCGTTCAGCTGGCTCAGCAGGGCTCCATCATGGGCCCGATCCTGGCTATGCTCATCTCCATCGTCCCCTCTGTGCTGATCACTTGGTTCGCAGCCAAGATGGGTTATCAGGGCGGCCACGAGTACCTGAGCAAGCTTCAGGGCGGCGACCTCATGGAGAAGCTCATGTATGTCTGCGGCATCGTGGGTCTTATGTCCGTGGGCGGCATGATCGCTACGCTGATCGGCGCCACCACCCCGCTGCAGTTCGCTGAGGGCACCGTCGTGATCCAGGACATCCTGGACGGCATGATGCCCCAGATGATCTCCCTCGGCCTCACTGGCCTTATGTACTGGCTCATCAAGAAGAACGTCAACACCGGTTGGCTTCTCGTGATCGCCATTGTGGGCGGCATCGCCCTCTCCGCGGTCGGCATCCTGGCTTAGTCGCGACTAAGCGCCTAACCGCTTTCCCCCGGGGGCCTGCCTGGCATCCCATACCCCAGGCAGGCTTCCATCCCCAACATGCGACAATGGGACAGTCCCTTTGTCGCATCCTCAACGGGCCGGCGACTCGGTCCAAACCACAGTAACCCTGCGAGCGCCCGGCAATGTGGCGCCGCAAAAATTGAAAGGAATGTGTCAGATGTACGAGATCGACCTTAACCTCCCTAAGCAGATCGTCGCTGACGTCCTGTCCAACCACGAGATCCACAGCGTCGCTTTCGTCGGCTGCGGCGCCTCCATGTCCGACCTTTACCCCGCCAAGTACTTCCTGGCCAACAACACGGACAAGCTGAACGTTCAGATCTTCACTGCTAACGAGTTCAACTACGACACGCCTTCCTGGGTCAACGAGCACACCTTCGTGATCACCTGCTCCCTCGGTGGCTCCACGCCCGAGACCGTCGAGGCCAACAAGACCGCCAAGAAGCACAACTGCCCGGTCGTCTCCCTCACCAACAAGGCTGGCTCCGCTCTGACCGTCGACGCTGACTACGTCATCGTTCACGGCTTCCACGCCAACTTCGCTGCCAAGTGCGAGAAGCCCGGCTACGCCATCGCTCTTGCTGTCGAGATCCTTCAGCAGACCGAGGGCTATGACCACTACGAGGACATGATCACCGGCCTCACCAACGTCTTTGAGCTCTGCGAGAACGCTGCTCAGTCCTGCAAGAAGCTCGCCAAGAAGTTCGCCGAGGACTTCAAGGACGACAAGATGATCTACTTCATGGCTTCCGGTGCCTCCGAGAAGATGGCTTATTCTCACGCCGCCTTCCTGTTCACCGAGATGCAGTGGATCGACGCCGCCGCCTACAACACCGGTGAGTACTTCCACGGCCCGTTCGAGGTTTCCACCGAGGGTAAGCCCTACGTCTTCTTCATGTCCGATGGCGCTACCCGTCCGATGGACGCCCGCGCCCTCACCTTCCTTAAGCGCATGGGCGCCAAGGTCGCTCTGATCGACTCCAAGGACTACGGCCTGGCTGAAGCCGTGCCCGCGAGCGTCGTCACCTACTTCAACCCGCTGCTGCACCTCGCCGTTATGCGCGAGTACGGCAACCAGATCGCCGAGGCCCGTCAGCACCCGCTGACCATGCGTCGCTACATGTGGAAGCTTTCCTACTAATCACAAGTAAGTAGACCTTACGGGTTGATTGAGAGGGGATGGGGTTTGCGCCCCGTCCCCTTTTTTGCTATCGAAAGGAGATGCGTATGATCAAGGCAGTGCTGTTTGATATGGACGGCGTGCTGGTCGATACCGAGTGGTTCTACAACCGTCGCCGCGTGGCATTTATGGAAGAGAAGGGCTTCCACTTTGACGAGATCCCCGATCTTTCGGGGTCTAACGAGCCCGCCATCTGGAAGGCGCTGGTGCCCGACGATGTTGAGCTGCGCGAGCGCCTGCGCGTGGAGTACAAGCAGGTCTACAGCCCGGACCACCCCGTTCCGTATGCCGAGCTTCTCAACGAGCAGACGGAGCCGGTGATGCGTGAGCTGCACGAGCGCGGTGTGAAGTGTGCCATCGTAAGCTCGTCCTATCGCGAGCTCATTGACGAGCTAGTGGAGATTGCCGGTATCGCCGACGTGCTGGACTACACTATCAGCGGTCACGAGTGCAGTGCGTTTAAGCCCGACCCCGAGATCTACCTGCGTGCCATGGAGGCGCTGGAGGTGGAGCCTACCGAGTGCCTGGTTATCGAGGATTCGCCTTTGGGCATCGAGGCCGGCAAGCGCTCCGGCGCCCGCGTCCTGGCGCTGCGTCCGCACGAGGGCGTCAACCTCGACCAATCGCGAGCCGATGCCGTTATCGATAATCTGACCGACATTTTGGCCGCTTTGTAATGTCAATCCGCCGCGAGAAGCACGGGTTCAAACGTTTTTTGCGGTGGACTGGCTCAATTTGGTTTCGATTTTGATCCGTTTGGCTTCGATTCGGGCTAAGTGAGTAGACTTTTTGGCGCAGGCCGAGCACAATGCATATCTTCCTTTGTAAAACCGCAGGTCACAGAGGTGGCTGTTTTGGGTGTGCTCGGCAGATCGTAAAAAGTCTACTCACTTGGAATTTAGCCCTTTGGTCGTGGGGGTTGCTGGTCCCGTTTTGGTTGTCGAGAGAGGGTGAATTGAAGCGCCCCCGCACGCTCATGCTACAATCGCGGGCATGCCCCACAACTACATCTGCCTTCGAAAGGAGCCTGCGTGGCGAACGCCATCGAACAGCTCACGGACCGCGTGCTCGTGCTCGGCCGCCTCACCATCGTCCGCCGCGCCATTACCGCCGTGGCGGTCACCATTTCTGCCGTTCTCCAGACATTTCTGATCCAGGCGTTCATTCGGCCCGCCGACTTGCTTCCGAGCGGTCTTACCGGCGTCGCGGTCCTGCTCGATCGCGTTACCTCGCTGGGCGGCGTTCACATCGACATCTCACTCGGTATGCTTGCGCTCAACATCCCCGTGGCGCTCCTATGCTGGAGCGGCATCAGCAAGCGCTTCGTCATCTTCTCGATGATGCAGGTCGTGCTCTCATCGCTGTTCCTCAACATCTTTCACTTTGCTCCGTTTTTGGGCGACAAGATCATGCTCATCATTTTTGGCGGCGTGGTCTCGGGTCTGGGCGCTGCCATCGCGCTAAAGTCCGGCGCATCCACCGGCGGCACCGACTTTATCGCGCTGTGGGTCTCCAATCACACGGGCAAGACTATCTGGGGTGTCATTTTTGGTTTCAACTGCTTTATCCTGGCGATCTTTGGCTTTATGTTTGGCTGGGACAATGCGGCGTACTCCATCGTGTTCCAGTTTATTTCGACCAAGACCATCGACAGTTTCTATCGTCGCTACGACCGCGTGACGCTGCAGATCACGACGCGCAAGGCAGACGAGGTCATGACCGCCTATGTTGACCATTTTCAGCACGGCATTAGCTGCGCCGAGGTCATCGGCGGATACAGCCGCGAAAAGATGTACCTGCTGCACGCCGTTGTCTCGACCTACGAGAGCCAGGACATTATCAAGCTGGTGTGCGACATTGATCCCGGTGCCGTGATCAACGTGTTCCACACGCTCAACTTTGTGGGCGGCTGGTGGGGCGGTCATGTCGACGAGCCCATGCCCACGGCCGTACCCGATCCCGACAAGCCCGCGCGCATGGCCAGCAGGCAGGCGCGCCTCAGCGAGCAGGACAGCCTGCAGCAGGACGACGGCAAGTAGGGTATTGGCATTTTGCCGGCCCGGCGCAACCCTTCCGCATGAGCCCCTCGAAAGCCCCGTTGCTTTCGAGGGACTTTCGTTTGCCCAGATAAAACCTACCAAAATGAAGCTGTCGCTTTTTGGTAGGGATGGTGTATCGTTTTATCAATATGAGATAATATGAAACTAGACGTTATATACGTATTAGTTATTTCGATATTTCGATAAGAGTGATCAGATATGCCTGCACCCAAAAATGCACCGCTTTACCAGCAGATTTACGACGAAATCAAGGATGCGATCGAGAAAGGTGTTTATGCACCCAAGGAGCGTATTCCGTCCGAGCTTGAGCTAGCCGAGCAGTACGAGGTAAGCCGAATTACGGTGCGCCGCGCCGTCGAGGAGCTGTGCTCCGATGGTTACCTGGTTAAGCAACAGGGCCGCGGCACCTTTGTTTCCACGCCGCATATCAATCGCCAGTTCCACGCCTCGACGCTGCAGACGTTTACCGCGCTGTGTTCCAACAACGGCATGAAGGCTGGTGCACATGTGGTCGATCGTCAGATCGTTCCGGCGCGCCAAAACGAGATGGAGTTCTTTGGTCTGCAGAAGGATGCGCTGCTACTGCATATCAAGCGCGTGCGTACGGCCGACGGCGAGCCCATCTTTGAGGAGAACATCTTTGTGCCGTTTGACGCCTACCGTGAGCTGTTGACGGCCGATCTTGAGGACAAGTCGATTTTTGCCGAGGTCGAGCGTGTTGGCGGAACGCCGATTGTCTCGGTTGGCTACCGTACGGTCGAGGCCGTTCGAGCTAATGCCGAGCAGGCGGCCGAGCTGGGCATTGCCCCGCATGATCCGCTGCTCAACCTGCGCGCCGGCTTTACCGGTCCCAACGATGAGCCGGTCCTGATGGGTAAGCAGTACTACGTGGGATCGCGCTACGTCATGGTCATGTAGCTCTAGTTGCGCGGTTTTCCAAACCGCGCAACGGCTCGACGCTGCAAGCCCGCCAGAGCGGCAATCTGCAGAATGAGCGTGGATAATCTCCCGTTTTTGGCTTGGTGACGGGTTCAAAGTGGGAGATTATCCACGCTCATCCGGAAAGTGTCCAAAAATCCACGCTCGTTCCCTTCGGATTGCATCGCCCGTGGCCGGCAGCGGCGCGGCACCGGTCCGCGTGGCGGCGTATAATCGGCGGCAGATGACTTGAACGTTAGGAAACCATGACCGATAGCATGCAGCAGATGGCGCTCGACACGCTCGGCGCCTATTTTGGCTACACCTCGTTTCGCCCAGGACAGGACCGCATGGTCGATGCGATTCTTGCCGGTCGCGATGCGCTGGGCGTTATGCCCACGGGCGCCGGCAAGTCCATTTGCTACCAGGTGCCCGCGCTCATGCTGCCCGGCATCACCTTTGTGGTGAGTCCGCTGCTGTCGCTTATGGAGGACCAGACCCGTGCGTTGCTCGCGGCGGGTGCGCGACCCAGCTATCTCAACTCCAGCCTTACCCCGGCCCAGCAAAACACCGTGCTCAAGCGGGCGCGCGAGGGTCGTTATCAACTTATGTACGTGGCGCCCGAGCGCCTGCTCGAGCCACGCTTTTTAGCCTTTGCACAGGAGGCCGCGGCCGACGGCGGCATCGGCGTGCCGCTCGTGGCCATTGACGAGGCGCACTGCGTGAGCCAATGGGGCCAGGATTTTCGCCCCGCCTACCTGCAGATTCGCGAGATCATCGAATCGCTTCCGCAGCGTCCCATTGTGGCGGCCTTTACCGCTACGGCAACCGAGCGCGTGCGTGCGGACATCCAGCAGATGCTCGGCCTGCAAAACCCCGCGACGGTGGTGACGGGCTTCGATCGCAAGAACCTCTACTTTGGCTGCGAGGAGATGGGCGACAAAGCCAAGACCGCCTGGGTGCGCGACTATGTGATCGCGCATTCGGGCGAGAGCGGCATCGTGTATTGCTCGACCCGCAAGACCGTCGATGCGCTGGCAGGTGAGCTTGCCGAGGCGCTGGGCCCCAGTGGCATTCGCGTTGGCCGTTACCATGCCGGCATGGGCAACGACGCCCGCCGCCAAAGCCAGCGCGCCTTTATCGACGACGATATCCAGGTGATGGTTGCCACCAACGCCTTTGGCATGGGCATCGACAAACCCAACGTGCGCTACGTGATTCACAACAACGTGCCCGAGAGTATCGAGGCCTACTACCAGGAGGCTGGCCGCGCTGGCCGCGACGGCGACCCGGCCAGCTGCCACTTGCTGTGGAACGGTAACGATTTTCGCATGCGCCGCTTTCTGATCGACCGCGGCGATGCTGCCGACGAGGCGCTCGACGACGAGCAGCGCGCGTGGGCGCTCCAGAATCGATATCGCCTGCTCAGCCAGATGGAGGGCTACTGCAATACCACCGGTTGCCTGCGCGAATACATGCTGCGCTACTTTGGCGACGAGGCCGCGGCCGAGCATGCGGCTGCGGCTGGCGCGGGCACCACCGCCACGGACGACGCCGAGGGCTGCGGCAACTGCAGCAATTGCCTCACGCAGTTCGAGGTCGAGGACGTCACCGATATGGCCCGCGCCGCTGTGCGCTACGTGGCCGCGCGACCCATGCGCTTTGGCAAGTCGCTCATCGCCGACGTGCTCCACGGCGGCAACACCGAGCGCATTCGCCAGATGCATCTGGACGAGGACCGCGGCTACGGTGAGCTGTCGAGCGAATCGGTCGGGCGCATCAAGGACATCATCGGCCAGCTGTGCGGCCGCGGTTATCTGGCAACCTCGCAGGGGCAGTACCCGGTCGTGGGGCTGGGCCCGCGTGCCGCCGAGGTCGAGGACGAGGCGTTTGCCTTTACCGTTAAGCGTCGCGCGTCCAAGCGCAAGGCCTCGGCCCGCGCCCGCCGTGCGGTGGATTTGCTGCGCGAGGAGGCCGAGCTGGATCAGCGCCCGCGCGTGGGTGACGATGCCGAGCTGTTCGAGCGCTTGCGTGCCCTGCGCAAGGAGATCTCGACCGAGCTGGAGATGGCGCCGTACATGGTCTTCTCCGACAAGGCCCTGCGCGGTCTGTGCCGCCTGCGCCCGCAGACGCGCGACGAGCTTATCCAGGTCAACGGCATCGGCGAGAAAAAGGCCGACGCCTTTGGCGAGCAGTTTATGGCGGCGATTGAAGAGTTTGAGTCCGAACATGCACGGAATGGAGCATAACGATGGCATCCGACGATAAAACCGAGCGCACTGAGGTGTCCGCCGTGCCGCTGTACCAGCAGGTTATGGACGACCTGAAGGGCGAAATCGCGCGTGGCGTGTACGCATCCGGCTCGCGCATTCCTTCCGAGATGGAGCTCGCGAAGTACTACGGCGTGGGACGCATCACCGTGCGCCGTGCTATCGAGGAACTGTCGCGCGCGGGGTATCTCAGCCGTCAGCAGGGGAGGGGCACGTTTGTGTGCGCGCCCAAGCTCAAGCGCAAAATTGTCCAGAAGGGTGACGTTCAGAGCTTTTCCGAGGGTTGCGCTGCCAACGACATGGTGGCCGGAGCACGCCTGGTGTCGCGCACGGTGGTTGCGGCGACGCGCGAGGACGCGGCGTTTTTTGGGGTGGAACCCGGTTGCGAGCTCATCGTGGTCGAGCGCGTGCGCACGGCAGACGGCGTGCCCGTCATGCTCGAGAACAACGCCTTTGTGCTGGCCGACCATCCCTATCTGCAGACGCTTGCCGACAAGGATCTCACGGACAATTCCATCTTTGCGCTCGTTGCCGAGCATTCGGGCCGCGCGCCGCTCAAGTCCGACCCCTGTACTGTGGAGATTGCGCTTGCCGATGCTCAGGCGGCCTCGCTGCTGGAGGTGCCGGTCGGCGAGCCGCTCTTCTATATGGAGGCGTACTTTACCGATGAGGACGAGCGGCCCTTGCTGCTCGGACGCCAAAAGATCGTAGGTTCGCGCTACGTGTTCGACATCTAGCGTCCACAGATAGAACAACATAGAATAAATTTGCTGTAATGACTTCACCGGTGACTGCTTGCGTGCTATAAATAGAACAACATAGAACGACTGCAGGTACGAGCTGCTATCGTTCAAAGCCGCCACACAAGGAGGAACATCAGGATGAACGCACATGATCTGGTTCAGGAAATCATCGAGCGCAAAGGCAAGATCGAGAACGTCTTTTGGATAGCTTGTGGCGGTTCGATGATCGACCTGATGCCGGCCAACGAGCTGCTCAAGCGCGAGGCCACCACGTTTACCTCGACGGTCTACACGGCACGCGAGTTTTGCTTGATGGCCCCCAAGAGCCTAGGGCCGAAGTCGCTCGTTATTGCCTGCAGTCACAGCGGCAACACGCAGGAGGTCGTCGACGGCTGCGAGATGGCGCTGGCCGCCGGCGCCGAGGTCGTCGCCCTCACCGACTGCGAAGGCTCCAAGATCGACAACGGCAAGTGGACCACCTGGGTTTACCCCTGGGGCGAGGGCGTGTCGCAGGCCGAGGTGCCGCAGGGCATCGGCGCCCTGATCGCCGCCGAGCTGCTCGACCAGCAGGAAGGCTACGAGGCACTCGCCGACATGTACGAGGGCCTCAGGCAGATGGACGCGCTGCTGCCCGCCGCCCGCGAGAAGGTCAACGCCGAGCTGGGCGCCCGCTTTGCCGAGCTCTGCCAGCAGCACAAGTTCTTCTATATCCTGGGGTCCGGCCCCAACTTTAGCCAGACCTACGCCATGGCCATCTGCTCGCTCATGGAGATGCAGTGGCAGCACTGCTGCTACATCCACTCTGGCGAGTACTTCCACGGTCCCTTCGAGGCCACCGAGCCCGGCGTGTTCTACTTTGTGCAGCTTGGCGCCGGCGAGTGCCGCCCCATGGAGGAGCGCGCTCTTGCGTTCCTCAACACGCACACCGATACGATTATGGTGCTCGACGCGCTTGACTACGGCGTTGGCGAGGTGCCCGCCAGCGTGCGTTCGTTCCTGGAGCCGATCTTCTTCTACGCGATGAGCTGCGAGCTGCGTGCCGCCCGCGGCAAGGTGTTCGACCACAGCCCCGAGTTCCGCCGCTACATGGGCGTCGAGCAGTACTAGGTAACGGGAAAACCATTCACCTTCGATTCGCAAGGGCACTGCGTGAGTCAAAAAGGCGGGCCGCGCCGGGGATTTACGGCGCGGCCCGCTTGGTATCGCGCTTAGATTCGCAAGGTTGCGGCAGCCAGCGGCCTACTTGGCGTCGTAGGCCTCGGCATCCCACCAGTCGAGCTGGGCGATGTTGTCGCGGATGTGCTGGCAGCTCTTGTGGAAGCCCTCGAGCTCGTACTCGGACAGGTCGAGCGTGTAGACCTCCTCGACGCCCTCGGCGCCGATCACGCACGGCAGGGAGGTGAAGATGCCCTCCTCGCCATACTGGCCGGTCATGAGCGTAGAGGCGGAAAGCACGGCGTGCTCGTTGTGCAGAACGGCAGCGCAGACGCGCGCGGCGGAGTTGGCGACGGCGTACTCGGTGCACTGCTTGCCCTGGTAGGTCACATAGCCGCCCTTGCGCGCGAGCTCCTCGACCTCCATGTGGTCAAAGGCGTACTTGTCGGGGTTCTCGGCCTGAAGCTCGGTGAGGCTCTTGCCGGCGATGGTTGCGGACTTAAAGGCAGCCAGCTGGCTAAAGCCGTGCTCGCCGATCATGTAGGCGTCGATGGACTTGGGGCTCACGCCGACCTTCTTGGAGATCTCGGTGCGCAGGCGGGCGGAATCCAGACCGCAGCCCGAGCCGATGATCTTCTTGGGATCGTAGCCGGTCAGGTGCCACAGCTCGGTGCATACGACGTCGCAGGGGTTGGAGATGCTCACGAAGATGCCGTCGAAGCCGGCGTCGACGATGCGCTTGGCAAAGGTGCGGGCGGCGTCGGTGGTAAAGAACAACTCACCGTCGCGGTTGCCAGCGGCCAGCGCGACCTTGCCGGCGGCGTTGACGATGACGTCGCAGCAAGCTAGCTCCTCGTAGTGGTCGTAGCAGTTGACGATTTTGGTGTTATACGGGACAAACGAAAGGGAGTCGCGCAGGTCCTGGACCTCGGACGTCACCTTGGCCTCGTTGATATCGCACAGGTACAGCTCATCGGCAATGCCCTGCATAAGCAGGCTGTTGGCGACATGTGCTCCTACGTGGCCCTGGCCGACCACACCGATCTTACGCGTCTGGTACATATATGTATCCTTTCGGCCGAGTTTTTCGCGTCGAACCATTGTAGCGTCCTGCTGCCACTTTGCTAGGCTAAAGCGCCGTAGATTTTTGGGACATGCCTTAATCTCTATTTTTGGAGTGATTCGGGCCGCTGACGGCATCGCTGAGCGATGTGCTCGCGCGGATGGGGCCGCTCGTTGTACCATAGCTGCAACTGACTCGTAAGGAGCATCCATGCCCATTCGCATCCCCGACGCCCTCCCTGCCGCTGCGCAGCTCGAGAGCGAGAACATCTTTGTCATGACCGAGTACCGCGCGCTGCACCAGGACATCCGTCCGCTGCGCGTGCTCATCCTCAACCTCATGCCCACCAAAATCGCCACCGAGACGCAAATCATGCGCAAGCTCTCCAACACGCCGCTGCAGGTGGAGGTGGACCTGCTGCGCACCAAGACGCACGAGGCCACGCACGTAAGCGCCGGCCACCTGGAGACGTTCTACCGCACGTTCGACGACATCCGCGACATCCACTACGACGGCCTGATCATCACGGGCGCGCCCGTGGAGCAGATGCCGTTCGAGGAGGTCGACTACTGGCCCGAGCTCTGCCAGATCATGGACTGGTCCACCACGCACGTGCACTCTACGCTGCATATTTGCTGGGGCGCACAGGCCGGTCTGTACCATCATTACGGTATCCAGAAGCACGACCTGCCGGCAAAGGCGAGCGGCGTGTTCGAGCATTATCTGGTGAAGCCACAAAGCCCGCTGGTCCGCGGCTTTGACGACCGCTTCTATGCCGTGCATTCGCGCAACACCGAGGTGCGCCGCGAGGACGTGGAGGCCGAGCCGCAGCTTGAGGTCGTGGCCGTGTCCGACGAGGTGGGCCTGTATATCGTCAAGTCGACCGACAGCCGCCGCTTCTTTGTATTTGGCCACCCCGAGTACGATACCGACACGCTGCGCCTGGAGTACGAGCGCGACGTGAAGCGCGGGCTCAACCCTCAGGTGCCGGCGCATTACTTCCCAAACGACGACCCCACCGCCGAGCCGCGCAACGTTTGGCGCAGCCAGGCTCAGCTGCTCTACACCAACTGGCTCAACTACTACGTCTACCAGACCACGCCCTACGACCTAGCCCGCGCCGGCGAGGAGCACTAGGCCGCGGCCGTGGCTGCCGCTGTGGCGGTGGCAGCTGCTATGGCTGTGGCGGTTGCCGTATCTGTTGCCGTGAACGCTGCCGTGTCTGCTGCGTGATGAGCGTGGAAAATCGGACACACGAGCGTGGATAATCGGACGTTTGCAACGTGAGCGTGGATAATCTCCCGTTTTTGGCTCACAAGGGGTCTCAAAGCGGGAGATTTTCCACGCTCATTTTTTTGCAGCTGCCGTACCGTCGGCATCATCACACGTTGAGTACATGCGGACTACATCGCAAACTAGGTAGTTTTGATCGACGGCATATTTTCTTTCAATGAAGTCGGTGGCTTTTGAGGCATAAAAATGTGGAGACAGAGACCTCTGGACAACCGCTCTACCTGCAGATATGGAGCATTGGCCTAAAACATCCAAAACCGTCAAGCATTTGGTCAGCTGCTGGACAGCATTTGGTCAGACTTCGCATGAAACCGTCTGGTACGTTGGCGCCGTTCCAAGAGTTGGGAGGCGACATGGCAAACGCGACGGCGAATCAAAGACTTACAGGCCACATTAAAGCGTGCGAGCAGCAGATGAGCTGCGTGTACGCGCGCACGATGGCGGAGGCAAAGCAGATTGAGCGGCGGGTGGCGGCGGGAAGTCTCGAAGTGGTCATGCCGGGACTGTATGCGCGTCCGGAATACTGGGTCCGAGCTCAAGTTTCGGCAGCGTTATCTGCATCGGGTGCGGGCGCTTGCGCAAAAGCACCCCGACTGGACGTTTTGCCCCTATACGGCGGCCGTTGTCTATGGTCTTTCGGTTTCGCATGCCAATTTGACGCACATCCATATCGCCGCGATGCCGGCGCAATCGACGACGCCGGGCTCTCGGGTCATTCGCCATCGCTATGCTCATCGAACACGGGCCAGCCAGATGGATATTGCCGTGACCGATATCGATCAGACGATTACGGATTGCCTGGTCGACGCGTCGTTTGTCGAGGGGCTGATCATTGCGGACTCGGTGCTCCATGAGCAGCTTTTGTCGAAGGAGCATCTTGTTGAGACGGTCGACAGGCTTGGCTTGAATCGTCGCGGTGTTGTGACGGCGCGCAGGGTCGCGCGGTGTGCCGACGGCTTGTCGGAAAGCGGCGGCGAGTCCAAGGCGCGTGCGCTGATGATCGAGCGCGGCTGGCAGGTTCCGGAGCTGCAAGTTGAGCTGTTCGACCCGGTTGAGCCGGGAAGGCCGTATCGCGTTGACTACCTGTGGCGCGTGGGCGACCGGTTGATCATTGGGGAGTTCGATGGATTCGTTAAAAGCGAGAAGGCGGCGGAGGAGGGCAGGCTTGCAAAGGCGCAATTTGATGAGCGCCAGCGCGAGTCGAGGCTTTCGCTGCTCGATAACTGCAAGATTGTGCGCTTGTGCTGGGATGATCTAAGGGACCCGACAAAGCTCGATCGCAAGCTCAAGGTTGCCGGCGTGCCGCGTGCCTGCTGAGACGGTTACAGGGCGTTAGGCTGCACGAGCGTGGATAATCGGACACATGAGAGTGGAAATCTGGACGCGCATTGATTGAGCGTGGATTTTCAGACACGCGAGCGTGGATTTTCGGACGCTTGAGAAATGAGCGTGGAAATCCGGACGGATGAGCGTGGAAAAACGGACGTTTGCAACATGAGCGTGGATAATCTCCCGTTTTTGGCTCATAAAGGGACTCAAAGCGGGAGATTTTCCACGCTCATTTTTGTGGGGTGCAGCGTGCCAGCCGTTAGGCGCTGATGATGTGGGGTAGCGGCAGGTCGTGGGCGTCGGTGGGAACGTGGTCGACACGCTGCTCGTCAAAGGCGATGCCGATGATTTGGCATGCGGGCGAGAGCATGGGCAGGTAGCGGTCATAGCAGCCGCCGCCGTAGCCCAGGCGCGCGCCGGCGCGGTCGAAGGCTACGAGCGGCACGACGATCATGTCGAGAGCTTCGGCAGGCACGATAGGGAAGCGGCTGCTATCGATGTCCGTGGCTGCGAAGGCCCGCGTGGGGTGGGCAATAAACGGGGCCGCGGATGCGTCGCCAGCAGCGACCGCACGCATGCACATACGCTGGCCGCAGGCAGCAGCTTCGGTTGCCGAGAGCATGCACGGATAGGCCACGCGCCAGCCGCGTTTGGCGGTCGCGGCGGCAAAGGCGGCAGGGTCTGCCTCGGAACCCATGGCGGCATAGACGGCAACGGTGTGTGGTGCCGCGGGATCCGAGCTGACCAGCAGCTCAACAAGCCGCGCACAGATAGCGGCAGACTTCGCCGCCCGCAAGTCCAAATCAAGAGCATCACGCCGAGCAATCACCGCCCGCCGCAACTCGGCCTTATCCATCCATCACTCCTCTAGCAAGCCTGCCAAAAAGGGACAGGTTTATTTTGGCAGGTTTTATCTGGGCAAACGTCAAAACCACCACAAAGGTGCCTGTCCCCTTTGTGGTGGTTTATAACGCCGCGGCGATTGCTTCGGTCACAAACTTATTGAGTGACTCGCCCTTCCTTGCCGCTGCCAGCGCCGCTTGCTTGTGGAGCTCAGAGCCCGTTCTTACGTTGAACGAGCCTTTGAAAGCCCGCTCGGGCTCCTTGCCCTTCTCGGCGCAAAACTCAAGGTAATCGTCGACGGCGTCGTGGAAGCATTGCTCCACTTCTTCAGCCGTGGAGCCTTCAAATACGATGGCGTCCCTAATGCCGGCGACCATACCTGTTAGCACGCGCTGCTCGGCATCGAACTCGACTGGGGCGAAATAGCCCTTGTATGCCAAAACGTTACTCATGAATGCCTCCGACATCCTGCAGAAATCGAACGATGTTTCGAATGGTCCCCGCTGTCAATTCGTCAGATGGATGGGGTGCATGCATCACGAACATCCTGCCATCTGATGGCCTGTAAAAGCGAACGCGCGATCCGGATGTCTTGCCCTTGCTGTCCATTTCAAAGCCATATGAGGCCATGACTTTTAAAAAATCGGCATACCGATACGTCGAGGGGCAGCTAAACAGTTGGGCGATGAGTTTATCGGCTCGAGTCATCCCGCCTCACATTCTGCAACTACATTCTAGTTGCAATTTAAGTCCGATGCAATCTCCCATATTATAGAACACATGTACGTATGGAACAAGTGTTCGAACCACCACAAAGGTGCCTGTTCCCTTCATGGTGGTTTGGGCCGAGGATGAGCTTTCGCGGCAGTTTGTCTAAATCTGTAACAGTTACTCGGCAAAAATGGGCCTAGGTGTTACAGATCGAGACAAAGGGCCGGTGTCGCCCAGAACTGTCTCGATCTGTAACGTTTGGAGCCCATATTCTTGTCTACCTGTTACAGATCGAGACAAACCGGCGGGCGGGGCGTCCCGTGCCAAAGCTGGTTCGCTCCGCCCCGACCGCCCCAAAGAAAAAGGTAGATTTTCAGGTATGTCCCAAAAATCTACCTTTGCTGTGCGTTAGCCCATCAGGTCGACGATGTTAAAGCCGGCGTTGCTCTTGGCGATGACGTCGCGGCCACCAAAGACGCAGGTCGGCGACTCGGCTGCGATGCGCGTTACGTCGGCGCCGAGCGAGCGCAGCTCAGCGGGTGTGGTCGCGAGCATTTGGGCGCGACGCTCCTCGCGTGCATGCGGGTCGAGCCCGGCAAGGTAGGTCGTATTGCGGCGCTTGGTGAGCGCGTAGGGCTTCGCCGGCGCGTCCATGCCACTCACGCAGCTCACGATAAAGCCCTCAAAGGCGGCCTCGTCGGGCTCAAAGCTGCCGAGCCATTCGCCTGCGCGCGCCACGCGCTCAATCGAGGGGTCGATTGCCGGGTCGCGGTAGGTGTAGAACGCCGTCTGACGCTCGCCGGCCGCGCGGAATCCACAGCCGTACGCGCCGCCTTTTACGCGGATTTCGTTCCACAGGTAGTCGTAGGAGAGCGCGTTGGCGGCAACCGCCCAGGCGCCTGTCACGTCAATGCCTAGGCGACGCGGATCGCACGCACGCGCGGCAAAGCAGATGTCGCTGGGGATCACGAAAGCCTCGTGGCGGTCGCACGGTGCCGGCACCGCGAGCGCGTCGCGGCCGGCACCATCGCCCGCACCCAGCCCCAGATCGCCCGCGGCATCCCAGTACGCGTCAAAGTCCTCGTCGCTGCCGGTAAAGCTCGCCATGCAGCCATCGGCCACAAAGATGCGGCCTGCCAGCTCGGCAAGCTTGGCGCGCAGGTCGTCCAGGCGCTCGCCAAAGTGCTCGAGCAGATCGCGCAGGAACAGGTAGAAATCCACGCCCGAAAGCTGCTCGCGCACCACGGCCGAAGGCGAGCTGTAGCTCATCGCGCGACCCAGCGCCGCCGAGTGGCCGTTGTTGATAAAGCCCTGCTCAAGCCCAATGCGAATCTGCGTAAGCACGTCTCGCATGCGGTCGGCGTCGGCGTCCGCCAGCAGTGTGCTCGACCATACCTCGCGCGGCAGACTCGCCAGTGCATCAATCTTCTCGGACAGGGCGCCGGCGCTCACCAGCAGGTAGGGGCGCACGCCGTCCACGTCGGGCTGGGTCATGACTTCGGTCGTAAAGCTCAAAAAGCCCAGCTTGCCAGCGAGCAAGTTGTCGAGTTCCTCGGCCGAGTGCTCGCGCGTGGGCAGCTGCTTAAGCAGACGGCAGAGCAGCGTCACATAGGGCAGGTCCTCAAACGCGACGCAGCTCAGGTCGAAATACTGCATGGCGTAGGCCAGGCGGTTGGTGGGGATGTCGTGGCGCAGACAGGGGATGGGCACGGTCGTGTCCACGACCAGCGGCGGTTCGGGGCGCGCCTCGCCAATGTCGGACACGCGCAGGCGCGGCAGCGTGGCCTTGTCCTCGGGCGTGTCCTCGGCTTCCTGCGCGGCACGCAGCGCGGCCGTGCGCTCGACCACGTCGGCCAGCTCGGAATCGGTCATGGCGTCGCGCTTGGCTGCCAGCTCGATGGCCTCGGCACCCTCCGAACCCTCGGCGGCGTCCACCGGCACCAGCTCGACGAGCGCCATGTGGTCGTTCTCCAGCACCAGCTCGCGCAGCAGGTCCTCAAAGTAGGTGCCGTCCAGCTCGCTACGCAGCTCCTCGTACACCGGTCCGTACTTGAGTGCCAGCGTCGCGGCGTCGTCATCGTAGAGCCAGGTGCTCAGCGCGTCGCACGCAATGGCCACGCCGTCGGCGATGCCGTAGTCGCGCTGGCGCAGATCGTATTCGTTGCTGCTGATGATGGCTTCCAGGCGCTCGCGCGGAACGCCGTGCTCGCACAGGTCGCGGCAGGCGTCCTGGAACACGCGGCGCAGCTCGCGCGCCACGCCGGGCTGCGCGTTTTGCAACATGATGAGCTCGTAGGGCTGCAGGCTCTCGGCCGCGGTGTAGCTCACCACGTTGCCGCCCAGGCCGGCGGCCAGAATGGCCTTCTTAACCGGTGCTTCGTTGGAACCCAGCAGCGCCTCAAACAGGATATCCGCCGCGATCGTGCGCTTGCGATCGAGCGCGCCGCCCAGCACCAGGCCCAGGCCCACCAGGGCGTTCTCGGGTGTGGTGGCCATCTCGACGCGCTTGTACTCGCAGGTCACGGGCGCCTGCACGTCCAGCGGATTGGGCGCCAGCGCGGACGGGTCCTCGCCGGCGGCGACGGCAGCGTCCATGCGGCGGCTCGCGGCACTCGGCTGCGACAGATAGCGCTCGTCCAAAAAGGCCAGTGCGCGGTCCACGTCCAGATCGCCATAGAGCGTGATGTAGGAGTTGGAAGGATTGTAGTGGCGCGCGTGCGTGTCCAGGAACTGCTCGTAGGTGAGCGCGGGAATCGCGCGCGGGTCGCCGCCGCTCTCGTGCGCATAGGCGGTGTCGGGATAGAGCGCGGCGTTGACGGCGTCGTCCAGCACGCTCATGGGGTCGGACAGTGCGCCCTTCATCTCGTTGAACACCACGCCGTTGTAACGCAGCGTGCCCTCGCGTAGATTTTTGGGACATGCCTCAAAATCTACCTCGCCGGCGTCCTCCGGCAGGTCCAGCTCGTAGTGCCAGCCCTCCTGCTCAAAGATGGTGGGCTTGGTATAGATGGCCGGGTTGAACACCGCGTCCAAGTACACGTCCATCAGGTTATAGAGGTCCTGCTCGTTGGTGGTGGCAACGGGGTAGATGGTCTTGTCGGGGTAGGTCATGGCGTTGAGGAACGTCTGCATGGAGCTCTTGATCAGGTCGACAAACGGCTCCTTGACGGGAAACTTGGCCGATCCGCACAGCACCGAGTGCTCAAGAATATGGAACACGCCGGTGGAGTCGGCCGGCGGCGTCTTAAAGCCAATGGCAAAGGCTTTGTTTTCGTCGTCGCACGCCAGGTACAGCAGGCGAGCGCCCGAGGCGGTGTGGCGCAGCACGTAGGCGTCCGAGTCGAGCTCGGGCACAGTCTCGCAACGCTCGACGGCAAAGCCGTGGCAGGTGGTGCCGGGTGCCAGCAGCGCGGCGGCTGCGGCGCGCGGGTCGGTTGAGGTGGTGGGCATATGCAGTCTCCTTTGACGCCCCAGCGGGGGCGAATCGAGTCGAATCCCCGAGAGTATACCCATATGGGGCCGCGGCTCTGCGACGAACTGAAGACGATGCCAGCGGATTGGACAAAGGCCCCGCGCGTTCACCGCACGAGCGTGGAAACTTGGACGCCTATCGAATGAGAGTGGATTTTCGGACGGAATCAGCCTCAAAACGCCCAAAAACCGTCCAAATATCCACCCTCATTTCCCGACCGTCCAAAATCCACGCTCATCCGCCGCCCGCACATCTCTCATATCTCATTCGTCTCTAATACGAGAGATAACAGAAAGATGAGAGATAAATATGAGAGATAACAATGCTGCAAAGAGACAGACAACCATGGTATTGTCTCAATATAGATTGTTTTACCAGCGAAAACATGTTTAAATGAAACAGATGACAGACATCTTATCTTTCATCTCTCACTCCTCTCTAATATGAGAGATAACAGAAAGATGAGAGATAATTACGAGAGATAACTGAGAGACGAAGGAAATCTATTCGCGGCATTCTTCGCAGAACCGAGCGAAAGGACGTGCAGATGAACGAAAACGAACTGACCGGTCTGCTCGAGTCTTTAAGGCGCATGGGCTCGGACGATCTTAACGTTGAGGTCAAGGAGAGTGCCACGACGCTTTCCCGCGACGTATGGGAAACGGTCAGCGCTTTCGCAAACACCGCCGGCGGCATCATCGTACTCGGAGTGAGCGAGCGCGCGGGTTTTGTCCCAGTTGCAAACTTTGAGACCGAGAAAGTGCTCAACCAATTCGTGGCGGGCATGGGCGATGCTGGCGGTCGCGGAAAGCTGGCCAATCCGCCCAAATACACCATTGAGCGCGTGGAGCTCCAGGGTACCGCGGTTCTAGTCATCGCGATTGAGGAGCTTGACCCGTCGAGCAAGCCTTGCTATGTCATAGAGCGGGGCGCTCAAGGTGGCAGCTACAAACGCATCGATGACAAAGATGTCCCGCTTTCGTCGACCGAGGTTTTGGCACTGTCGTCATATGAACGGACGAGTCCTAGCGATCGCGATGCGGTGCCCGGCACGAGTGTGGGCGATCTCGACGAGTCGCTGGTCGACCGCACGATAGAGCGTGCCTATTCGTTGACGCCTCGAGCGATGCGCGGTGCGGCGGACAAGAAGACAAAGATGGAGCGTCTGAATTTCCTCGACTTCCAGGGCAATGTTACCAAGGCCGGCCTCCTTGCCGCGGGCGTTTACCCTCAGCAGTTCTATCCCAAGCTCTTCATTGATGTGGCTGTCCACGTGGGAACTCAAAAGGGAGCTGCGGGGCCACTAAGGTTTATGGACCGCACAATCTGTGAGGGAACGTTGGGCGAGATGATCTCGGATGCTGTCGCGGCCGTCGCCAAGAATTTGCGGCGAACCTCGACCGTCCAAGGCGTCTCGCGTGTCGACTCGCTGGAGATTCCCGAGGAGGTTCTGCGCGAGGCAATCGCCAACGCCGTAATCCATCGAGAATACGGGGATCGGTTCTGTGGACAATCGATTGCCGTCGACGTCCTTGACGATCGTGTCGAGGTGACGAATCCTGGCGGCCTTTACGGGGGAAAGACTCGCGAGAACTTGTTTGACGGCAGCTCCCGATGCCGTAACGCGACGCTCGTGAAACTCATGTCGATTGTCCCGCTGCCGGATGGCGCAGGTTCGCCGGCTGAGGGCAATGGCTCGGGCATCCCGATGATGATCGATGCCATGCGCGCGCATGGTCTGGCCGAGCCCCTGTTCTGCCCGGGGTTCGATCGGTTCAAGGTCGTACTTTACCGTCCAAAGATCGAGCCAGTCGATCATGGCGGGGACTTGATTATGACGGCACTCAAGCGCTACGGCGAATTGGGGACGCGCGAACTGGCGGAGCGCACGGGACTCACGGTTTCCCAGGTTAGGGCACGCGTCAATGCGCTCATTGAGCAGGGTGAGCTTGAGCCGACGGCGCCGTCGACAAGCCGCAACCGCAAATATCGACTGTCAGAGCGCGTGGAATAAATGCGTTAGTGGACGAGGCGACCCAATAATCGACCCTCGATTGGCGCCCACTAAGGTAAAGCGGTTGTTGCCCAGTCGACGGTGATGCTAAAGACTCGGCTTACGCCGGCATGGCCCCGAACCCGTCCATCAAGAACAGCCTAAGAACCAGCTTGATGACATATCCCGGTTTGATTTCTGCCGTGCCAAAGACGCTGCGCTCGGCGAGCTCGCTGCAGTATGCGTAGATGTCGCGGATAAGGTCCGCGCCCGAAAGCGTAAACATGTAGCCTGCGTCCGAAAGCGCATTGGGCGCGGCGGGCAACTTGGCCATGTGGCAGAACGTTTGCAGGTCGGGCGCCATAACATTCTGGTAGTCGAGGTGGCCGCTGGCATCCTGTGCGGCAAGCTCCAATTGGCGCACAAAATCCAGCGCCGCCGCTAACACAAAGCTCGGCGTAGGCGCATTGACGTCCTGAGTGGTCGCCACGAGTCTGCCCGCCGCCTGCGTGACAAGCCAAGCGACCTCGCGCTGGCAACGCACGGCCTTGCGCGTAACCGGCTTGATGGACGAAGAAGAAACGCTCCCCTTAGGCGGATTCGAAACAGCCACAAGAACCTCCCATGAACAATCCGGCCCAACAAGCCCGGATGAAACACGTGCTACATCAGTATACAGGGGAGTGGGGTAGCGGGGTACAAGCGCGCCAGCGGCAAACCGAGAGCATCAACAATGTGCCTCCGCTCTATTTGGACGATGGTACGTGGGTCATTAAGTACTCGGTTCAAGCGCCGGGTACCGTTGGTTTTCGAGACCAGAATTACAACCGTAAAATGCTCAACTGCATGGAATGTGACGTCCCAGTCGGAGTCATATTTGCAACCGAGGTGGGCTATAAGGTGCTCGGCCTTGCGTTTGTTGAGCGGTTCGAGCCCGAAAACGGATGGTTTGTTCTGCACGGTCCTGTTCATAAAGGCGGACCGGACCCTCGTTTTGCGCCCGACATGAGTTATCTGAAGCACATACCCGTCGATATTGAGTTTGCCGGACAGGGTGCGACCGACGATGAAATTTGGTTTTGGCGGTCTTTTACGATTGTGCTGTTTGATCGGATCGCGTGGCGATGCAATCTCGCACACGCCTGCCGGTGCATGCTCTTCCTGATTTGTATAGCGAGAGGGGAGCGAACGTGAGCTGGCGAGGCGATATTGCGATGGGGAAGTACGGAAAACTGCCGTGCGCCCTTATAGACAACAAAATGTTTCCGAGCGTAGAAGTTGATTGCGGGTCGTTTGTCGTCGCCTGTCCTTGCTGCGGCTCGCAAATACCGTGCCTCGACATTCGGTTCATCGATGCGTGCGACAGACTTAGCGACGAAGTGAGAAAACGGACAGGCGTTCATATGCCGGTGTATCAGGAGAAATGCCCTGTTTGTGGCCTCGATATCGTGTACGACGCCGGCGACGAGGGATAGGTGATGCGGAGGAGCTGGCTGTGAAGGCATCTCTGTCCCTATAAATAAATCCCCTCACCGAGCTGCTTGTGGAACTTGGCGTGATGGTCGCGTGCCCAGGTAAAGAGCGCCTGGTCAAAGTCGGTGCGCGTGGCCGGGACGCCAAAGACGCCGGCAACTTCGACGCGTACAAACTCCAGTGCCGGCAGCTTGTTGATGGCAGTGAGGGCAAACGGGGACGAGGGCTCCTCGAACAGATAGCGGCTGCCTTGCAGCGCGTCGCAAATGGTGCACGTGTTGCCGAGCGACGGGGCTTTGGAGGCTCGCGCGCCTACGGGCTTGTAGCCGCAGCGCTTAGAAAGATAGTCGCGGATCTCGCCCGGCACGCAGCCAAGAGCGGGCACGATGGCGAGTGCGTTGGCGTTGGCCGTGTCGATGGTAATGTGCCCGGCTTCGTTGGGCGCGTGCGCGATGGCGATGCTCTCGTCGTTATCGGTTCGATAGGGAATGCCGAAGGCCGCGACCGAGGTCTCTTTGTGACACTTCCAGCACTCGCGCTTGCCCAGTACTAGATATATATACGGCGCTGAGGGGTCGGATCGGTCAACACCGGGCAGCCACTCGGCAAAGGGCTCGGGGTTGACGCCGCTGGGTACATACCAGATCTTCTTGGTCCGGTCCCATTTGGCGCCCAGCGCTTTGGCTTCTTCTTTGTGCGAAAAGGGGACATCGAGCTCGGTGCGCATGGCGGCTCCTTGGTGCTGCAGGTGCGAGTGGCTCAAGGATACCGCAGGGCGCAGACATCGCGGCGTTTTGTTGAGAAGTTGCGGCGCGGACTGCTTGGTTACGCCGTTAGATAAATTGGCAAGTAGATGGTCGGCTTTTGACCAGTTGGGCGGTTGGAGCAGCTTGCGGCGCAGTTTTGTGCCTGGCTATTGTTGATGTTGGGGTATTGAATATATTTGGCTGCCATTCGTCAGGTGAATTGTTGTTACGTTGCGATGACGGTTGGAACTGCCAGCGGATTTAGCGACAAAAAACAAAACAGCCCAGAGGACATAGCCTCTGAGCTGCGAACATTTGGTGGGCGTTAGAAGATTTGAACTTCTGACCTCTTCCGTGTCAGGGAAGCGCTCTCCCCCTGAG
>CALLSU010000024.1:0-3401 GCA_938011935.1 uncultured Collinsella sp.
ATTTCGCGGCTACAATAGTACGGTTACATCGACGTAATGCACTCAATGCAAGAAAGGATCCGCATGGCAAGCCTGTCGGATGAAATCTCGTCGCGCCGCACATTCGCGATCATCAGCCACCCGGACGCCGGTAAGACCACGCTTACCGAGAAGCTGCTGCTCTATACCGGCAGCATCCAGACTGCCGGCTCGGTCAAGGGCAAGAGCTCGGCCAAGCATGCCGTCTCGGACTGGATGGACATCGAGAAGGAGCGCGGTATCTCCGTTACCTCCTCGGTGCTGCAGTTCACCTACAACGGCGCCTGCGTCAATATCCTCGATACCCCCGGCCACCAGGACTTCTCGGAGGATACCTACCGTACCCTTATGGCTGCTGACGCCGCGGTCATGGTCATCGATGGCGCCAAGGGCGTCGAGGCCCAGACCAAAAAGCTCTTTAAGGTCTGTACGCTGCGCCACATTCCCATCTTCACCTTTGTGAACAAGCTCGACCACGAGGCTCGCGACCCGTTTGAGCTCATGGAAGAGATCGAGAACGTCCTGGGTATCAATACGTATCCCATGAACTGGCCGATCGGCAGCGGCCGCAACTTCCGCGGCGTGTTCGACCGTCAGACCCGTCGCGTCATTGCCTTTGAGGGCGACGGTCACGCCAACGCCACCAAGAAGGTCGCCGAGGTCGAGGCAGAGTTGGGCGACCCCGCGATGGACGAGCTCATTGGCGAGGAGAACCATAAGAACCTAATGGACGACATCGAGCTGCTCGATGGCGCCGGCGACGAGCTCGACTTGGATGCTGTGGCCTGCGGCAAGCTGAGCCCGGCGTTCTTTGGCTCGGCGCTCACCAACTTTGGTGTGGAGCCCTTCCTCAAGGAGTTCCTGCGCCTGGCCCCGACGCCGCGCGCCTATATCGATACGCTCACCAGCGAGCCGGTCGATCCCTGCCGCGACGACTTTAGCGGCTTTGTGTTTAAGATCCAGGCCAATATGGACAAGAACCACCGAGACCGCATCGCCTTTGTGCGCATTTGCTCGGGCAAGTTCGAGCGTGGCATGGACGCCTTCCACGTGCAGGGCAACCGTAAACTCAAGCTTGCCACGGGCACGTCGATGATGGCCGATGACCGCGCCATCGTGGACGAGGCATACGCGGGCGATATCGTGGGCCTGTTCGATCCGGGTATCTTTAGCATCGGTGACACCGTGTGCTCTGGCAAGCGCCACGTGCAGTATCCGCAGATCCCGACGTTTGCCCCCGAGATGTTCGCCCGCATCACGCAGGTCGACACGCTTAAGCGCAAGCAGTTTGTGAAGGGCATGGAGGAGCTTGCCCAGGAGGGCGCCATCCAGATCTTCCGCGAGCTGGGTGCCGGCATGGAGAGCGTCATCGTGGGCGTGGTCGGCGTACTGCAGTTTGAGGTGCTCGAGCGCCGCCTCAAGGCCGAATATCGTGTTGAGGTTCGTCGCCAGCCGCTGCCCTATACGGACATTCGCTGGATCCAGAACGACCCTGATACCATTGACATTCCGGCTCTTTCGCTCACGCGCGACACCCTGCGCGTCGAGGACATGCGCGGCGGTAAGCTGCTGCTGTTCACGAGCCCGTGGAACGTGGATTGGGCAACCGACCACAACCCCGACCTTATCCTGTCGGAGTTTGGCAACGTAGCGTTTTAACGCATCGGCGCGGTGGCCCTGCGGGGCTGCCGCGCCGTTTACTTGCCTGATGCCGTATGAGCGGCTATCATACCCACCGTCGTCTCAAGACCGGGGCGTCCGAGCAGTTCGGGTCCGATATCCTGCTCGTTAAACCTAAAACCAAAGGAGTACATAATGATCAAGAAGGTCATGGAGGACTACAAGGTCCTGTTGCGGAGCATTCCCGCGGCAACGGTTTCGCTGTTTTTCGTGAGCGTCATCATGATGAACCTGCTGGCCAACAAAGAGCTCATCAGCCTGCCGTATCTGGCACTCGATTGCGGCTTTGTGGTGAGCTGGGTTTCGTTTTTGTGCCAGGACATGATCTGCAAGCGCTTTGGCGCCAAGGCATCCATCAAAATCTCTATCCTCGCGCTGCTGGTCAACCTGGCCGTGAGCCTGTGCTTTTGGGCATGCTCGCTCACGCCCGGCATGTGGGGCGCCTACTACGACACGGGCATGATCGAGGTCAACAGCGCCCTTAACGCCACCATTGGCGGCACCTGGTACGTGGTGCTGGGCTCTTCGCTGGCAATGCTCGTTTCTGCCGTGGTTAATTCCACGCTCAACCAGTCGCTCGGACGTATGCTCAAAAAGAATAACTTTGCGAGCTTTGCCTTCCGCTCTTATGTGTCCACGGGTGTTGGCCAGTTTATCGACAACTTGGTCTTTGCCATTGTGGTGAGCCACACGTTCTTTGGTTGGACTTGGGTGCAGGTCCTTATGTGCTCGCTGACCGGCGCTGTTGCCGAGCTGCTGTGCGAGGTCTTCCTGAGCCCCGTGGGCTACAAGGTCGTGCGTGGCTGGGAGCGCGAGAATGTGGGCGCCGAGTACCTCGAGCGTCACGCAACCGCCTAAGGAGCAAGTATGCGGGTTTTGATCACGGGTGCCTCGGGCGGTATCGGAGCCGCGTGCGTGCAGCGTTTTTTGGACGAGGACCACGAGGTCGTGGGCTTTGATCTGCTGCCGGCGGCGATCGAACACGAGCGCTACCGCCATCTGATCGTTGATGTCCGCGAACCGGACTCGTTTCCAGACGACCTTGAACCCCAGGTGATCGTAAACGTTGCCGGTACGCAGGATTCGGCCGACGACATTGCCGCCAACCTACGTGGCACCATCAACGTGACCGAGCGCTATGCCTTTGTGGGGGAGGGGCTTGCCGCCAAGCCGACGCCGGCTATCAAATCCGTGGTCAATGTGGGCTCGGCGAGCGGGCATACGGGATCGGAGTTTCCCGCCTATGCCGCCAGCAAGGGCGGCGTTATCGCCTACACCAAGAACCTTGCAAACCGCCTGGCGCCGCAGGCCATCGCCAACAGCGTGGACCCGGGTGGCGTTATCACACCGCTCAACCGTTGCGTGATGGAAGACGAACACCTGTGGAACCAGATTATGGAGCTCACGCCGCTTAAACGCTGGGCCACCGCCCAAGAGATCGCCGAGTGGATCTACTTTGTGGGCGTGACCAACCGGTTTATGACCGGGCAGAGCCTGCTGATCGATGGCGGCGAGGCCGGCCGCACACAATTTATTTGGCCCGAATAGGAAACGCGTCCGATGGAAAGCCGTCGGGCGCGTTTTTGATGTATCGATTTTTAGCCGAGGCAAATCCAGTTGACGGGGGTCGAGCCGTGCTGTTCGAGTAGCCGATTGGCTGCCGAGAAGGGGCGCGACCCCATAAAAGCGGGGAGTTCCGCCGT